>JAHJLI010000039.1 GCA_018821785.1 Pseudomonadota bacterium
AGCCAACCAAGATATAAATATACAACGGGGTACCGCTGATAATCCTCAACGTCCCCAAACTAATGCCGAAGGCAACACCAACAGCTACCGTAACCCGCAGTCCCCATTCATTGATACTACCACCGGATACCTCCTTTGCCTTATAGGCCACGGCGATGAGTGATGGTTCGGCGATGGTGGTGGCAAAACCGGTCAAGGCGGCAAAGAGATAGACCCACCCGTAGTTGCTCCAATCCGTGAGATCGATACTCGTACTGCTTCCCTGAAGGAAGGCTGGATCGGAAAGCTGGGCGGCCATGATCTTGCCCAGCGGGAAGAGGGCCTTCTCAAGGCCGACAAGAAAAAAGGTAAGGCCGATTATGACATAGACAGCACCGATCAGAATCCGGCGCAGATTCGGAATAGACTGGCGCAGGACAATCAGTTGAAAAAATCCAAAAAGGAGTATAATGGGCAGAACATCCCGACAGGTAAGCAGGATATTTTTACCAAACTCGCTGAGAAAACCCATTCGATGCTCCTTAAAACCTAGCCCCGATAAACAGAATAATTGCCTTTCGCAGATTATTTTCATGTTTTTATGAACGAAAATAATCAGTAAGGCACTAAAAAATCACCAGCCCATACCCCATAACAAAAATGATCGGCAGCAACGATGCAAGGGCTATCAGCCCGAAACCATCGGTCAAGGGATTCCGCCCCCTGATAATAGTGGCAAGACCGACCCCGAGTGCTGTGACCAGCGGGACGGTAATGGTCGAGGTGGTAACCCCGCCGGCATCATAGGCGATGCCGATAATTTCCTGGGGAGCAAATATCGTCATGCCCATAACGATAACATATCCACCAATGATCAGATAGTGCAGAGGCCAATTACGCAAGATACGCAGCACTCCGAGTAAAATGGAGAATCCCACGGAAAAGGCCACGGTCAGGCGCAAACCCATAGCATAACTATCGGTTGCAGCTTTACTGTCGCCAATCAGTCCGCCAACTCTGGCAATGCCGGCAGCTTCCGCGGCTATCGCAATCAAGGCCGGCTCGGCAACCGTTGTGGAAAAACCCAGGGAAAAAGCAAAGATAAGCAGCCATGACAAGTTCCCTTTCCGGGTGAGTGCCTGCGCCATCCCCTCACCGATCGGGAACAAAGCCATTTCCAGCCCTTCGACAAACATGCTCAGGCCGATAACCACCAAAACCGCCCCAAAAAGAATTTCAGCAAGATTGGGAAGGGGTTGGCGAATGACCACCGCCTGGAAAAAGGCAATAACCAGGACGATGGGCAGCAGATCGGTACAGGCCGTCCAATTTTTCTTGAGAATATAAAGAGCTGATCGGGTAAAAGGACCGCTTTTCCAAGTTGCCATGAAGCCAACAATCTGTATTATTCAGGACCAGTGTTTGCCCAGATTACTATTGAAACCAGCTTGGGTATCCCGCTCTCATTACCAACTATCTCTGGCAATGGCAAAAGAAAATATTTTAGGAGCCGTTAGGAAATACCCATGAGAATTATAACCATTCCCTTACGGCTCCTTATGCCGTTCCTAGCATTTCTTCGGCCATGTTAATATTTTACAACGGCTTAGTGCCGACTGTGAAAAATGTTACACTTCGATCGGTCCTTCGTCCCTTAGAAAATTTAATGGTCGGAAACGGGGTTAACACTCCATTGCTCGCCAAAACCCCTGGCCGCATTCCGAATGGCTACGACTGCAGGGTGCTTAATTATCCGTTCCACGGAAATTGCATAGAAACGCTCTCTGACTGTCTCGGATCTGCCTAATATGGCAACGTTATGCTGCCGGCATACCTCTTGTTCGATGATAGACGGCACGGTAAAAATACCATCCCCGGCCTGACCAAATACTTTCAGCAAAGCATGATCGTCAAATTCTCCTGCAATTTCCGGTCGAATACCCAGCGAACTAAACCATTGATCAAGGTTTCCGCGCAGCGCCGACATTGGAGTTGGCAATAACATCCTGACATTGTTCAGCGAGTGCGGAAAGCCTTGACGGAGGGGCCCTGCTATGGATTCGACGGCACAGAACGTCACCCCGCATTCACCCAATAGATGGCTGTAGGCTTTAACGCTCAGGCCAGGCTTGACCGGCGAATCGGTGAGGACGATATCCAGGCTATGGATAGCCAGTTCAGCCAGGAGTTGTTTTTCTTTCCCTTCATGGCAGACAAGGCGCACTCCTTCAGCAAGAACCAAGGCTGGTTCCAAGATTCTCCTGGCCATCAACTTAGGGAGTATATCAACGATGCCGACCTCAAAGCGAAGTGGCCCGGAAACTGCTCTACCTTTGACCGTATCAAGGAGTTCGAGGCCCAGTGCAAAGATCTCGTCTGCGTAGCGGAAAACCACATGTCCCAGTTCCGTCAGTTGCAAATTGCGGCCAACCCGCCGGAAGAGTTTACCACCCAGAGATTCTTCAAGCCTGCTGATTTGCATGCTGATCGTCGAGGGAGCCAACCGGAGCCTTTCTCCTGCTTTGGTAACACTCTCCTCCTTGGCCACAATCCAGAAGTAGTGCAGGTGATGATAGTTAAGCCATTCCATTATATGTTTCGGTTTTATAGAACAAAGGTTCTCTATTTATCTATTTGTTCAAATCAATATCTCTTGCTATTCTGTGCGTTCCTCAGCAATTTGAGGTCGCCTTGCTGACTTTGCATGTTTCGTGTTTTCCAAACATTATCAAATTTTTATCAACATAAATACTACTAAAAAGGAGATGTAAGAAAATTATGACAACATTATGGAAGAGATTCACACCGATTTTTCTGCTACTTATCGCATTCGCCCTCATTGAAGGTGGGCTGACGACGGATTACGCCGATGCCCGTTCCAGATCGGGCGGAAAATCCTTCAGCTCGAAACCAAGTCCCAGCAAAGCTCCTGCGACTGCTCCAGCAGGGGCCCCTGCTGCCGGCGGTGGCTTTGGCCGAGGCATGATGGGCGGCCTGCTCGGTGGCGCCATAGGCGGGATGCTGTTTGGCTCGATGTTCGGGGGCGCAGGCTCCGGCATGGGGATTTTACCTCTGTTGATTCTCGGCGGAGTGGCATTCTTTCTCTACAGGAAATTTGCCAAAGCCCGACAGGGTGCAGGCAATGCCACGCCCAACCAATATGCCCGACAGGGAGTTCAGCCATCCAGCATCCTGCCGTCCGGCATCTTTGGCAGCGAGAGTGGTAATACCACCCAGCCGCCGCCGATCATCGGCGAGAACCTGATTGATGACGGCATAAGCCAGATCAAAGAAACAGACAAGAATTTTGACCCGGCCTATTTCACTGAAGTGGCCTCCGACGTCTTTTTCAAGGTCCAGGCAGGATGGATGCGTCGGGAACTCGATTCCTACCGCCATCTCCTCGGCGAGCAACTGGCAAGCGAGTATGAGGACCATTTTGTGGAAATGCGCAGCAAGGGGCATATCAACAAATTGGAGTCCATTGCCGTTCGCGGAGTAGAAATCACCCAGGCCGGCAGCGACGGTCGTGAGGATTTCGTCACCGTACTTTTTACCGCCAATCTTCTCGACTTCACCGTGGATGACAAGAGCGGTGCCCTGGTTTCAGGCAGCATGACCGACCCGATCAAGTTCAAAGAGGAGTGGACCTGGGGAAGACCCACCGGCACCCAGAACTGGAAGCTCGAAGGCATACAGGAAGGCTGATAGGCCCCGCCGGCATAAAGCGTATTTTGCCCTTATGCCGGCGATGTTTTTTTGGGAAAATTTTGTGGATTTATGGTAATTTCCTTTTCCACATCCAACCCAGAAACCCATGCTTAGGAGGAGGCCCACACCATGAAAAAAACTCTCGTTGCCACCGTACTACTCAGTATGATTATGTCAGCAACATATCTTGTTCAGGATTCTTGCGCGGCCACCGAGACAAAGGGGGCAGCCATGCAAATCAACCTTGAACTGACCCTTGCTGACAATCTCCTGGCATTTAAAGGAAAAACAGTAACGGTTACATTATCTTCCGGCCAGACCATGGCGGGAATTGTCAAAAACGTCAATAACGGCATTTTACATCTTGAAAAGCTTGCGCAAAAGGAATTTTTTGATGCAATCATCGTCATTGACAAAATCAGCGCAGTCGAGGTGCGAGTGAAATAACAAGCGGCCAAAGATAGCCGCATGCAAAGAGTCTGCATCCTTGTATTTTCACGTTAGGCCTCCTTTGGCTTTAGAAGCCCCAATGGCTCGAGAATACGGCTGTTAAAACGGCTGACTATCATTTCATCCTGGTCATTACCTATGGCCTGGGAGATTACCTTTATCTGCTCGGCAACCCGCTGGTTTCTCTCCCAGCAGAGAGTGCGCGCCTGTTCAATATGAGCCCATTTCCGATCGGAGGAAAACAGCTGAAAGGCCGCACCGATCTCCGGGAAAAGTCTTTCCCGAAGGCCATCGAGCAAAGAAAGGTAAAAGCCAAGAGACGAGTCCCGTTGCTCCCGAACGATAAAGGCCAAGAGACCACGCGGGTGCGTATCGGCCAGGATATCCTTCACCGCCCGGCTGACAAATTCAAAAACCGTACCGGGAAAATGGCCGATAATGGCTTGCAGTGCCGCGGAGTCAAGGGTCGTTTGCAGAATCTCACCAATTTCATGGTAGATAAACAGGTTCATTTCCTGCTCGACAACAGTATCGAGGGCGGCCCTAAACAGCTCCCGGTCAAGTACGCCGTTTTTGAACACTCCATAGGGCTGCAATGCCTGTCGGATAGAATTCCTGCAAGAGGCACGAACTTCCATCATCTGGTCCCAAAAAAAAGAGCGGAGAGATTCCTTGCGGATAATTATCAGACCATCCTGCACCATGGCGAAGGGAGCAGCCATTTCTTTTGCCCACTCTTTGCCCAAAACAAGTATCGGGCACCCCTCCGTCCTGCGCCGCTCAATGATCTCGGCAAGAAAAAAGACGGTCTTCATTGAGCGTCCAAAGCCGGCGCCATACAGTATTTTTTTTCCTCGCAAAACGCCGTTGATCTCTTCGAGATCGTACGGTCCAAACGTTTTTCTTGTAATCGAAAGGGTCCGAAATGGCTCACCTGCTAGAGTCGCCCAAAAGTTTTCTTTTGCCTCAATCCAGTCGAGAAGATCGGCTGCCTCAGGCTCTTCCCATGGCTGCAGACCTTTTTCCCATTTATAAAGATTGCGGAGCTTAAGGACCATGGTGCACATGGTATAGATACCATGGTCCCGGGCATCGGAGATGTCGCAGTTATGCTGGATATCGCGGGTGAGTGAAATCAGATCGGGAAACGTTGCCATGGTTGCCATGATGCGTCATTCAAGTTTTTTGTTCGTTATCAACCGTTGCTGCGGGTTTTCGGAAAAAGGGCGATAATAGGCAGAGTCAGCAGGGGAACAAAGGCAACGAGGGTCAGAACGGGGCGAATGGTATAGGAATCGGCCAGTTTTCCAACGATCGGGGTGATGGCACCGCCGAGGCCGTAGGCAAAGCCCATCATCAGACTTGCCACCATGGAACGGCCCTTGGGCGCCAGGGTCTGGGCCATGGTAACACCCAGGGGCAGGGGCGCCAGGACAAAGCCACCGGCTAATACTGCTCCGAAATAAACCCAGTTGCCGTTCAACTGCATAAAGAACCACAGGGTCGGGGCCATGCACAGAAAGGAAACAAGAAAGACCGGCTTGAAGCCGAGACGATCCGAGAGGTGGCCGGAAAGCAGGCCGCTGAGGGTCCCTGATACGATAAATAACGCATAAATCCCTCCTGCCTCAACCACAGTGAAACCCTCCCGTACGTAGAGCACCGGCATAAAAGTTAGAAATGACTGGCCGACTATGGCCCGCAGCAGCATAACCAGCCAGATCAAGGCGATGACTTTCCAGGCGTCCCCCAGGCTTTCTTGCAGCGCCCCCAAAAAACTGGTGCGTTTCATGCCCTCACTTTGCGGCTGAGGTATAACCCGCCAGAGATAAATCAGGAGCAGCAAACCTGCAATCATGGTGGCAGGCATGGCCGACAACCCAAAATAGGCGACATAGCCAGTAATGAACAGGGGCCCAAGGCCGAAGGCCAGAGTTCCGCCTGTGTTAAACACCGACATGGAAAGGCCGGCCTTACTGCCGGCATAGAGGGGTACCATGCCGGTCACCGAGGGATGAAACATTGAGGAGCCGACCGAGCCTAGGGCTACAAAAAGGAGCAGAACCCAAAAATTGGGAGCAATACCCGACAGCGGGATAAAAACGATGGTCAGCGCCAGCCCGATGAAAATAAAGGCCCTCGTCTGATATCGGTCGGCGAGATATCCAACGGTCGGCTGGATGATAAAGGCCAGGAGGCGCATGGTACCGGCAATGATACCTATCTGAGTCAGGGAAAGGCCGAGTTTATCAACAAATACCGGAAACAGCGGGGTAATGAAGGCGGTGTAAAAGTCGCCGGTAAAATGGATGAGGGTAAGAGCAAAAAGTATTTTCAGATTAGCCGACATGTTGCAGATTCCAAAGGATTGAGCAGTGCAGGTTCGTGCCTGCCTTTGAGTGCCTCGCAGATTTTTTTCTTGTGTTTTGAGCGAAAATAATCTGCGAAAGACACTTAACAGGTTTACCGGGTTTCTTTAAGTTTCAATAGCACCTGCAACTATCGGCATCTAAAATCGAAAGTCAAACCCTATTGCAGCTTCCATACAGGATTTCTTTTTCCCAAAAAGGCTGCCACCCCCTCCTTTGCATCATCGGTGGTACATAACCTGGCAAAGGCCTCATTCATAAACTGAAACTGTTTCTGATAGTCCATATCCTCCGATTGATAGAAGGCACTTTTGGCGATCTGCACCGCCAGGGGACTTCTCGCTGCCAGATCTTCGGCCCATTTCAACGCTGCCTCGTCTAGTTCTTCATGGGCAACTACGCGATTCACCAGCCCAAGCTCAAGCGCCTCCTGGGCTTTTAAGAGATTGCCGTAAAGCAGCAACTCCAGCGCTTTTTTTCGACCCACACAGCGGGCAACGGGCAGAACCGGACCGACACAGTTGAGCCCGACATTGATTGCCGTAAGTCCCATCTTCACCCTTTCAGAAGCAATAACCAGATCTGCGGCCGCCGCAAGTCCCATGCCGTTAGCGGTGGCAACGCCCTGCAGCTGCGCAATAACCGGTTTTTTCATAGCGGATATCGTCACCAGGGGGTTTTCCATCCACTCTATCCAGTGCCGATATTGCGTTGCCGTTTTGCCGGTCAGCTCGTTGACATCGATCCCGGCGCAAAATGCCCGCCCTGAACTCTTCAAGAGGACTACCCGGACATTGCTGTCGGCCTCCATCGCCAGGAGTGCGGCATGGAGCTCCCCCGCCATCTGACTGGTAAAGGTGTTGAGCTGTTCCGGACGGTTCAGGGTTATTATGCCGACGAACTTTTCTGTTGTTTCAACAAGGACTGTTTCAAACTCCATCAGATACCTCCTCTCTATAGATTGTTGATCAGATAGTTCCTTCCATGACTGAAGAATCGGAATACACAATCGCATACAAGTCACCACAGGATTCCACCTTTTCGCCAATTTTGTCAAGGCATACGAATATTTGGTCCAGAACAAAAATGCTGCGGGGTGATGGGCATCCTGTCGATGTTCTCATTTTCGAGTACATTCTGTTTACCCAAGATTTAAACGGGTTTTTTTGGTACCATTGATACTGGGACATATCTGAAACACGAACCCCGGTGAACGGGATACGTACCTGCAAAAGGCTGTTTATGCTAAAAACACTGAAATCACGCATCATGGTTGTCGTCGCAGGCATCGTTACCCTGACTCTGGTGACAATTATAGTTATTGTTCAAGTGGAGACCGAGAAGGCGATCTTCCTGGAGCAGGACGAAATGACCAAGAATCTACTCCACACCGTTCTCCTAAATGTTGAGAACGAATATAAAAGTCTTCTCTTTCACCGGAATGCGCTGCTCGAGAGAAGGAAGGCGGAGCTGAAAAACGTCAGCGGACTGGGCGCTCAATTGATTGAAAGCTATTACCAGCAATACCAGCAAGGACTCCTCAGCGCCACGGAAGCTCAAAGGCAGGCCATCAAAGAAATTAAGGACCTGCGCTATGATAACGGCGTCGGGTACATATGGATCAACGATATGGGCCAACCGATTCCCCGGATGATCATGCATCCGACTCTTCCCGAACTCGATGGGCAGCTGCTGGACGATCCAAAGTTTAATTGCGCCCTGGGCCAGAAAAAAAACCTCTTCCAGGCCTTCGTCGATGCATGTGTGGCGGATGGGGAAGGATATGTGGATTATCTGTGGCCTAAACCGTTGAGCGGAGGTCTCTCGGCGGAACAACCCAAGCTCTCCCATGTCAGGCTTTTGAAAGAATGGAACTGGGTTGTCGGGACGGGATTGTATATCGATGATATCGAAAATGACAGCCAGAAGCGCCTCGATGCGATCCTGGTAGAATTAAAACACACCTTCTCCGGGGTAAAGGTAGCCAACAGCGGCTATATGTACCTTTTTACCGGCGACATGAAAATGCTCATTCACCCGAGCCTGGAGGGTGCCGATTTCTCACAACTGAGAAATCCGGTGACCGGCAATCCGATTTTGGCAGATTTAGCCCGTGCCGCCAAACAACCGAACCAACAACTTGATTATCTTTGGGAAAAACCGCCGACCTTTAAAGGACAATTCAAATTCTGGAAAAGATCCTATGTTGCCTATTTTCAACCGCTGGATTGGTATATTGCCTCATCGGTCTACTTCGACGAAAAAGAAATGTCCGCCAATCTCCTGAAAAGAAAGCTATTCTACCTCTCTTTAAGCTTCCTCTTCATTGCCCTCATCCTCTCGCTCCTGCTCTCCAAAAATCTGACCTTGCCGCTACGAAAGCTGATTTCAGCAGCCCAGAAAATCAAAATCGACGGCACCACACCGGTACGCATCCCCATCAGCGGGACCATAGAAACTAGAGAACTCGGCCAGATCCTCGATCAGATGATAGATTCACTCAGAAATGCCGTCTATGAAAAAGAAAGTCTTCTTACCGCCCTTGGCGAACGGAACCAGGATCTCAAGAATGCCAATCGTCAACTGGAAGAGGAAATCAAGGTCCGGAGAAATGCGGAGGCAATTATTACTTCAGCCCTGAAAGAAAAGGAGGTTCTTCTCCGGGAAGTCCATCATCGGGTAAAAAACAATATGGCGGTGATTATCAGCTTGCTGGGCCTGCAATCGAATTATATCTCCGACGAGCGCGTACGCAATGCCCTGGAAGACAGCCGAAGCCGCATCAAATCCATGGCTCTGATCCACGAATCCCTGTACCGATCAGAGAGCATAGCGGAGATTTCCCTGAAAGTATACGCTGAAAATCTGGTTCAGAGCCTCATGAAGACTCTCGACGGACTCTGCGGCGCAATCCTCACTTCTATTGAATCCGAAGAAATATTTTTGAGTATCGACCAGGCAGTTCCTTTCGGCCTGGTGCTGAATGAATTAATTACCAACGCATTGAAATATGCTTTCCCTCATGGCCGAAAGGGTCTCATCACAATAAAAGCGCTTGTAAACCAACAGCATGAAATTGTCCTCGAAGTATGCGATAATGGTATTGGATTGCCGCCAAGCCTGGATTATCGACATGCGGACACCTTTGGGATGAAAATCATTTCCCTTCTCGTGGAAAACCAGCTTGAGGGAGGCTGGTCCATGAAAAACGACAACGGCGCCTGTTTCATCATTCATTGGCCACTTTTCTCCAAATCTACCAAAGGAATGTAACATGAAAAAATGGGAGATCATGATTGTTGAAGATGAGGTGTTAATTGCCGCCGAGCTCGCGCAACAGCTCAATTCTCTCGGTTACAACGTCCCGGTTTCCGTGACCTCAGGAGAGAAGGCATTGGAGAAATTAGCCGAAGTGACACCGGATTTAATCCTTATGGACATCCAACTGAAAGGCGAACTGGATGGGATAGAAACCGCAATGCATATCCATGACCACCATAAAATTCCGGTTATCTTCTTAACCGCCTTTGCCGACGACACGTTCCTGCAGAAAGCCAAGACCAGTGAGCCATTTGGCTATCTCATCAAGCCAATCGACATCCGAGAACTTCACTCGACTATTGAAATGGCCCTCTTCAAGGCCGCAGCGGAAAGGGAAAAAGAGCAACTTATCAGGGAACTCCAGGCTGCCCTCGCTGAAAACAAGATCCTTAAAGGATTTATTCCAATCTGTGCCAGTTGTAAAAAAATTCGTGATGATAAAGGTTATTGGGAACAGATCGAAAAATATATTCAAGATCATTCCCGAGCGATCTTCAGCCACAGCATCTGTCCGGATTGTATTCAGAAGCTTTATCCGGATCTCAAATGGCCAAAATCCTGACAGGGGATTTTCATAAATATGATATTTTCAGCATTTCAATTGACTCCTCATTCTACCTTGGTGATGATATGAGAAATATCTTGGCAGTAATCATTTTTGTTTGTGCATTTCTCGTTGTTCCGAAACTCGCGGTATCTGAGCAGATATCACACACAATCCGCTGTGAAAGTGAGGAATTTTCACCACGCAATTGTGCACTGCCGGTCGCCCCTCGCAATGCTGAGATTCAGGAAATCAGGAAGGTAAGACAACTTTCCAGCAAACCATGCATTGAAGGAAAATCGTGGATGGCAAACGAATCAGGCATTACCGTAAGAGATGGCTGTCGAGCTGAGTTTGCTGTTGTCTACCGGACCTCCGACCGTTCCGATCGTCGCGAAAGATGGCATAACAATTCGGATTCGCGCCACCAGCAAGAAAGATCAGATGATCGATATTCAAATCCTTCACCACGGCACGAAGCAGATCCGACCGAAATAGTTATCCGTTCGTTTGAAGATATTCTCAACAGGAGGCCTTCGCGAGAAGAAGTGCGATTCTATCGAAATCTCATGATAGATCGCGGCTGGACAGAACGGCAGATTCGCAATGAACTGCGCAATCGTGGCCGTTCACGCAGGTAAGGCTATTGAGCTGAAAAGCACAAGCCCAGCAACATATCACAGCAGACGACTGGTGGGATGACTCCCCACATTTCTATTTTTTTTCCGTTAAGGTGTCCAGTCGCGCAAAAAGATCTGCCAGATAGTTTTCCATACTCATCAGAAGAAGTCTTGCACTGTAGTTCTCCGGGTTCTTCTCAAAGTTTTCCCGAGACTCAGCCAGTACGACTTGCGCCTTTTCTATCTGTTCCTTCAGGGAGTCAATTTGGCTCATAATTCATGGCAATTGAAAGTTTACTCAGTGCAGATACATGTCTTTCGCTTCAAATAGTCTTCCCCGTCAATCTATTTGCGTTTCCCAAGCCCCATATGAGGGAACAATGAACGTTTGGTCAACGGCGGTGGATACGTCTGATTGACATACCGCATATCCTCGATGGTGTAAAACGCATTTGGATTGTATTTTTTGATAATCTCAATGATTTTACCAAGATTTTTCCTTTTGGTGATGCTGAAGATAATTTTCACCGGCCCTGTTTCACCCCTTGCATCAACACTTGTCACACCATAACCTTCATTCCAGAGAACGTTGACGAGTTCGTTTGCTTCCTTTTGGGTAATGATCCTGATCAACAGGTTTCCAAGTGCAATTCTCTCCTCAAGAACTACACCGACATAATTGCCGGCGCCAAATCCGAGAGCAAAGGCAATATAGGTCTGCCATGAATGAAGGTTCTGGATTACTTGGGTCACCGCGATCAACCAGATAAGAGATTCGAAAAAACCAAGCATTGCCGCAAAATGTTTCAACCCTTTGGAGATAAAAATAATCCGCAGGGTACCAATCGATACATCAAGAATACGGGCTAAAAAAACCAGCCCTGGAAGAATTATATACCCAAAGATCGTGCTATCACTAAGAAATGTCATCTCGAACACTCTGCATCCCCTTCCGGGCACCCGTTGCAAAAAGAATGAAACTTCGGAGTGGACCATGTATTCCCACTTTTATCCGAGATAAAATTATACGACACAAAACGGCAGACACCATCGTTGTCTTTGTCTTTAAAAAGCACTGCCGCACTCATTTTTCGATACTCAATTTTTGAATCGGTGTATCGGTTGTATGCCCAATCACCGGCGATAGCCACTTTGTCGATTTCAGAGGCTGATATCTTCGCTTGCGCCAGGGCCTTTTTAAATTGTTCGTGCAACTGGGCAGCGTCAGTTCCGGAATACATTTCTCGCGGAAACTGCGATCCGGCAGCAATGCGCTCGTCTTTTTGGACAATAAGGGAGAACTCTCCAATTGATATCGGTTCACGAGAGCGAAGCTGTCCTTGAACACTCCATAATTCAAAACGGACAGAGTGTGTGCCTGGTGACAAACCTTTTGTTGTCCGAAACCATGCCTCAGCCTCGCTCTTAAAGCCATCATCAGGGGGCAGCGGATGAGGAGCAAACTGCCAGGTTGTCCAGGTTTCCCCTGCTTGCCCCTTGAGATTACCGTTGCTGAAGACATTAAATCGATCCACCTTTTCTTTGCCGTCGATAAACAACCTGAATTCGTAACCGAAATCCCGGTTTTCCTGCGGTTCTCCATCACTTCCATAAACCGGAGTGTTACCGAGCGAATGATGGAGATAGAGTCTGCCAAAGATGGGGTCGCTCAATTGAAATGACTTTTCAGGGGCAATCTGATCCTGGCCATCTAAACTTATTGGTTGTTTTGACCAGATCATTCGCCCTGCGTTGGCCCGATGCACCTTGCTGGTTGGGGGAACGTCAGTATATCTGGCTTTGATCCGTTGCGCTGCAGCATCATTGGCCTCGTTTTGTGTATTTTTCCCCGCCTGGGCAGCAACTCCCGCCTCGCCCTTGAGCCTGGCTACTGCATCTTGTCCGCTCTCTAGCCTTAATTGCACCTGCTGATAAGCAACGTGACCGGGTTCGAAGCTGCCTGTGTAATTTTTTTGGAATTGTTCAAATTTATCTTGAGCAAATTGCAGGTCGCTCTTTACTCCCTCCAGATAGCTCCCAGGTTGGGAAGAATTTGCAGCAGTCTCGAGACGATGCTCGAGTATATTCAGGGCACCGGCAATGGCGACGAGGTCTGCACCCATTTGCGCAGGCAAATCTTCAACTGCGCCTGAATTGCTCTCGAGAGGGGCCGTCGCGTTTTTTTGCACAAAGCCTGCAGTCATCGCCTGCTCTGCTGTATCGATTCTTTTTTTGAGAGCGATAATATCAGGGTGATTGGGGTCGAAACTGCCTTTGTAGTATTCAAAAATATTTTTATACTCCACTCTGGCCTTGGTGAGGGAACCTTCCGCCCTTTCACCTTTCTCGGCAGCCTGATTTGCAATGACCAGGGCCCTGTCTGCAGCATCTATCCGACGGCGAATGTTTGCGGAGAGATCATTCTGTTCTTTACCCTGCGCAACTGTGATGCCAGGTGGCGTTTTCTCTTCGGTTTGCAGCTTTTCTCCCGTCGAAACCGCCGATCCGCTTTGTGGCTTCTGGCTCTTGCCTGATGCCTGTTCTGTGATATTTGCGATGCGATTTTTTAATTTTACCAGAACAGGATGAGCCGGATCGAAACTTCCACCATAATAGCTGAAGATAGCATCATATTCCTTTTGCGCAGACTTCACTTTAGCCGGTGCTAGTTCCAACTTTCCCGTCTTTATTTGGTCTTCGGCCTTATCAAGTTCCTGGTTGG
Source organism: Pseudomonadota bacterium (assembly GCA_018821785.1). Lineage (GTDB taxonomy): Bacteria > Desulfobacterota > Desulfobulbia > Desulfobulbales > Desulfocapsaceae > Desulforhopalus_A. Next base: position 13,717 of record JAHJLI010000039.1, read on the forward strand.
CAGCATTCACTTTACGCATGATATTGGCGTTCAGATCTTGTGAAAAAACTGCATTCAGGTTGAAGAACAAAAGGGTGAAAAACATTGCCAGTACTGAAATAGCTTTCATTTGTTTTCTCCTTTCAGATGCAACGGGAAACTCATTCCTTTAACAATAAAGGTTATTTTTCCCGCCTGGTGAACAGACATGGTCGGAAATTTCAGTCAGTCATTTTTATATTATAGTTAACCCTAGTAAGCGGGATAAGTACCTTCACGAAATTCGTTTATAATAAACAAGAAACGAAATTTTAAGGTACTAAATTTGTCGAAACAACAAGATGAGTTTGAAATTTATCACCGGCATGGATCTTCCGAAATGCGTACCACAACTTCATTTTCCAACAACCCGGTTAAAAATGTCCTTGTTTTCCGCCACCGTTCAGACTGTTGACAGTATCAGCTCAAAGTGTCTCCCCCGTTTGGCCAGGATGTCTGATAATCACTGCTTCGAGACCCGGCCGTTGTATTTCAACCTTTTCCGGATTGAAACATTCAACCAGCCATGCCGCCTCGCCATCATGAGTCGCGCACCCCGGATAGGCGAAAAATTTCTCGATTGATCGAACGTACTTTTGTCCATCTCTACAATGAACAATGACTTTCCAATTCTTTGCGCTGGGGTCCTTGGAAAGCATGAATAGATTGGAGTCATAGTCGTGTTCAAACGCAACATCTATAAGACGTTTCATCTTCTTTGCCCACCTCGCTGAAAACGGTCTATCTCACTGTTTTTATCTAACCCCGACAAGCGGGATAAGTACCTTTACGAAATTCGTTGAAAAAACAAGAATAAAATTTCTAAGGTACTGAACAAAAGGACAACCAAGCCCAGATACGTTAAAACCGGTATCTTGATAACAGAACGGAACTGAAGTCCCAACCAACAATTTTTTCCCTTTTTAGAGCGCTTCCGCGCAAGATAACACTCATCGCATCTTTTAGCTTCAGTCAGGGGACTGACGAAGCCGCTTATCTACAGGCAATCTAGGACATTTGCACCAGTGTCACAACACTAGAAGCACAGGATACCACACTGAATTAACGTACCAAGTCGATTGATCCTGCCAAGTTAGTCTGTACTCTATTTTATTACTCACCTGTATGGAAAGCATATTACCCGGAATGCCGGTCTTACCGTTTTTCCTGTATGGACGTTTTCATCGCAATAGGCTTCAATCCCATAACGGAATTAGTTTGCCAAAGCCGTAAAGAAAAGATAGTCTTTTCATACTACAGGTGGCCGATTAACTCTGGGCACCAGAGTTTCCAAAATATGCCTACAAAGGCAACCTGCAACCTTGTAACCCTTCCATCAAAGGAGTAACCATGCGCACGATTCTCATCCGTCTCACTTGCATACTCGCCTTGGTCTTGATGATGTCCTGCGACAAAAGTGGTTCTACAGTTTCAGAGTCAAAGACCTTCACGCTGCTACCCTGGATGGAAAGCGACACCGGAAAAAGCGTAACTTTGTCCATTTCGGCTCCCTCCTCCTGGGTTATCGAAAAAGATGCAAATGATATGGTCAGTTTTAGACCTCCCGATGTGCCAAAAAACGTGATACTTGGGGTATTTAATGTGAATCTATTTAGCTGTTCGGATTCTCAAAAGAGCGCAGACTGCATTCAAAAATGGGCGGATCGTCACTTTCAGGGAGCAGCAGCCGGTGCGTTGCAGCGAGAGGAGGTTGGTGAAGGCCGCATCTGGATAACATCTAGCGCAGGCAAAGACGGCAAAGGAGTGTCAGCCCGATATTACGTATTTAATAACGGAAACCTGGCAGTGGTTAATTATTTGCTGGGGGGAGAAACACTGAAAAATCTTGCAACCTTCAAAGAAGTCGGGGGAACTCTGGCTTTCGCAGGCAACAAGTAACCAATGGTATCGGGCCAATCCGGGCACACCATCCTGGCCGAGGACTATGGCCTTTCAGGACCATACTCTTTCCAGTCCATTGTATTGATTTGTTCACCGCCCGCTTCAGATCTTCATTTGCTTCTTTACAGATTTGATGAAGCGTCCGAATGTTCTATCCTTCTTCCGTTTATCAACATACGACAGCTCATGGTACTCCGACTCATTCCTGAGCTTTATATAGCTTCTATAGCGATCATCAGTCAATGCGCCGCTTGTTACTGCGGCTCGAACCGCACAGCCGGGTTCCTGCATGTGACCACAATTCGGATAACGACAATTCTGGGAAAGCTGGCCGATGTCTTCGAAGCCCTGGTTGACCCCTTCGCTCGCTCCGAGAAGGCCCAGTTCTCGCATCCCAGGCGTATCAATCAACATGGAACCTTGATTAAGCACAATAAGCTGGCGGCGGGTAGTTGTATGAATGCCTTCTCCTGATCCACTCACGGCCTTTGTAGCAAAAGCGTCTTGCCCGATCAGACGGTTAAGGAGTGTTGTTTTGCCTACCCCCGATGAACCGAGGAGACAATATGTTCTTCCCGCAACTAACACCTGCTGGAATTCGTCAAATCCTATGCCCGTGATATTGCTGAGGGCAAGGACTCTGGCTGTAGTGGTGCTCGACCTCATGGCAGCAAGCTTCTGTTCCAGTTCTTCGGGTGAGATCAAGTCCGTCTTGGTGAGAACAACAATCGGCTCAACACCCCCGTCTGCTGCCATCACCAAATACCGATCCATTCTCCGCACGTTGAAGTCAAAGTGGCACGACTGGACTATGAATGCGACGTCAATGTTGGCCGCAATCATCTGTAGATCGATCTTTTCACCGGCCGATTTGCGGCGCAAAAAGGTCTTTCTCGGAAACACCTCATGAATAATTGCTTCAGTGTCGTTATTGTGATATTGCACTGTTACCCAATCTCCAACACAGGGCAGGTCAATCGAAGATTCTGCCTGGAAATAGAACTTCCCGGCGAGTTCAGCCGGGACTTCCCTGGTGAGATTTCTGATGAGGTATGAGCCGCGGTCAACTGCCGATATACGCGCAATATCCAGGCCCTCTTGACGCAAAGCACTGCCATGCAATTGAAACCATTGGTCGAAGCCCATATCATTTAATTTCATCATATATTGTCACCCAACTCTGAACAGAGCGGCAGGCAGCTGTGATGGCCTGAGCGCATGCTCTTCTTCTATTGATACTTTTTGAAATTGTATTTGATAGCAACTTTTGCTTTTTCTTCCGATGGAAGTGACACAAAATATTTTTTCCAGCCAGGACAAAAGTTAATGTGCCAACGCCAGAATCTTCCGGCAATTGACTTCGGCTGCTTGTCATATTTTGCTCGTAAACTGCAATTGCCACAATTATTCTCAGCCATTATCATACTCCATTTTAAAAAATAACCTATTAAGAGACTAAGGCATCAGAGCCCTTGCTGCCTAACATATATGTTTCGTTCACTCGCTGCTATCAATCGTCGCATGCAAAGGCCGGTTCGGCAAAGCTGTAATCTTGAAGTCCTTGAGCAATACCGCACTTTCCCATTGAGGTAATCTTTCAGTGGGACCTTCGATCCACACCAGCGGAGGGACACGATCCGCCAGTCCGTTTATCTTGGCCCAAAGTGTCACATCTCCCCAGAATTGCGGTGGCGTATCAGCCGCAGCCACGGATGCGAAAATTTCCCCCGGTGTTTCGTTCCCGCCTCGAACTGCGGCCAAGGCAAGACGCTCAAGTCGGCCCAACCCGCTTGTCGGGTCAGGCTGTTCCTGAATCCATCGCCTTACGGCGGCGGAAATCCAGGGCAAGGGGGCCTCTATCATTGCCGACAATTCCACCAACATGGTTGAGGACTGAGTTGCGAATGCCTTGTCGACAAGAACCGCAAAGCCGAATTGCTCTTCGGTGACTGCAAGTCGGTTTTTATAGAGGGCTGCCAGTTGCTCCGGCAGCAGTTGTCCAAGACCATGAAACGGTACGATCCCGGGAAATGCATCAACGCAAAGAAGTTCCACATGCAAAATGCCCTTGTGAAGCAGGCAGGTGAGAATGTGGGCAAGCATGGACTGATCAAAAAGGCACGCGTCGAACCACAGGACGATGCGCTCGTAGGTTGCGGTTTCCGCCAACTTCCGGTACTGGCTGCACAGTGTCTCCAGAATGAACTCCCTATCCAAACCTCCTGCAGTGGTTTCTTCTAAAAACAGTGCTCGCGCGCTGAGAGTGTCTTCATTCGGCCACCCAGGATCCCGGGGTCCATCGTATAGGATGTCGTGCCAGACGAATACTTCCCCGGGAAGTCCGGCTTTTGCCAGACTTCCTCCTGCGATGTCACCACTCGTGATATGAATCAAAAGACGTCAAAGTTCGAGGAATTGGATGCCCCATTATGAAGCCCCGAATAAATTAATTGAGTTCTATCCCCGTCAATCCTCCAGATGTGATACACTCTGTCGATACGTTTTTTGTCAGAACCAAAGCCAATATAAAGGACCACATCATACTCCTTTTCACTGGTAAAGAGGTTTGATGATTTATTGGCGGTATGGATTTCCCATGACTGCATTGGACCATACTTCGCAATTCTCGTTACCCAGGCTGCTGCATACTGCTCGGGGGAAATACGTTGTTTCAAGTCATTGTGGAAATTATCATAGGCTTCACGATACTTTCCAGTCGTGACCAGGGAAAAATGATTTTCCAACGCTATTTGCATTGATGCAATACTCTCCTGGGTGCTACCAATCATCTTGGTGATAAGCACTGCGGCGACAATCACCATGAGAATAGCACTGATGAGAACTTTCATTTTTCTTCTCGAATTTGATTGTTAATTGACTGTTGTATTCCCGCTAAACATAGAGGGTAAAATCAACAACCATGTAAGCATTGGCCGCCTGGAAATATTATGGGACACAATACCATTTCAACTTATCGAAAACATTGAGCCATTGTTGATCAAACTCAACTTCAAGTGCGATTTTTACATTGGTTACAGGATGAACAAAATCAAGTTTTTTAGCAAGCAACATTAAGCGGTTGAAACCAAAGTACTCTCGAAAAAATGGATTCTGCTTATTATCACCATAGTTGATATCACCAATAATTGGGTGGCGTAAATGAGCCAAATGTCGTCTAATTTGATGTCGACGGCCTGTGCTGGGTTCCAGCTTAATCAATGAGTAGCGAACAGTGTCAAATTTACCCAATGGAATTGGCAGTGATGCGGTTAAGAGTGACTGGTAGGCAGTTTTGGCCTGTTGTGGCTCTTTATTTCGGCTGACATTTTGATCACCCAAGGTGTCGAGATTTTCTTTGAGTGGGTAGTCAATAGTCTCACTGCCTAATAAATGGCCACGAGTTAATGCGTAATATGTCTTCTTTATGGTTCTATCGGCAAAAGATTGCCCCATTAAGCGAGCGACTTCAACACTTAAAGCAAAGAGCAGAACCCCAGATGTTGGTCTGTCCAGTCTATGCACTGGGTATACGTATTGACCTATTTGATCTCTAACAAGTTGTAAAGCGAAATATATTTCATCTTTATCCATATAGCTTCGGTGAACAAAGAGTCCCGCTGGTTTATTTACCGCGACTAAATATGCATCTTGATAGAGTATTTCCAGTATCGGCTTTGCCTCAATAGCCAGCCCTGACTCTCGAGCACAATCTCTTTGGCGCAAATCGAACCTCATTTGATTCATATTGTTATTTTGGCTCTATTGTGCCCCCCTCTCGAAAACCATGCTTAACATATACACGACAACATAATCGCTTTTAAAAAATTCACTACCTCATCTTCTGCGACAGACACGCAATGGAAAAAAACAACTACCAGAAAAGACAACGCCCTGTGCCCACCGCAACCCGGGTCCGCATCTGGGTCTATGGGAGTATTGCCGCAATTTTACTCCTGCTAGCGACGGCAATACTTGTCGTACCACGGTTCATCGATTTCACTTCGATCAAACAGAAACTCCAGGCAGTGGTCACCGAAAAGACCGGCGGCCGGCTTCTATATCAAGAAATTGGCCTCACCTACATACCCAGGCTTGCCATTGAGCTGCGCCAGGTCACCATGGTCATCCCGGATCTGGCAGAAGGCAGAGTTGCGGCCCTGCGCATTTCACCGCAATTTCTCCCTCTGATGAGCGGCAATATTCGCCTTGCCCGACTCGAACTGGACACACCTCAGTTGAGACTCGACCTTCTGGATCAAAAACCTCAAGAACCCCCAGCGCAACCTCTTGAATTTGAAGGGCCGGGCAAGAGCCTGGCCTTGGCCGTCGCACCGCTCGGCCAGGTGATTACCGGCCTGGAAATTCAGGTCAACAACGGCAAACTGGCGATTGCCCAGGGCAAACACAGTCTGGTTGACATTGAAGGCCTCAATCTCAGCGGCAGAGTGCAGATGGCGGGCGACAAGATGACCGCCAAAATCGATCGATTGACTCTGGAGGAACCGGCCCTGACCTTGGCCGGGGAGCTGACTTTGGCGCCAACCACACCGGCTATCACGGTGAATATGACAGGCACCAACATTGATGTTGATGCGACCCGCAAAACCGCTCTGTCCCTGGCAGGCGACTCCACCCCCATCAAACAAATATTCGACTACCTGCGCGGCGGTAAAGTACCTCTGATCAACTTCACCTCTCATGGAGAAAACTTTTCGCAACTGGGCGATCTGAACAACATTCTGATCAAAGGACACTTGCAGGACGGCAAGGTCTCGGTCCCGGCCATCGACATCAACTTGACCGAGGTTGCCGGGGATGTGGTGATTACCAATGGCGTTCTTCAAGGTTCCGGATTGTCGGCTCACCTGGATTCATCTACCGGCCGGGACGGCACTCTTGCGATAGGGCTGACGAGAGAGCACAATCTGTTCAAGCTGGGGTTGAATTTGAGCGCCGACCTCAGCGAAACCCAAGCACTTCTCAAACGGGTGATACGTATTCCGACCTTCACTGCCGAACTGGAAAAAATCACCAACCTGCAAGGCACCGCCCACGGAAAACTCACCCTCGGCGACAGTCTGAGCAGCATCAACAGCACAGTCGAGATCGACGAACTGAGCCTGACCGCCGACTACCAGAGCTTACCTCTGCCGATCACCATCACAGAGGGACAGGTGGCCTTCAGCAAAAACCGGCTCAATCTCGGCAAGCTGGGCGGCTCAATAGGACGATCTCAGCTTGCCGATCTCTCCTGTCAGTTACTCTTTGACGAAGACCTTTCCCTCGACATCAGTTCAGGTCAATTCGAACTGGACATGGCAGAACTCTATCCCTGGCTGGCCTCCCGGGAAGGACTCCGTGAGAAGCTGCGCACGGCCAGGCAAGTGACCGGTCGAGTCGCATTGTCTACCTTGAACCTTAAAGGCAAGGTTGGCAGACCGTCCGAGTGGAAGTTCAACTCCACCGGAACGGTGCAAGACCTCGCAGTCGAGTCGGAATCCTTGCCGGACATCATCCATATCGCCAGCGGAGGGTTTAAAATTGATACCCAGCAACTGACCTTCGAAAAACTCCAGGCCACCAACCAAGACGCAGCACTCGTCCTGTCCGGCAGACTCAGAGGCTTTCCTCAAAAGCTTGAACGAATCGAACTCGGGCTGGATGGCTCCATGGGGCCGCAGTCGGTCGAATGGCTCTCCGCAAAACTCAAGGTGCCGACACCCTATACGATCCATGCGCCTCTCACTATCAGCAACGCACAGGTCTCCTGGCAGCCGGACGCCACCACTTCCTTCAAAGGTTTGGTACAGATAGAGAAAGGTCCTGGGATCACCGCTGATGTCGACTCTCGGCCGGACAAACTGCAGGTCAAACGACTGCATATCAAGGATCAGTACTCCGATGCCACCATGGTCTTTGACCTCAACATGGATCAACGCGACCTCAGTTTTACCGGCACACTGCAGCACGAAACCCTGCAGGCCCTGTTCGTCGATGATCAATTCGCAAGTGGTAGAGTGGCGGGAGATTTTACCGTCACCATCCCACAGACGGAACCAGCCGAGGTCACCACCACGGGACAGCTGACCGGCGAGAACCTGCATTTTGTCCTGTCACCGACCGACTCCGTGAATATCGCACAGATCAACCTGCAAGCAGACGGTGCAAAAGTTACAATCGATATCAACAAACTCCAAAGCAAGAACCTTACATTGGATCCCGTTGAAGGCACAGTCTCGTTCGCTCGCGACGGGGCCGCTGTCAAGTTTGAAAGTGCCAAAGTATGCGACATCAATACACAGGGTATGTTTTCCTTTGCCGGGGATGAATTCTCCCTCGATATGACCCTGAAAGGGAAGGATCTCGACGTTGCTACCAGCTACACCTGCCTGACCGAGGGCCGAGTCAAGGCAACCGGCAGCCTCGATTTTTCGAGCAAAATCACCACCAAGGGGAAAATGAACGAGCTAGTCAAGGGCCTGACGGGGCCTTTGCAGATCACGCTGAGTAACGGTGTGATCGAGCAAGACAAATTTTTTTCGAGAATCCTGGAAGTACTCAATTTCACCGAAATAGTCAAGGGACGACTGCCGGACCTCGGCGCCAACGGCCTCGCCTACACGACTATAACCCTGACAGGCAGGTTTCAGAACGGCAAGCTTCTCATCGATAAATTTTTCATGGATGGCGAGACCCTCGGCTTGGTAGGTACCGGTCAAATTCGCCTGGAAGATGAAACACTCGATATTCAGCTGTTGGCTGCGCCATTTAAAACCGTCGACACTCTAGTAAAATACATTCCTGGGGTCAACTACCTCCTCGGCGACAGCCTGATCGCCATTCCGGTCAGCATTACCGGAACCTTAGACGATCCCAATGTTACTGTTTTATCTCCTTCTGCGATCGGCTCAAGCCTCTACAACCTGGCCGAACGAACGATAACGTCACCCCTCAAGCTGATCGAAAAAATCAACTTATGGGGGAAGGGGGATCAAGAATAATTTGGATGGGGTTAGTGAAATTGCCATAACAAACACAAGCCTGACTGAGATCTTCAGCAACTTGCTATTACTCTTGTTATGTTGCGTGTCAACCTACCTTGCAGCAACGCTTTGTAACCAGTATCCTTGATCATCTCGTATTTTGTGACATTTCGAACAGATAGGTAAAATTCCACACAAAACCTTATCTTCGCGCAAAGCCTCTTGCAGGCTATCAATCATTTTATTTTTTTCCGATTCTGCATGAATACGGCGTTGAATTTCCAGCATCATTTCGTCTCTTGCGAGTATGGACACATCCCGATCATCGACAAAAATGAACGTGGCAAAGAACCGTTACCAATGGCTCCTCATGAAGCAGAGCGCTATAAAATTCGCTCCTGTACAGAACGGGCAAATAGTCAGTTAAAAGAAGATTGCGGCGCCAACAATGTTATGGTCAAGGGCACGCAAAGGTATCTCTGCATCTGATGTTTGGAGTTATCACCTTGTTTTCAGACCAACTTCTACGACTATTTTATTAGGTTGTCAAAGATCAGATAGGCTATCAATGAACAATTTCGAATACTGCTCATTTTGCAAAAGGCTCTATAATCATGCTCTTTAACCGGATTTATCTTTATTATCCCCGACTGGCTTATCTGTCGGGACAAGAGCTGATCGTTTGGTAAAGTGGATTATTTTCCTCGGAATTTGACTTACAGATTTTGTTGGGATAAACTAGATGTACCAGTGGCAATCTCCAACGAAAATTCCCCTTGCACTTTCCACAAACAAGTATTCCCGACCGAATTTAGAGGTGTAAATATAACAGGCACACCAAGGAGGTTTACAATGATTCTTGAAAATCGTCTCATACTACAAGGATTGAAAAATGAACCATTGGTATTGCTCTCTTGTCATCTGTGGGGTCTTTTTATTTTTGTGATTCCAATATGTTGCCTGCTGCTATTGTTTTCCCCATCCGTTGAAGCCAAAAATATAAAAATCAGTATTCTTATGGCCAGCGATGTCCGTCAGCTGCCAGTGGCTGGGCTCAAGAATGCACTTGCCACCCATTCTACCGAAGAAGGCCACACCTTTAAATATGAAATTAAAAATGCTGCGGGGGATCGCAAGCAGCTTGCTACTATGGCTGCAGAGATTATTGCCGCCAAACCGGATGTGGCCATTGCCGGTGGTGGTATTGAGGCGGACGCCCTGCTCGTCGCTTCGGCAGGAACCAACATTCCGGTGGTTTTCCTCTCGGTTTCCTCCGCGGTTGAGAGGGGAATTGTTGCCAGTATGGTCAGCTCCGGCAATAATTTCACCGGAATTGATACCAACGACACCCAGCTCACAGCCAAGCGCCTCTGGTTTATCAGAAAAATTCTCCCCGATGCCAAAAAAGTGCTTTGCTTCCATGTTCCTTCCATCGTCCCATCGAGGCAGGCACTTGCTGTCGCAAGGCTTAGCGCCAAAGAACTGGGCTTCGAGCTGCAGGTGGTTGAGGTCGAGTCGGATGCCGATATCAAACGCGCCGCAGGCGAACTGTCGAGGGCAACAACTGATGTGATTCTGCAACTCCCGGCGGCACCAACAGATAAAGCCCTGCGCCCGATAATTTTCCCCAAAGCCATGGCTGAGAAAATCCCGATCTTTGGCTATGGCGAGGCCAGCATAGACGGTGGAGCTTTTGCCTCCTACGCCGGCTCACGCTTTGCTAATGGTGAGCAGGCGGCTCGTTTGATTCACAAGATCCTCAAAGGTACAGCACCCAAAGAGATTCCTATCGAAAATCCAGAGAAACCTGAACTCATAATCAATAAAGATCTGGTGGCAAAACTCGGCATAAACCTCCCGTCCCGGGTATGGCGAATGGCTGATCAACTTGTTGATGTTCAATTTTAGTACCTTAGAAATTCATTTCTTTTTTTAGAAAGAATTGCGTGATGGTATCTATCCCGTTTATCGGGGTGAAATATGAGAGGACACTATGAAATGGTGGAATCGCTTGAGTGTCAGACTGACTGTTTTCATCCTCTTTCTGGCAATAATTCCCCTCGCCGGATTTGGCTTTACGACACTGAGGGATTTTCAACGTGTTCGTTTGCAGTCGGTTGCCCAGATCCACAAGGGCCTTGCCAACAATTCGGCCCAGTTGATTCAATCATCTCTTGCCGATATAGCACAAGTTATTAATCTGGTTGCCGAAAGCACTGAACTGGAGAGCGCAGATCCAGCCGACAAAGAATGGCTCCTGCAACTCCTGATAAAGTCGTTCCCTCATCTTAGCAGCCTCACTCTTGCTGAAATCGGTGGCCAGGAGCTGGTGAAGGTGGGCCGTGACACAGTCTATAACCAAAAAGACCTCGGGAAACATAGTGATCACCCCGAATTTCTCAAAAAAGAAGATCACCACTCAGTAGTAGGGAAATTACATGCCGGCAGTAATAAACTTCTGCTGCTCGACTTGTATATACCCTTGTTAAGCCCGATGGACAGAAATGTTACCTCGGTTCTCGTCGCGGAAATCGACATGACAAAACTGTTGAATTTCACCACCGGTCTGCATGTCGGAGAGACAGGATATGTATACGTTGTCAACGCCGAAGGGAAATACCTTGCTTATCCCGATCAGAGTGCAGTGTTGGCCGATGAAGACGCTCTTGAAAATCCACTGGTACAGGACTTTGTCGCCGGTCGCAAGACACTCGGCCCCAACCAGACATATTTCAACCGGTATCAAATAGAGGTGTTGAGTAACGCCAGAGTAGTGGCAGAACCAAAACTGCTGGTGGTGGTGGACCAACCCATTGAAGAAGCAATGGCGGTAGTCAATCTGATAACTAAAAGACAAACCCTGGTACTCTTCAGTGTTCTTGTCTTCGCCCTTGTCATCTCCGTCTATTTTGCGGTCAAAATAGTTAAGCCATTGCGCTTGCTCGAATCAGGGGCAAAACTGATTGGTGCGGGCAATCTCTCGCATAGAATTCCTGTTCACAGTTCGGATGAATTAGGAGCAGTCACCCAGTCCTTTAATGTCATGGTCGAGGACCTTCAGACGACACGCAGCACGTCCGACCAACAGAATTGGTTGAAACAGGGAATCACCGAACTTGATAGCCTCCTGCGGGGGGACAAGTCCCTGGAAGAACTGTGTACAGAAGTTGTTATTTTTATGGCCAACTATCTGCAACAACAAGCAGGGCTCATATACACCCTCGATACCAAGGGAAGATACAGGTATACAGCAGGCTATGCCGTTCAACCTGGAACCGGGTCCTCGAGCACTTTCAAAATAGGTGAAGGACTCCCCGGTCAAGCTGCACGCGAAAAGAGAATCCTCTATCTAACAGATATTCCAGTTGAATATTTCTCAATCACCTCCGGTCTGGGTAACCTGCTGCCCAGGCACCTGTCAATAGTGCCATTTGTCCTTAACAACCAGGTTGAGGCGGTAATGGAACTTGGCACCCTCCATGGACTTACTGAACTGCAGAAATTATTTCTTGAGGAAACTGCCGGCGCCATCGCCATTATCCTCGCCTCCGCCCGGGCGCGGCGTGAACTGGGCGAGGCCCTCATGCAAACCAGACAACAGACCGAAGAATTGCACCGACAGCAGGAGGAACTGCAAGCCTCTAATGAAGAGATGGAAGAACAGACACAATTGCTCATGGCCTCTGAAAGTAAACTGAAAGAGCAGCAAGAGGAGCTGCAGGCAGCCAATGAAGAACTTGAGGAAAAAACTGAATACCTGGAGCGTAACAAAAAAAATATTGAAGAGAAAAATCAGGTTCTTGAGCAATTAGGTAAGGATTTGGAGAAGAAGGCCGAAGATCTTGCCATTGCCAGTAAATACAAATCTGAATTCCTGGCGAACATGTCCCATGAACTGCGAACACCACTCAACAGCTTGCTGCTTCTCTCCCGGTTATTGGTCGATAATAAGGAAGGCAACCTCCTCGCCGAACAGGTTGAGTCAGCCGAAATCATCTATAACAGCGGCAACGACCTGCTTTCCCTGATCAATGAAATTCTTGATCTGGCAAAGATAGAGGCAGGGAAAATGGAGCTGAAACTGGCAGAGATACCTTTGGTCGAATTGCAAGATGGGCTTGCCAGAAATTTCAGAAAACTGGCAGACGAAAAGGGCCTTTCTTTCGAAGTAGCCACCCGAGAAGATTGCCCCGCCGCCATAACCAGCGACCGGCAGCGCATTGAGCAGGTATTAAAGAATTTCATCGCCAATGCCTTTAAATTTACCAATCAGGGTGGCGTAACAGTAGAGATTTGCCAACCCAAAGCAACAGTTGTCTTCTCCAGACCTGGTCTGACAAATGAAAACACCATTGCCATAGATGTCCGCGACACCGGGATAGGCATTCCCGTAGACAAACAGAAGATCGTATTTGAAGCCTTTCAACAGCTGGAGGGCGGCACTGCCAGAAAATATGGCGGGACCGGGCTGGGGCTATCCATATCAAGAGAACTTGCCAATCTTCTTGGTGGTGAGATTCAGTTGCAGAGTGAAGAAAATATCGGTTCGACCTTCACCCTCTTTTTGCCGAAAGACGCGTCGACCATAAGCACTCCCAGGACCTCTCCCGCACCAGAGGGGACGAAAAGAGAAAGGGCTCCAGGAGTAACTGCTCTATCTCAGCCATTTGCCGGTAAAGACGACCAGCAATCGATTAACACCGTTGCCGATGACCGAGAGACACTCGGTGCTAGCGACAAGACTGTTCTCATAATTGAGGATGATATACATTTTGCCACCACCCTTTTGCACTTCTGTAAGACCAAAGGTTTTAAGGTGCTGATTGCACTCAGCGGCGAAGAAGGCCTGAAATTTGCCGAAGAATATCAACCAAAAGCGATCATTCTCGATATCAATCTCCCTGGAATCGATGGTTGGGTGGTTCTCGAATCGCTCAAGGACAATCCTGCCACCCGTCATATTCCAGTTCACTTCATGTCCGCCGATGACCCTGTTCCAGAGGCATTTTCTAAAGGTGCCATCGGCTATCTTACCAAACCGGTCAGCCAGGAAGACCTGGAACAAGCATTAGCCGTCCTTGAATCGATAATCGACAAGGATGTGAAAGATTTATTGCTCATCGAGGACAATGCTAATCAACGACAGGCTATTAGCAAACTTGTCGGTGACCAAGACGTAGTTATCCAAGAGGTTTCTAGCGGGAAAGAGGCCATGGCAGCCCTCCGACAGAAGCATTTCGACTGTGTAATCATGGATCTGGGGCTGCCGGATATGTCAGGCTTCGAGTTGCTGAAGGCAATAGAGAAAGATCCGGGAGTAACACCTCCACCGATTATAGTCTACACCGGCAAAGAGTTGACGATCGATGAGGAATTAGAACTACGTAAATATTCAGAATCAATCATAATTAAAGGACTCCGCTCAGAGGAGAGGTTGCTTGATGAGACGTCTTTATTTCTGCATCGAATAGTTGAGAAAATGCCTGAAGAGAAAAGGCTGATGATTTCGTTGCTGCATGGTGGTGATCAAAATTTACGGGATAAAAATATCCTGATCGTCGATGACGATATGCGCAATGTCTTTGCCTTGTCGAAGGTATTACATGACAGAGGAATCAAGACCATTAAGGCGGAAAATGGCATCAAAGCACTGGAAATACTTAACCTGCGGCAAGATATCGATCTGGTTCTCATGGATATCATGATGCCGCAGATGGATGGCTACGAAACCATGAGAAGGATTCGTGCCCAGAGCAGATTTGCACAACTGCCGATCATTGCCTTGACCGCCAAGGCCATGCAGCGTGATAAAGACGAATGTATTGCTGCCGGGGCCAGTGATTATCTGGCAAAACCGGTGGAAATCAATCGCCTGTTGTCTTTGATGCGCGTCTGGCTCTACAGATAGATTTTACCAGGGGAAAGAGAGTCAATGAAACTGAGTGACATAGAAAACCTGGAAATTGACCTCCTGCTGGAAGCAATTTTTTTGCGATACGGCTACGACTTCAGAAGTTACGCCAGGGGCTCTATTCGTCGAAGGATTTTGCAATTCATGCAGATGACTGGAGTCGGCTCAGTTTCTGAAACGATCCCCAAAATCATTCATGATGAATCCTTTTTTCAACAAATGGCCAGGGAGTTCTCGATCACCGTGACGGAAATGTTCAGGGATCCTCAAATGTTTTTGGCCCTCAGAAGAGAGATCGTCCCTCTCTTGAAAAGCTATCCGTATATCAAGGTCTGGCACGCCGGATGTGCCACCGGTGAGGAAGCATATTCTTTGGCGATCCTCATAGAGGAAGAAAAATTGGCGGAAAGAACCACTTTCTTTGCCACCGATTTTAATGACAATGCCCTGGAAAAGGCCAAAGAAGGTATTTTTAGTCTCGATTACGTGCAACAATACAGCCAAAACTACCAACAGGCGGGAGGCAAGATTTCATTATCCGACTATTACCACGCCAACTACGGGGCAATGGCAATCAAGAGCGCTCTCAAAAAAAAGATCACCTTCGCCAATCACAATCTGGTAATAGACCAGGTCTTCACCGAGACCCACCTCATTCTCTGTCGCAATGTGATGATTTATTTCAACAAAGAGCTACAAGAGAGAGTCGTTGGACTTTTCCATGAAAGCCTGGTTTACGGTGGTTTTTTATGTCTTGGGACAAAAGAAAGTCTGTTGTTTTCAAAGTATCAAAACAAGTTCAGGGAAATTGATACAAAGAACAAAATTTATCAGAAGATAGCCTGATGGATAACCGCACTTACAAGGCAATAGCAATCGGCGGATCAGCGGGATCGATGGATGTGCTTTTACGACTTTTTGCATGTTTACCGAAGAAATTCAGCCTGCCGATAATTGTCGTTTGTCATCTCCACCCTTGCGATGAAGGTGGTCTTATAGAGGTTTTCACCCGTCATGCACCGCTTATCGTTAAAGAGGTTGCCGACAAAGAGCTGATACAAGCAGGCCATATTTATTTCCCCCCGGCCAATTATCATTTGCTGGTCGAGAGGGATAGAACATTTGCCCTGTCCATTGATGCCAAAGTAAATTATTCCCGTCCATCGATCGATGTCTTTTTTGAAAGTGCGGCAGCTGTCTGGGGTGATGAACTGATCGGCATAATTCTCACTGGTGCCAATAAAGACGGGGCTGCGGGTATTCAGGTGATTAAAAAGCATGGTGGCCTGACAATTGCTCAAGATCCCAGGGAAGCAGCGTATCCGGCTATGGTGCAGGCGGCAATTGATACTGGAGATGTTGATCAAATACTTTGCACCGAAGAAATCTGCAAGTTTCTGCAAATGCTTCCCGTCAGTTGCACCGGGCATGTAATTGAGGAATGACTCGTATGAACCGAAAACAGAAAATACTCATTGTCGACGACAAGCCGGCCAATCTGTTTAGCCTTGAAATGATTTTAAAAGAAACAGGTGCTGAAATCATAAAGGCAACCAACGGCAATGAAGCTCTTGTCGCTTCACTGAACCATGATTTTGCCATTGCTCTGCTTGATGTCGAGATGCCGAATATGGATGGCTATGAACTTGCCGAGCTCTTGCGCAGCGAGGAAAAAACTAAAGAGTTGCCGATTCTCTTTGTCTCTGCCGTCTATTCCAGCGACTACCATGTTTTCAAGGGTTATGAAGCCGGAGCCGTTGACTTTATGGTCAAACCCTACAACGCCGAGGTGTTGCTCAGCAAAGTCAGGGTCTTCCTTAAGCTGGATCTGCAGAAAAATCTTTTGAATGAAGCGAATGCCGGACTTGCCACAACCAATGACACCCTGGAACTCCGGGTGCAGGAAAAAACCGCCGACCTCAACCGGATGCTGACTGAGCTTCGCACAGAAATAGAGAGAAGACAACAGGCCGAAAAGGAAATTCTTAAAGCCAAAAAAGAATGGCAGGAGATCTTTGAAGCTATTGGGCATATGACCATGATCCTTGACAAGGATCATACCGTCATTGCTGCCAACAGGGCTACCGTGGAAAAAACAGGTCTGCCCCTTGAAAAAATCATCGGTCGGAAATGCCATACAATCTTCCATAATACGCAGCAGCCATTGGCGGGTTGTCCGCTTTCGACCATGTTGCAGAAGGCCAGTTCCCAGGTGATCACCTCGGAAATTGAGGCTCTCGGAAAAACATTTATCGTTTCCTGTACTCCGGTATTTGATGAAAAAGGCGGATTGGAAAAGATCATCCACATCGCAACCGATATTACTGCCATTAAACACATGAAAAAGGAACTCATACAGGCCCATAAGATGGAGGCGATCGGGTCTCTCGCCGGCGGTATCGCCCATGACTTTAACAACATCCTCTCGGCAGTATTGGGGTTCACCGAGCTCTCACTGAGAAGGGTGGAGAAAGGTTCGGCGCTGGAAGAAGATTTGCATCAGATCTATACAGCAGGGATTCGGGCAAGAGATCTGGTGAAGCAGATCCTCAATTTTGCCCGTAAAACCGATGAGAATCCAAAACCTGTTCGTATCGATCTTGTTGCCAAAGAGGTGGTCAAGTTCCTCCGTTCATCCATTGCCAGCTCCATTGAAATCACTGAAAATATTGCCAGCAGGTCTCATGTTTTGGCAAATCCCGTCAAAATACACCAGCTCTTCATGAACCTCTGCACCAATGCGGCATTTGCCATGAACGACTCCGGCGTGTTGAAGGTATCGCTTGAGGATGTGCTCTTGACTGAAGCTGACCTGCCCTCCGACAAACCGATGCTCCCGGGCCCTTACCAGCGCCTGGAGGTGTCGGACAACGGTTGCGGTATACCGCCGGACATCATCGACATCATTTTTCAGCCCTTTTTCACCACCAAAGGGCTCCATGAAGGCACCGGCATGGGACTGGCGATGGTTCATACCATTGTCAAGGAATGCGTCGGCGACATCTCGGTTGCCAGTGAGGTGGGAAAAGGAACTGTCTTCACAATCCTTCTGCCGATTACGACAATGGAGGAAAAACAAGAGACGTTCAACAGCGGAGAAATCCTGCCGCAAGGCAATGAAAGGATCCTGTTGGTAGATGACGAGATACCAATCTGCAAGCTTGCTTCCCGGATACTCGAAGGCTATGGCTACAAGGTGACCACAGAGACCGACAGTGAAAAAGCCTTAGCCCTTTTCGCGGCGCAACCGGATGCATTCGACTTGGTTGTGACGGATATGACCATGCCAAAAATATCAGGAAGTGAGCTGACGGAAAAGCTTCTGCAAATGCGACCTGGGCTGCCGATTATCATTGCCACAGGGTATAGCAGAAAAATGTCGGACGCTGAGGCGCTCGAACTCGGAGCCAGATTATTTCTTGCAAAACCGTTCGAAAAAACATGCTTGGTCAGAGCGGTAAGAAAAGTTCTGGATGAAAACGGTTTGCTCAAGAACACTGAGGAATAAATCCTCCAATCATCGTTATTTCTGAGACTCTCACACAATATGGCGCAAACACAATGTGTTGTAAAAGCGGGAATTACCTCCCTTCCCACGATCCTGAGGACGTTTATTGTCCTCCTCTGGTGCCTTGCCTCACCACCAGCAGCATATGCCGACCACCTGGCCGAGGGTCCAACACACCTCCAATCGGCAAGCGAGCTGGACTATCCACCATTTGCCATAGTCAAACCCGACGGCACCGCCGACGGTTTTTCCGTTGAACTGCTGCAGGCGGCAGTGGAAGCAGCTGGAAAAACAATTTCCTTCAAGATCGGTCCGTGGCACGAACTGAAAGAGGAACTGGCGACCGGCATACTCGATGTGTTGCCGCTGGTATCCTATTCCAAAGAACGCCATAAAATTTACGATTTTACTGCACCTTACCTGCGAATGAACGGAACAGTGTTTGTGCGCAAAAATACCACAGACATCAAGAGTATTGCCGACTTGAAGGGCAAAGAAGTGCTGGTTATGAAGGGGGACACCGCCCACGAATATGTGGTCCAGGAAAATCTGACCGATAAGATTTTCCCGACAGTTTCCTATGACGAGGCATTCCAACGGTTGGCACAAGGACAGCATGATGCGGTTGTCGTACAGCAACTCGTAGGACTGCAGATGCTCAAAAAATTACATATCGACAATGTGGTGGCCGTTGCAAGCAAAGGTATTGGCACTCTGAAACCGGTTGCATTACGACTTGACGGCTTCGAACAGAATTTCTGCTTTGCAGTGAAGGAAGGCAACCATGAGTTGCTCTCACAGCTCAATGAGGGTCTGGCGGTTCTTTACCTGAATGGCACCTACGAGGCCCTTTACAAAAAGTGGTTCTGGCCGATTTTGCCACCACTTGAACACTCTTTGTGGCAAATTATTAAGGAATTATTGTTCATACTGGTTCCTCTTCTTCTCATCTTGTCGTTATTGGTGATGTGGTACCTGAAACGGCTAGTGTCCCAAAAGACCATGCATCTCGAAGAAGAAATCAAAAGGCGTAAACGCATCGAAATTTCGCTGGAAGAAGCCAACGCCAATTATATTAAAGCCCAGGCAATCGGCAGGGTGGGAAATTGGACATATGACATTGCCACAAACACATTTTTGGGTTCCGCCGAAACCAGAAGGATCTTTGGTTTCGATAGCCATTCTTCATCCTTGAGTCTCGAGGCGGTGGAAGCCTGTATTCGCGAAAGAGACAGAGTTCATCAAGCCCTCATTGATCTCATTGAAAAAGGCACTTCTTACAATTTGGAATTTGAAATAATCACCCAGAATACTGCGCAGGTGCGGGCTGTTAAAGCACGGGCGGAGCTCAGTTATAATTCCTTGGGAAAACCACAGGTGGTCAATGGTATACTCCAGGATATTACAGAGCAAAAACTAGTTGCCGAAGCATTGCAAGAGAGTGAGAGATTTCTTAGAGAAGTGGGCGCCATAGCCCGAATTGGCGGTTGGGAACATGACCTGATAGCCCGCACTGCCAGATGGACTGAAGAAACATTCAAAATTGTCGAGATGGAAGCGGGACCTGTGCCCGGCCCCGATGAGCATTTGAGCTATTATCCAGCGGAAGACAGGGCTATTCTTGAAAAAGAATATCGACAAGCAATGAAAACCGGCAAAAAGTTTGATCTTGAACTTCAAGGTAATACAAGCAAAGGGAGATTGATTTGGGTTCGAGTCATTGGACACCCGGTATTCAATGATGGAAAATGTGTCAAGATGCGAGGTACCTTTCAGGACATTACCGACAAAAAACGCATGCTGGAGAATATGCTGCAGTCCCAGAGACTGGAATCAATTGGTGTGCTTGCTGGAGGAATATCACATGATTTCAACAACATATTAAGCGCAATCCTGGGTTTCACTGAACTTGCCCTGGAGAATGAATCGGCAAATTCACAACTGCGGGATGATCTGCAAGAAATTTACGCAGCAGGCCGCAGGGCCAAGGAACTGGTTCAACAAATTCTCACCTTCAGCCGTGAAAAGTATCAGACTCCTTGCCCGCTCAGCGTCCCGGTCATTGTCAACGACGCAGTGAGGCTTCTCCGGGCAACATTTCCAGCAACTATTTCTATGGTAATTGATGCTGAGGAAAATGTGCGCCCTGTTCTGGCAGATCCTATACAACTTCAACAGGCCATAATGAATATCTGCACCAATGCCTGCCAGGCGATGGAAGGAAAAGGAGGGGCTTTGACAATAAAGGTGCAAGAAACGGTGGCTTCGGAGAGCTTGCTCGAAGAACAACCGCATCTCAGCCCCGGCGCATATATTGCGTTGAAAATTCAGGATACCGGCATTGGTATCATGGCAGAGAGACTCGGTTTAATTTTTGACCCCTACTTCACCACCAAACATTTAGGGGATGGTACAGGACTTGGTCTGGCGGTGACCTATGGGATTGTCCGGGAAATGAGAGGGGCTATAATTGTTGAGTCGGAACCGGGACAGGGGAGTATCTTTACCGTCTTCCTGCCGGTTGTCGATCAGGAACTGCGGGAAATCCCTTCCGCCGACCCGGAGACCCCCTGTCTACCTGGCGGAACCGAACGTATCCTGATTGTTGACGATGAGTTGCCAATTCTCAAACTTACCTCAAGGGTGTTGGAAGAACATGGCTATACGGTAACAACAGCGGAAAATGGCGTGGTGGCACTTGAGAAATTCAAAAACGACCCTCAGGCCTATGATCTGGTTATCAGCGATGTCAGTATGCCAACACTCTCCGGAGACCAGCTGGCGAAGGCGATGCTGACTATCCGCCCTGATTTACCCATACTTCTTGCCAGCGGTTACAGTAAGACGGTCACGGAAGAAACAGCTTTGCAAGACGGAGTGAAGGGTTTGTTGCAGAAACCGGTTTCCGAGGAAAGTTTATTGCGAGCAGTGCGACAGGTTCTGCCATGACCTGACAGAAACAACTTGCACACAATCTCTCCCAATTTATAGAAAAAAACATGGAAACGAGAATACTGATTGTCGATGATGAAGATGTGGTGCAGACCTTGCTGAGCAGGTTCCTGCGTGAAGCAGGCTATGTCTGCCGCTGTGCCGGAGATGTAGCATCCGGAAAGAGATTACTGTCCTCTGAGAAATTCGACCTTCTTTTCTGCGACCTCAATATGCCTGGAGAGAACGGTCTGGAACTCCTCAAGCACGCCAAAGACCATTATCCCCAAATGGGTAGGATAGTAGTTACCGGTCTTGAGTCCCAGGATATTGCCAGTGAGGTTTTAGAAATCGGGGTATACGGGTACATCATTAAACCCATAACGGCCAACGTTCTCCTGATCACAGCCGAAAATGCCTTGCGCCATTTGCGTTTTGACCTGCATCTCGACGCCTACAAAAATGATCTTGAACAGAAAATATTCCAGCGAACAGAGAAACTCGATGCGATAATGAACAGTCTCCATATCGGAGTGGTTATGCTATCTCTTGATATGGAGATTTTGGAGATGAACAAAAAGATGCGGGCATATTTTCCCGATGCTCCCTCTGGAAAAACCACACTGTGCTATCAGACATTCATGGGTGTACCAAGGGATGAAATATGTGAGGCTTGCCCAATGGTGGCAACCTTCAAGAGCGGTAACTCGGTTGAAGTGTTAAGAAAAATCAGGGTTACAAGTGCCCAGGCCGAAAGATGCTTCAGAATTGTGACGTCGCCCATTTTCGATCAAAACGGGGATATTTATGCCGGCATCTCTCTTTATGAGGATATCACTGAGCGATTGGCGATGGAAAGTAATCTGCGCCAGGCCCAAAAACTCGAATCGGTCGGTCAATTAGCGGCGGGCATTGCCCATGAAATTAATAGCCCGATTCAATTCATTGGTGATAATTTACGATTCTTAAAGGACACTTTCGGAGATCTGACCAAGGTCATGGAAGTGTACGAGGGAGTGTGGGAGCGCATGGGTGGAGGGGTTCCCGAAGAACTCCGGCAGCAGCTAGCAAACACCGTAGAAGAGGCAGATCTTGCCTATCTCAAGGAAGAAATCCCCAAAACCTTTGAACAAAGCTTCGATGGAGTTCAGCGGGTAGAAAAAATCGTGCGGGCAATGAAGGATTTCTCACACCCCGGTGGAGATGAAAAAACGTCGATTGATATTAACAAAACGATAGAGTCGACAGCGACAGTCTGCCGAAATGAATGGAAATACGTAGCCAAGATGTCTCTTGATCTTGATCCGGATTTGCCGTTTCTCTCCTGTTTCGCCGGAGAAATAAGCCAAGTCTTGCTGAATATCATTGTCAATGGTGCCCATGCTATAAGCGATGTTACTTCCGGCGGCAGCAAAGGTTTAGGAGAAATTCGTATTGCGACGCATAAAACCCCTTCCGGTGTTCAAATTCGTGTCAGCGACACAGGCGGTGGTATTCCAGAAAAAGTTCGGGAGCGGATTTTCGATCCTTTTTTCACCACCAAAGAGCGAGGCAAAGGCACGGGACAAGGATTAGCCATAGCCCACAGGGTGGTGGTCGAAAAGCATAAAGGCACACTCTCCTTTGAAACAGAAATGGGTCGAGGTACAACATTTGTCATCGATCTTCCAAATCAATGAAAGAAACCCCAGGGCTGGTCGTTCACATGTCCGAACAGGACCAAAATCCGTAGTCACACGACAAAAATCACTACTCTGCGCAAACCCATTACCAGTAATGGTAACAGCCGATTTGTGAACTTACTGCCCGCAAACGTAGGAAAAATATCTGTTCCTTTTTTTCTTTTAACTGCGAAAATACTATGTCAAGAAATTGAGCTGGAATTACTTGTAAGGGAAAAAGAAGATAGGTACTGATTTATGATGGAGGCATAGCTACTATCCAGTGTAAGAGATGTCTCTGGGAAAAATAAATCAACGGCACTATACGGTTTGGCTGAGATGCTTCCTCATTCTTTTCAGATCGTTGTATTAGAAAATTCCAAAATCGATCCCAGCCGCCATGGTTTGGCCAAGCTCTTCCACCGCGTCGTCGTCCTGGGTATTGGGTGAACCGACAACCCTCAGGTGGGGCTGCACCTTTTTCCATTTGTAGCCGGCGGCAAGTCGTTCAATTTGGGCAATTGCCCCGCGGCCGTCATTGCCGGCACAGACAAAAACCACATACGGCAGCCCAATTGTTTTCTCGTGTGCGACTTCATAGGTCCGATCAAAAAAATCCTTTATCATGCCCGCCATCGTTCCGAAATATTCAGGCGAACCAATGGCAATCCCATGACAATTCAGCAGATCCTCTATGGTTGCATCGGTGGCTTTTTTAAAGATTACCTCAATGTTCTGCTCTTTTGCAGCCCCTGCTGCAAATCGCGTTGCCATACGTTTCATGGTGCCACCCTGGGAATGATACACCACCAGGATACGTTTCTTTGGTGTTTCCAATAGCAGCTCCTTTAAGTTTGACGTTACTGCCGCATCATTATTTGCCGATTTACACTGAAAAATGCAGTACAATAGAGACTGCTCAGCGATTCCATAAACCTTCTTTCATTTATGCTGGCAAATTTGTCTGCAATGTTTGAAGGATCACTCTTTCAACCAGTCGAAAGCATAGACAAGGATATGATTTTTCACATAGACGACCACACCGAAATCGATACAGAAAGAGATCTTTGTTCAGAGGAAAAACACATCCTCCAGAAATTGCTTTGCTATAAAATCCTGGTAACGTCAATGGAGGAGTTTCATGAAAAAACACAAAAAGCATTGCGTGTCGGCTGGAATAATTCCGGCCCTGTACGTGAAAGCCCGGCCTTAGCGAAGGTGATTCAGCAGCTGGAGAGAGAAACTCACCGTCGTCTCACAAACAGTACTCCTCCCTGAAACTCCTGACAGGCTTCGACTGAATAACACATCTCATAGATTGAGGCTTGATTCAAGTAATAAGTGCAGTACGTGTGCCAAGAAAAACAAAGAGGAGATATCTGCTGTTTAATTTGCTTAAGATTGATAAACTCTTTATTGTTTTCATTAAAATAATTGCGAAAGCTGCCTTGAAAAAGTAGGCTGTGAATTATGTCTCCAGATGACTCTTTGTTGGAAATGCTTTTATTTACTCACGAGGAAAGTAATTTTTTGTCACCTATCACATGCTGGGAACACAAATGAGTGTCGGATTGAGAGTTGCGTTGGTTGTTTTTATGATGGGGATGGGGTGTATATTTTCCGGTGATGTACAGGCTACAGAAAAGCACATTTCCTCTAAAGTCGTTGCGAAAAAGAACGCGGCAAAACCTGCTGCAAACAGGTTAGCCACAGTGCATGTGAAGAAGGCAATGACCTGCAAAATTGCCAAACCAATTTCTTCGGAGCCTGTTCCGAACTTTGGCCAACTCACTGTTCAGTCAGGGGCAGCTTTAGTCATTGAACAACACACTGGTGGTGTTGCACTTTTCCAGAAAAATGCCAACCAGATTGTGCCCATTGCCTCTATTACCAAATTGATGACTGCGATGGTGGTGCTGGATAGCTCGCCAAACTTGGACGCACCGATTACAATCACTGATGACGATGTCGATTATTTACGAGGAAGCCGTTCTCGTTTGCCTATCGGTGCTATCATTTCCCGCGAAACTGCCTTGCTTTTGGCACTGATGTCTTCGGAGAACAGAGCAGCTAATGCACTAGCGCGCCATTATCCGGGCGGGATGCAGGCTTTTTTGTCGGCGATGAATAGTAAGGCTAAGGAACTCGGCATGTTGGATACCAGGTTTGAAGATCCAACTGGCCTTACCAGCAACAATGTTTCAACCGCAATTGACCTGGCCAAGATGGTTACTGCAGCCCACAAGTATCAACTCATTCGGAAGTTTACGACTACAACAGAAGCGAAGGTTGATGTTGAAGGTCAGAATATGGCATATCGCAATACCAATCCCCTGGTGAGGAGCCCGGCTTGGGATGTGGGGCTTTCCAAGACAGGCTATATTAGTGAAGCAGGTAAGTGTCTTGTAATGCAGGCGCGCCTTGCTGAAAAACCCGTAGTCATTGTTCTTCTTGATTCAGCAGGCACGTTGACTCGTGTTGGCGATGCAAACCGGATCAAACACTGGATGGATAGCATTTACGCATCACATAAGGTGTCCGTGCAAACCGTTGCTACACATAAACGTGGCTACAACCGGAGCTGAGTGGAGTTCAAGCCACTTCTCACCAGAGATTGATAGCTCCTTCCGAAATGTAATTTTTTTCCCGTTCCTGCTCTGTCGCGACAATGATGAGACTGCGCTTCATCTCCATGACAGTCCTGATGATTCCCTGAACTCTTATTCACCACACCATACAGGAGTACGCTTTTCCATAAAAGCGGCAATCCCTTCTTTTGCATCTCGACTCATCATATTCTCGACCATCACTTGACTACAATATTCATAAGCGCTTCTAATATCTTTATCGACCTGATCATAGAACGCCTTTTTGCCAATCTTAAGGGTGAGCGAAGATTTAGAAGCAATTCTTGCAGCCAAGTCATCAGTCACTTGTTCAAGTTGTTCTAGTGGTACGACTCGGTTAACCAGTCCAATTTCATAAGCACGTTGAGCCGAAATCATATCGCCGCACAGTAACATTTCCATTGCATGTTTTCTGGCTACATTACGAG
The DNA here is from genome assembly GCA_018821785.1 of Pseudomonadota bacterium. GTDB lineage: Bacteria > Desulfobacterota > Desulfobulbia > Desulfobulbales > Desulfocapsaceae > Desulforhopalus_A. The sequence goes on from JAHJLI010000039.1 coordinate 39,686, forward strand.
ATAACGCAACCATAGGGGTAGAGCAAAATAATCCGATGTTTACTCCCGGCGTAGAAAAACGTGCATTTTCTTCCGCTACAGCCAGATCACAACTGGCAACCAGCTGACAGCCCGCAGCAGTTGCAATTCCGTGGACTTTGGCAATTACAGGTTTAGGCAAATGGGTAATTGCCAACATCAGTGTTGAACAAGTCCGGAACGTTTTTTCGTAAAATGTGCGATCTGAGTTGCTGCTCATTTCCTTAAGATCGTGGCCTGCGCAAAATCCTTTTCCGGAACCTCCTAAAATTACGACATTAACCGAAGAATCAGTTGAAAGGACTTCAAATTCTCTGATCAACGCCTCCATACATTCAACGGATAAAGAATTGTATGCTTTGGGTCTATTGATTGTTATGTAACAGATCTTGTTTTTATCCTCTCTGATAATAAGGGAATTAGAAGTGGCTTGAGTGTCAGTCATGATATTAGCTCCTTTTGTTGAGGTTTTTATAAACCAATACTTTTCGTTTTACATAAATACTGTTTCAAATATATGCTACTGCCCTTACTGGGGAACCATCTGCATCTTCAAATTTTATTGGAAAGCAAGAAAAGTTAAAGGCAGATCCAGGCAAATGCAAAAGTTTGGTCAAATTCTCAACAATAATTATCTCTTTATGAAGCAGAATTTTATGAACCGGATAATCGTCAGATTCTGAATCATCCGCTGAAATAGTATCTAGACCTAGCCCTTTTAGCTTAAATTTACTCAACCATCTTGCAGCCTCTGTAGAGAGAACAGGATAATCAGAAAAGTACTTATCATCACCCCAATACTTGCTCCATCCAGTATGGATGAGTAAAAAATCAGTTTTTTCTATTTCTTTCCAATGAGGTTCTAATGATGAAATATCTATTGTTTTTGATGAATCATTTTCAAAATTCAACCTAAGTCCAGTTCCATAAAAATGTTCAATTGCCAACATGTCGAGCGTCTGAGCATTTTTGATTAAATGGGCTGGCGCATCAATATGCGTTCCTGTGTGTGAATACATTGTGATTTTTTTCTCAAGAAATCCAATTTCATCTATTGAGCATCCGGTTATGAATATCGGTTGCTCTGTGCCAGGATAAACAGGCATATTGGATGAAACAGTATGGCTTAAATCAACAATTCTCATATTGATATCTCTTTGTTTGGTTAAATAGCGCTTGAATTCACCGGCGCAGCGCACCATTATCGCTCAGCGCCGGTGGAATGATGGTAGGCTGACCGAGCGAAATGAACAAAAGCAGGTACCATATCGGTTAGACTACTCATTTAGATAGATTTCCACACGCTCTTTGCCTTTGCCGATATTGTCTCGTTTCAGTTTAATTGAGCCGATCTCTCCTGTGCGCCTCACATGTGTGCCGCCGCATGATACACGTGCCAGCCCTTCGATCTCCCAATATCGCCTTTCATTGGCCTCATCATCGAATCCTGTCAGGATTTCAAGATCTGATCTGATGATCCTGTTTGCTTCCTCAGCAAATTTCGGCAAAAAAGAAGAGATGCTTTGAGGCCATGCAAAATCGATTCGAGCCTTGTTTTGAGCAATGTGAGCCCCGACCTTCTCAACCCCATCGAGTTCTTTGTAAAAGAGTTCTAAAACCAGTTCTGCTGCAAAATGTAGCCGCATCAGTCGATATCGTCTGGCCCAATCAATCTCGATACCGACATTCTGCCCAAGGCTCAAGCCATGTTCTGGAGGCAGGGTGTACACAATCTCAAGCCCATCCTTCCGGGCAGATACAACGGGGATGCCTTTGATAGTTCCGTAGTCGCTCTCTTGACCACCAGAGAGCGCGAAAAAAATTGTTGATTCAAGCGTGATGTCAGAGCCATTGACTGAGGAGACGACAGTTTCATGGCGTGTGCAATACGGATCCAGCCAAAATGCCTTTTGGGTCATACGTTGTCGCATAGAGCTCCTGAAGCCCAAGGGTCCCGTTGAGCGGTGCGCCGCTTCAGGCGCGTCCACTGCAACGTCTGGTTTATCACGTGCATTATCTTGTCGGAAAATGTTAAAAAATGATATCCCAATTTTTCCCGCCTAAGCAACAATCGTTTCAGAAGCGTTAAAGCACTTTCAACAACTCGATAATTTTTACTTTCACTTTCGCTCCGTATTTGCCATCGACGAGCAACTGATGTGAGGCCTGGAACAGTTTGAGGGTGCTTCTTGTCTTTGGCCCGAATTTCCCGTCGACAGTAAGAGGAACAGCTTGAGGAAAAGTCTTGTTCAAAGCCGTCTGCAACCATTTGATCGCATAAATTGAGCTAAAACCGAGGGGCTCCCAGTCAAGAGATATTGCGACCACTCGTTTGTCAAAATCAGGAAAGTTCGCTTGACTAAAAACCGTTTTTTCACTGGTCTGAGGCAGTGTCAGATGAATTTCACTGATCTCTACATAGGTGCTATCCGTATCCTTTCCCGTAAGAGAATAAAGATAGTTCGAATCGATACAGTCGAAACCCCAACACGAATTGATCTGCGACACATGAAGCCTAGTCAGCTGTCCGGTGACCCCACTGTCCCCCGCATCGGAATATTTGTAATAGCAGCAGGGAATACTGTTGCCGTTTGAAACAAACAGCGTTGTCCCCATATCAAAGGCGAAAACACCAGGCTCTAGACCGGTAGCAATATCTGGTCCGCCAGGGTTGCAAGGGTCTGGCATCGTTAATTGATTTTTATTGTAAGAATGGTAGACAACCGCCACGCCGTTTTGAATCATATAGATAGTCGTTCCATTTCCGCCGGAGGTGCTGAAATAGAGATTGTGCTCCCCATTGTACTTTCTATAGGCAATATCCCTGAGGAAAACATTATTGTTTTGGGTCGAGTAGAGACTCAGCGTCGTTTTCAGCGCAAGGTCGATAAGCAAAATATCATGATGGCGGCAAATATAGAGTTGGTTTCCCTGACCAACCGCCACACTCACTATGGTATGCAAATTGGATTGAAAGACAGGAAATTCCTTAAGATCGCAAATAAGTATGCAGATTCCTTCTTCCACTCTGTAAATTTTCCCGAGCTTAAGATACACAAAAGAAACCATTTTCCCCTCCTAAGTTGAATCGATCGGCGGATTGACGATGAGATCATTCTCATCGCGTGAGCACAACGTGGCGGCTCTGGGGCGGCGAGGTACAAGCCGACCTTAAGAGCCTATTTTTTCTGCATTTTATTACACTTTCCATGTGCCGATCGCCAAGAATATTGTTCCGGCACAACAAAACATGATGTCTGCCCAATACGAGACAGGTTCTGTCTCACGAAAATAGATACGGTTGCGCCCCCTCGAAGAAAAACCATTACAGATATCCACATGCGCAATGAGAAGAAATGGAATCGCCATAATGGTGGTGATAATGCCCAAAATATTTTTTCGGAAAAAGATTGCCAGAACACCATTTATTAAAAGCACCGCCAAAAGTGTCCCGATGATCAAAAGGGCATGACCTTTAAAGAATTCGCGTCGCCATAATGGGCCACGCATTGGAGGACGTTTCCAAACTGAGAAAGATTTTAAGTAATCACATTCTGTTTGATTATCATTTGTACTTGACTCAATTTGCCTTAGTTTTTTTTCTCTCGATTTCTTTCCCATGATATTCTGCAACGGCAAATGCACCAGCTTGACTGGTGCATTTTATTGTTAGTAGCGATTTGACAATCGCCGAATGTCCACAATTCAAGCCTGACCCATCGACCCATCATTTTCTCTCTGGCCAGGTGGTTTGGTGGTGTGGTAGCCGGGGGAATTTCTCCCCCGGCTACCCAATTGGTCTTCCGGCCGTAAGGATTCTGCTTCACAACGCCTTCTTCACGTCGTAACCGCACTCGCGATCGACCGGGTCACAGAACGCACGACTATCGTCGACGCTTGGCTCACTCACAGGACATCGGTGGTCTCCATCAAAAGCACAGGAGGCACCTACCAGGGCATGCGCTCGCCTTTGTGACGCAGCTGGCCATGTGGAAATTGCTCGCGGGTGATGGTCACCAGCTCGACGGCCGTGCTCGCGCCCTCGTCGACCTCCATCGGCGCAGCCTGGCTCCCGAGATCGGTTTTCACCCATCCGGGATGGGCAGCGGCGACCGCTATCCCTTTGCTCGCCAGCGTTTTTGATTGAATCAGTGTGAGCATGTCGAGCCCGGCCTTCGAGGTCGAGTATCCCACGGCCATGAAGCCCCCGATTTCCTCCCACATGCTCTCGGCGGCACCCATCGAACCGAGCATCGACGACTGGTTGATTACCCGAGCGTCGTCGCTGCGCGAGAGGAGGGGAACGAGGGCCTCGGTGATCGCGTAGGGTGCGATGAGGTTGACCTCGAGGGTGCGGCGAATCTTGTCAGCATTGGTCGGCTTTCCGTCCCACTCAAGGGCGATCCCGGCGTTATTCACGAGCACGTCCAGCTTGCCGAAAGTCGTCTCGAGATAGCTCACAAGGCTGGCGATGTGGTCGGGGTTGGTGACCTCGAGACGAACAGTGTGGGCGTCGCACCCTGCAGCCACGAGTTCCGCCACAGCCGCACCCCCCGCCTGCTCGTCCCTCGCCGTGATGACCACCGTGTATCCGAGAGCGCCCAGCTGCCGCCCGATCTCCTTGCCCAAGCCCTTGTTCGCTCCCGTGATGAGCACTACCTTGCCGTTCTTCGTTGCCATGCTTACGTCCTCCTTACTGCCGCCTGGTGTGTTCACCCTTTGAGCGCGAAGGCGCGGCTACCCCCACACGGGCAAGGGTGGAATCTGGGCTCAACGCCAGTCCACCCAACGACTCCGGTCACTGGTTGCCATGGAGCGAAGCGGAATGGCAATCCGGTGCACTGGTTTTTTAAACATCCTATCGTAAACGTAACGAATAGAGGTAGTCCGCTCCGTTATCGGGCTTCTTAGACTGCCTTATCCATCCATACGATTCATATAGACTTATGGCCGCTGTCATATTCCTGTTTGTTGTCAATACAACCTCTTCATATCCACCCTCAATAGCTGTAAACAGCAAAGTTCTAATTAGCATATGTCCAACTCCCTGCCCCCGAAAACTTGACCTCACATAGAAGCCGGTCATTTCTGCGACAGAAGAGGGTCTCGGTCTCAGGATGATGGATCCTACAATCTGTTCCTCATCAAACGCGACGAATTCATGAAAAGGGATTTCTTTCTCTTGACCAAATTTGGCCAAAGCATGATCAATATTCTCAGGGTCTGGTTCTATGCCCAAGGCTCTCATAATTTCAAAGGCAAAAGCCGTCACCTCTTCATTATCTTCAGGCCTGGCTTTACGAATCTGTATATTGGATTTCATAGGTTTTTAGCTTGTTAATCACAGATTCATTCGAAGCATTATTATGTTATACAATTAAACTGTTACCTCATTGCTTTCGGTATTTTCTGCAGTTGTCGCCTTCTTGCTGTCAAAGAGCTGCGGATATACTTCATCCGGCTACGGTCCGATGTTCTATGGGAACCGCCAAGTGCGGACCCGCTTGCTTGGTGGTGTGGGGGCTGGGGGAGAAAAACCCCCGGCTACCCGATTGTCTTTTGTCTAACTAAATGATATCGAAAACCTTTTACTCAACAAGAATTAAATCAATACGGTTTTTGTTGCTGTCTGCTATTGAATGAATCGCTACCCGAATATGTTCGCCTTGCTTAAAACGAGTAGAAAAATCGCTCACCAGTGTAGACCTGGGAATTATTCCTTCTGTTCCTGTTTGCAGGGAAATAAAAACCCCCTCTTTTGGACTAATCTTTTTGACAATCCCTTTGGCAATCAGCGCATTCGTTGATGCAGTTATAATTGAACGCTTTGGAAAATGAGAGTCGGTCCCCTGCCTAGTCGAAATTACCGGCGCTGTTTTTGATGATAATGCTCGATCATCTTCTTTCTCTATGAGGCGATAAGTTTCTTTGTTATTGCTATGGTTAAATGCTTGGAACAGTCCTTTGGCAGCATTTTGATAAGGTAAATATGCCTCTTGATGGGTCAACACAGTAAACCATATAATTCCATGACCTGTAACAATTAGCCAAAAAACTAATTGACAGGGAAGTTTTTGTATTTTGTGCCGAAAAAAAATCTGCGCAAGCAATGCGCCAGGCCAACCGCCTAATGTCTCCAAAAGGTGCAATCTTTTTTCAGGAGTTCGTTGTAGCCCTGCTTGAGCTGCGCGCTTATCTAAACTATATACCCAAATTGTCAGCAAACTCATGGCGGCATAAATTGAGAGGAGATGAAAAGGAAGAATTCGTTGAAAGACCAAGCACACATAAATTACAAAGAACAGGGAAAGACAAAGCCAGATGAAGGTAAAATATGACCATGCCAGGCCTTTGATTTTAGGGGAGGATGCGTATAACCGTTTTTTCTCATCCACCTTGTCTTCATATGTCAACACGTCACCATTTTTTGGTCGACGTTGGTAATGAGGTAATGATTTGACATGGAAAAAAGCATCCTTCGTCCCATTAGTTGGACAAATAAATCCGTATCCCTTGTCATCATCCCAACGTGTAAGGGTGCCTTGTTTTCGCTCCATACACTCCGTTCCTCGTTTGTCTTTTTACGGTAAAAGCAACGCGCTGCTCACCGGACCCGCGTCGTTTGCAGTGTCCGCGGGGAGCAGGAGGTTAAATTAGTTTTTTATTTTCAAATTCTGAATACGCATAGAATTTATGCACATGTTTGCTTGCTTCAAATAATCCATGGCTTATTAACAAATCTACTGCCCAGATTTTTGATTGTCTGTTAAACTAGTCAATTTCTTCCTGGGAGACATTTGAAACATCTTTGAAATTTGTCTTTTTGTCAATTTCATCAAAGAAAAGAGATCGAAATATTTCTTCTCTATTTCCGTTGCCGTCTATAATGGTTACCTGATGCTCTCGCCCTTTTGCAGATATCCGAGAAGAATGAACAGCAAAGTTTCTTGCTTTAGAAAGTAGCTTGACAAGTGGATCTCGAAGCATTTCCGATTTTTCTGGACTTTCACACCACATATTTTTGCCAAAAATCTTTTTTACGTCTCCATTAATGTTGTCAACTTATAGATTGATATACGCTTAAGGCTGCTCTGAAATACCAAATGGCCATTTGGTCATTTTTTGAAGTCGAGTGCTTTTTTATCTGATCACAAAAATAGCGGCAACGTAATACTCGATCAAAGCTTTCTGGCAAAAGTTCAAATGAATGTCATGCATATGCTTTTCTCTTTTATGCAGTTATCAATCAGTGCATTTAACAAGTACTACGGGATACATTTTTAGAAGGGCTGGAAAAAGAAAAAGCCGGGGTTTACCTAAAGGAAATTATATTTTTTATATCAATGAAGAGCTTGGGCAAGAAAAGGTTTGATGTTTAGTTCGTGTTTGTGTTGCTCTACTTGCCAGAGATCATAGGCAACCTGGTGGCCCATCCAACTTTCCGGGCTTCCACCAAAGGCGATGGACAAACGAAACGCCATTTCCGGTGAAATGCCGGAATTGCCGTTTACGATTTTCGACAGAGTTTTACGGCTGACGCCAAGAGCAAGCGCGGCTTTAGTGACAGACAGGCCCATGGGGTTAAGCCATAGCCCACTGAGAATTTCTCCTGGATGGGGAGGGTTGTGCATTCTCATAATCTCACCTAATGATAATCTTCATAATCAACAACTTCAGCATCTCCGTTCTCAAACCGGAAAGTCACCCGCCAATTTGCCTGCACGGTTACAGACCAGGTCTTTTTTCTTCCGCCCTTCAATTCGTGGAGGGCAAGAGTCGGGATTTGCATATCTTCAACTGTTCTGGCTTGATTAAGTTGGGCCAGGATAAGCCGCAACCGCTCGGCATGTTTTGCTTGGATTCCCGCCATGCTCCCGGTAAGGAAGAATTTTTTCAATCCTTTATGCGTAAAACTCCTTATCATGAACTATTGTAACCAATATGTTCTCACTATGCAACCATGTTGGTTACAATTTTTTGCTGGATTTGGTAGAGAAGGACGAGACAGCGTGCAGAGTACAGGATACATTTTTTAGAAGGGCTGGAAAAAGAAAAAGCCGGACAGCTTGTAACTGTCCGGCTTCTTTGAATAGTGGTCGGGGCGGAGTGATTCGAACACTCGACCTCCTGCTCCCAAGGCAGGCGCGCTAACCAGGCTGCGCTACGCCCCGACTATATTGAAAAAGGCTCGATTTTGGGAAATCGAGCCTCTGAATTCTGGCTCCCCGGGACGGACTCGAACCGCCGACAAGGTGGTTAACAGCCACCTGCTCTACCGACTGAGCTACCGAGGATTAGAAGTATATTTAATGTGTTTCAGGCTATCACTCCGACGCTGTTTTTTCTGCCGAAACAGCGTAGGCGGGCACTATATACCGCAGGGATACAGGTGTCAACAGATTTTTCGGCAGCCTCATCTTTCTTTTCCGGCACTTCTCTCAGCCTTCAGGCACGAACATTCGCTGCAAGACTTCAGCTGAATCTAACATTTTTGCCCACGCCGTTCCTGTTGTCTTTCCCTAAGAGGCAACAGGAACAGCAACCTATTGTGCCGCCTTTTCCTGCAAACCTTTCATCATCTGTTCCATCTGCTGCATCATCTCTTCCTTTTCTTCCCGGGACATCTGCTTTTTCCCGCCTGGAACTGTTTTAGGAGCCATAACCTGTGTATTTTTAGTGCTCTCCGGATCTTTCAACATGGCGATCGCCTGCGTGGCCATGTTTTTGGCAATCTCATCCGACTGGCTGTTGACTTCAGCGGTTATCCCTTGGGGGTGTTGAAAGAATGTATCGTCGACCTTGGCCTTGTCAACCGACTCAGCCACCATTGTTAAATTCATGCCCATTATGTTCATTTCAGTTTTCAGGGTTACGTCGGTATCGTGAATGAGGTACGTAGCAGAACCGTCCATTATTTCCACTTTATCACAGCTGTAACCCAGGATCTCCAGGGCATTCGGCTGCATTGCTCCTCCCATTCCTTCGGTATAGGCGGCACCCATCTTCTTGGCGCCTTCTCTCACCCTTTCCTGCTCCGCCCGGGACAGCTTGTTGTACTCTTCTATCATATATTTTTGCGGATTAACTGCCTTAAAACCTTCCTGTTTCTGCAGATCATATGAATATATATAATCAGGGTTCTTTATGGTAATGGTGGAATTGGTCATCTTCATGCCCATCATATTCGACACCGTTTCTCTATATGTCGCCCTTTCCTTGCCATTCTCCCGGACATAAAGAGTCTCCTTGCCCTCCTCCATTCCCTTGATTACATAATGAATTGTGGCATCTTTAAAGGGCAGTTGTTTTTCCCACAGAAGTTCGTTGCCTGCAAAGACCTTCACAGGCAGCAAAAGGAATACAACAACCAGCAACGACAAAAAAAATCCTTTCATTTTCACCCCAATATTCTGGTGTTACCCACTGGCCTGACCACTTTCCAGTCGATCCTCCAGATAGACAGGAATAAGGTTATCGTCTGGCAGCACCCGCTTATTTTCGGTTGATGACAAAATTCCCCCAGCTCTGACAAACCGGCATGACTTCGAGGCAATTGATATTGACATGGGCCGGACGACTGGCGGTCCAGTAAATGATCTCGGCAATATCCACCGGCGTCAGGGGCTCCGTACCTTCATAAACCTTGGCAGCCTTGTCTTTATCACCGCCGAACCGAACAATGGAAAACTCACTTTCGGCGAGCCCCGGCTCAATATTGGTGACCCTGATTCCCGTCCCGTGCAGATCGGCCCGTAGATTTCTAGAGAACTGCTGGACAAAGGCCTTGGTCCCCCCGTAGGCATTGCCACCCGGATACGGCCACGACGCGGCAATAGAGCCTATGTTGATGATATGCCCACACCTCCTGGCAACCATGCCGGGAAGAAGCAGTCGGGTCATATACAGCATGCCCTTGATGTTGGTATCGACCATGGTTTCCCACTCGTCAAGATCGGTTTCATGCGCTGGCCCAAGGCCAAGAGCAAGGCCGGCGTTGTTCAGGAGAATGTCGACATTTCGAAACTCCTCCGGTAACCTCTCGACCATCTCCTGGACCTGTTTTTTATCTCGGACATCAAAAACGGCGGTATGGACAGCCGCAGGACCGAGTTTTTCCTGCAACTCTAAAAGACGGTCGCTCCGTCTTCCGGTGAGGATCAGTTTCCAGCCATTATGGCTGAACAGTTCGGCGCTCGCCCTGCCAAATCCCGAGGTTGCACCGGTTATGAGAATTGTCTTAGCCATTTCATCCTCTCATCGTGTCAGTTGGTGTGTTGTATTATCCCTATATGCTAATACTCACTCCGGGAAATGAGGCCCAATCCCCAAAGAGCGCTACTAGTCTTACCTCAATCCCAGGAAAATCTCAATTCAATCCCGGCTCTGGAAAAAGAAGAGGCCTGCTTTCTTTGCCAGATCAGCCGGCAACAGCAAAGCGGGCGATGGACGAGAGCATCTCGGTAAAGCGGGGATTGGCCCGCTCCAGGGGGACGGGTCCCCGCTCTGCCCCAAGGGCATGGATCGGGTTTTGCAAAACCACACAGGCATGATCGACGTGATCGGTCACCGGAATGATAAAGGGAACAAACCGGTTGTCGGGGGTCCGCCGCTGTAGTTCGCGCAATTTCTCAAGACTGATGACCTTGTCGGATTCGCTCCAGGCGGCAAAAATTCGTCTGGCCGAGTTGGAGGCACAGTCAAACTGCTGCGACAACTGATTGATTTTCATAATAAGACAGGACAACTCCGCGGCGCTGTTGAGACTGACCCGGTCGTAGCGATAAGGATTGTTGCCGACCAAGGGCCAGTTTCTGTCAAGCCTGCCGACCAGCGGCAGGCGTAACAGCCATTCCTTTAACCAGCCGGGAATACCACACGGGCCTGACGGTAATCCAAGAGCCGCCGAGAAAAGGTAAAGGTCACCGGTAATCCTAGTGTCGGTACCAGCCAGGAAGTAGCCGAGAGCTCCGCCCGTCGACAAACCACCGATGGAAACCCTTTCCGCGCCCCTGGTCGCGCAATCGATGGCAAAGCGAACGTTTTCAAGCCACTGGGTGTGCGCCACCCCGGCCATACCCTGCGGGGATTTCAACCCATGGCATTGTAAAAGAGGAATGTAGACATCGTACCCCAGTGAACTATAAAAAAAATCGCCGATGGCACTCATGAAATACGGGGAGTCGGTCAAACCATGGACCAAGACAATAGCCCGTTCGGTACCGGAGGCCTGCAGCATTTTCCGGGGGTGACAGCCATCACGGACGGTTTCGGTGGAAAATGGCGGGAATGCCTGATAATATTCCGGCCATAGCCACTGACTGTGATTTTCCCGGGACCAGGCAGATTTCTGCATGTTCATATCCCCTTCTCCCGAACTGTCTCAACCATTTTACAATCCATCGATAAAAGCGGCGATTTTTGCAAACACTTTACCGGCCCCCTCGCCATTGACAAGAATATGCCGATCATCACTGAGCAGGCAAAATTCCTTAGAGGCCGAACCAATAGCGGCAAACAGCTGCTGCGAGCCTTTAGGATCGACCACCGGGTTTTTCTCCGCCTGAAGGATGAGGGCCGGTTTTTTTATGGTGTCGTATCTCTCTTCAATAGATTCGAGGAACTCACCGACCTCCATTATCCCGGAAACAGGGTTTCGTGTATAGCTGCTCTTATGGGATTCTCCTGGGAGGTCGAGGAAATCAACATTTTTTTCCTCCCGCTTCATCTTGTTGAGGAGCCGATTCCAAACATCCGTCGCCGGTATAATCCTGCTTGAATAATTCTTAAGAGCAAGAGGCGGGCTTATGGCGAAGACACCGGCCAGGGTATCACTCTCAACCCGCCCTGCCAGATCAAGGACCAGATTACCACCAAAAGCTATGCCCCCAAGAACGACCCGCTGGCAGATGGTGCTCATCAGTACATAGCCGTTTTCAACAGCTTCCACCCACTCTCGGTATTTCCTGGTAGCAAGATCCTCCGCCGAGGTGCCATGGCCTGGCAACCGTGGGGCAAACACCCATACCCCGCGCCGCCTAAGATATCCGGCGAGGTCCCGCACTTGTTCAGGGGAGGAAAAATAGCTATGTACCAGAACCACCCCGAGTTTGCGGCGCCATGCAGGTAGGAGAAACGATTGCCCGACGTCCTTCGGTCCGGCAGCAAGATTTGGGTTAAATGCCCGGCCCTCAGCATACCTGAGCTTTTCGCACTTCAGGAGGTAGCGAATCAAAGCAATCTTAATAAGCGGCGATGGCAGCCAGGCCAACCGCCGCAGCAACGCAGAGAGCTTTTGCAGGGGCTCGACCTCATTGGCCATAACCTCCACCGGATTGTCTATCCGGCCCCTCTGGACACTCAACGGTCCGGACAGCTTGCAACGATCACACACCAGATTCTCACCGAGTTTTTTGACAACACCCTTTTCCTCGGCCAACTTGAAAAAATTCGCATATTTGCGAAAACGATCATCGGTCAGCAGATGGGCCTGATTCTCATAGAGAGACCGGTGCAGAAAAAAGATGTCCTTGCCATCTTCCTTGCCGGTAACCAGGGAGGCGGCATAAAAGATGCGGCGCTTTAACTCACTCTCCTTTATCTGCTTAAATGGGTACATCCGCAAAAAGGCAGCCATGAGATGCTCATGGTTGATCGTGGTCATGGCGTAAATGTCGTGCATATATTGCTGCATGATCCGGTAGGCTGTGCTGCGCATCTTGCCTTTCAGTTCGGGGGAAACCGAATAGCCTTTTATACCCTGGCGCCCCATGTCCTCCTGCAGCCACTCTTGCTGGAGATGTTCAGTCATTTTGATGGGCTTGCCGAAGCGGATGTCGAGATCGACACCGGAGAGCAGCATGGTGCCTTCAGTCATTATCTCCTCCACCATCCTCTCCGACATGTCCTTGACCAGCTTGCCCACGATATTCAGGGCAATATTCTCGGCTGTGCGAATTGGGTAATAGGTGAGATTGACCGGCACGATGGTCGTCGGCAGCGTTACGATCTCGTCAAGCGATGCAATACCGAGGGCTTCGAGCATCTGCCGCAGCCTCCCAGGATCCGTACGCGCACTTTGCAGAAGATGGGTGCGATACAACTCAGCCCTGAGCGCCAGGGCAGCGGCTCCGGTGTGGGGCTCGTGCATTCCATTGGGAGCGGCAACCATATACCGGCCGCCCTCCATGATTTTTTTGGTTTTGACCATGCTGCCCTCTGGAAAAATGATCCAGTCGGCTGCACCTGTAAGCAGATTCTTGACAATCAGTTCATCGCGTTTCGGATCGTCGGTGGAGATGACCCCCACCATATCAAAAAATTTTTCCAGACCGCCTTTAAAGAGCGATGCCGCGGCCAGAGAAAAAACCGGTTTATGGGTCAGCTTATAGATATAATAGGGCAGCAGGAGGGTTTCGATCCTGGTGAAATGGTTCATCACGAAGATAATCGGGCCGGTCGGAAGATTCTCCTGGCCGTGGATGAAGATATTGGCTTTAGAAAGGCTGGAAAAAACCTTGATCGCCAGGCCGGTTGTAAGGTATGCGGATCTAATCATAAAAACTCCCGATAAGCGGTGCTGCCGTTCCGGAAAACCACATGAAATTTCAGTATATTATATTGTAGAAGGATTTGCCTGCAGGGTCAAGAAGAGATCCGAACGATCGGATCTTACATTGCATTTTCAAGGCTTGTCCCCTATAATGACAGAGATTGTATACAATCACCCGGTACGCACTCTTCGGGGTGACAAAAAATATCTCCTACCAAGAGGTCAATCATGAAACTGAATTTCATCTATACCCCACCGGATTTCAGCGGGACCCGCCTGCAAAACAGTCCGGCCGCAACCCTTAATGCCGCACCCGCCGACGGAATCGCTCCGGACAACTACCATGCAACATCGAACCATCCGGAATATATAAAAATTGATGAGAAAACCTGGGTCCTCGCCCCGGAAAGCCGCATGGACGCAGTCTTCGTCGTGAAAGACGGCGCCATTGATGTCGTTGAGGCCAGACGCCTGAAAAAAGGCGATATGGTCGTCACCGGCAGAACAGAAAACGGCGAAGAAGGCATCCTCGTCCACGAAAGAGGCTTTGAGCAGGTTTCCACCAACGCCGACAAGTTTTCCTTTCGTTCCAGGGGTACCCGGGAGACACCCTTTTCCTACTCCTATGACGCCCTTTACGAAATTCTGAAACATGACCGTGACAATGGCCATATCGTCTGGGTCCTCGGCCCCGCTGTGGCCTTCGACAAGGACTCCCGAGCGGCCATGCAGGGCCTGATCGAAAACGGCTTCTGCCAAGCCCTGATGGCCGGCAACGCCCTGGCCACCCACGATATCGAAGCAGCAATCTACAATACCGGACTGGGTCAGAACATCTACACCCAGACCCTCCAGCCGATGGGCCATTACAACCATCTCGACATCCTCAACTCAGTACGCAGCGCAGGTTCCATAGCAAGGGCGATCGAGACACTCGGTATCGACAACGGCATCATGTATGCCTGTGAGAAAAACAACATTCCCTATGTCCTGGCCGGTTCCATTCGCGACGATGGCCCACTGCCTGAGACCGTCGGCAATGTCTATAACTCGCAGGATCTCATGCGCGTCCATGCCCGGAGGGCGACAACCGTCATCACCATGGCGACGCAACTGCACTCCATTGCCTTTGGCAATATGACCCCCGGCTACAAGGTACTGGAAGACGGCTCTGTTCGTCCGGTCTATTTTTATGTGGTGGATATGTCGGAATTCAGCGCCGACAAGCTGGCCAACCGCGGTTCGGCCCAGGCCCAGGCCATCCTGACCAATGTCCAGGACTTCATTGTCAACCTGTGGAACCACCTGAAAAAAGAGCAACCATGAAAAAGACCATCCGTATCATCGGAGTGCCCATGGACCTCGGACAAAATCACCGCGGGGTGGACATGGGGCCGAGCGCAGTGCGCTACGCCAACCTGGCCGGCAGCCTGCGGGATCTCGGCCACACTACCATCGACAGCGGCGATATCTCTATACCCGGCCATTACGTCCTCGCCAACACCAGTCTGCAGGAACGGCTGCCGCATATCTGCAAGGCCTGCGAAAGTGCCTATGAACTCGGCAGAAAAGCCTTTGCCGCGGGAGAAATCCCGATTTTTCTCGGCGGCGATCATTCGGCCTCCATCGGCACCGTGGGCGGCGTCACCGACGGGACGGAGATCGGTCTTATCTGGATAGATGCACACGGCGATTTCAACACCCATGAAACTTCCTACACCCAGAACGTCCACGGTATGGCCCTGGCGGTACTGCTGGGCCTTGGCCCAAAAGAGCTGGTCGATGTCGGCAGACCGGGGCCAAAGGTGAAATCCGAGAATGTCGTGCTCCTTGGCGTACGTGATCTCGATGCAAAGGAAAAAGAACTGATCCGCGCATCCGGATGCACCGCCTTCACCATGCGCGATGTCGACGAGGTGGGCATTCGCGCCCTCCTCACCCGCATCCTTAAAGGCTTTAAGCACCTCGACAAGATCCATGTCAGTCTTGATCTCGATGTCATGGACCCGCTCGACGCCCCTGGCGTCGGCACCCCATCGCAAGGCGGCCTGACCTACCGGGAGGGTCAGCTGATCATGGAAATTCTCGCCGAGACCGACAAAATTCATTCAGTCGATATCATGGAAATCAATCCCATCCTCGACATCCAGAACCGCACCGCCCAAATGGCCGTCAATCTTGTCGCCTCCCTTTTCGGCAAGAAGATTCTTTAAGGTAAACGGCCGGAATACGGTCCGGGATGTGTCGCATCCCGGACCAGGCTGTTTTTAAAAAACAAGGCCGGTGCACTGTCGGCAACTCTACAAGAAAGAATAAAAAACGGTCTGGGTATTTCCCAACTGGGCCCCCTCAATCAATATTTTTTCATTTCCGATTCAGAGAATGTTATCGGTTGTTGCCTTATTGCGCCCTACGTATTAAATACAGCAGGATATTATAAAATCCATACTACCTTATGCAACAGTCAGGCAGTATGCAATCTAGGCCCAGGTTCGGGCCGTAATGTAAACCTTTTCTTTGGAGGAGAATATGAAACGTTTTGGGAAGATCGCCTTTACTTTGGCGGCCTGTATGCTTGTAGCATCCCCGGCATTGGCCGCCGAAAAAGTCCGCTGGAAACTAGCTATGACCTGGGCAAGCACTCTTACCCCACTGGCATCACCGGCTCCGAAAATGGCAAAACTCGTCAGTGAAATGACCGGCGGGAATTTCGAGATCAAAGTGGACGGCGCCGAAAAGCATAAAGCCGGCCTGGAAATTCTCGATATGGTCAAAGGCGGCCAGTACGAAATGGGACACACTGCTTCCTATTACTGGAAAGGCAAAGACATCACCACCGTCTTCTTTACCTCCGTTCCCTTCGGAATGACCTCCGATGAGCAGAACGCCTGGCTGTACTACGGCGATGGCATGAAACTGCAGCAAAAGGTCTACAGCAAGTTTAACGTCCTCTCCTACCCCGGCGGCAACACCGGCGTCCAGATGGGCGGATGGTTCAGAAAAGAGATCAAGACCGTCGACGACCTGAAAGGTCTGAAAATGCGAATTCCCGGCCTGGCCGGTGAAGTATTCGCCAAGCTTGGCGTCAATGTCACCAACATCGCCCCGGGCGAACTCTATACCTCCCTTGATCGCGGCACCATTGACGCCCTTGAGTGGGTAGGCCCCGGTATGGACATTAAAATGGGCTTCCACAAGATAGCACCATTTTACTACGCCGGCTGGCATGAGCCTGCCTCAGACATGCAGTTCCTAATCAATAAAGACGAATATGCCAAATTGTCGCTGGAGTACAAGGTGATTCTGGATACCGCAATGAAGGCTGTAAGTGCGGACATGCTCGCCGAAAATTATGATGCCAGCGCTATGGCTTGGGCTCAGATGAAAACAGAATTCCCCAATATCAAGGTTATGATCTTCCCGAAAGAAGTCCTCAAGGCTATGAACAAGGCCAACGATGAGGTGATGGCAGCATATTCCGCTCAGAACGCCGAATTCAAAGAAGTGTATGATTCGCAGCAGGCATATATTAAAAAGGCCCGCCAGTGGAGCAGAATGTCGACCCAGTACTATCTTGAGACAACCCAGATGGTTGAGGAATAATTCCTCCGGGTTTTGATGCGGCTTACTCACTGCCGATCTCGCCGTCCATTCGCCGTAAAAGGCGGATGGACGGTTTTTTTTATTTACAACAATTCTCCGACGTGCCATGTTGGAGCGGATGTCTGTTTCCTGGTGTTTTCAATGGATTGTTTTGGATTTTCGTTTATCAGGTTTGGGGTATGGAAAATTCGGAGTGTGGTATTACTGAACTGAAGCGGGGACGTCGAGATGCTGATCAAGATTGAAAATTTTTATCATCGATTGAATAGATTCTGGGGAAAATTGCTTTCAATTGTTTTTTTGCTGATGGCAGCCAATGTATTTTTTGATGTCATCATGCGCTATTTTTTCCACAACAGCGCGGTGGCAATGCAGGAGTTGGAATGGCATCTTTTCTCAATTGTCATCCTCTTTGGGGTTTCCGTCTCCCTTCTTGATGAAGCCCACGTCCGGGTCGATTTTCTTTATGATCGCTTTTCCTTACGAACAAAAGCAATCATCAATATTATCGGTACCATTTTCTTTCTGCTGCCCCTTGCCCTCTTGATTTTCTATGGTTCCTTCCACTTTGTCATGGACTCCTACCAGATCCAGGAAATTTCCGAAAACCCCGGCGGCCTGCCCTATCGTTATCTGATCAAGGGCATGATTCCCTTGTCGTTTCTCTTCCTGATCTTTACTGCCTTCGGGTATGTCGTGCAGAACATCAATATTATCAGAAGTTCAAGGTCTGGTAAACCCCGCCTGCAGCTGCACAGCACCATGGAGGAAAGCAAATGATCGGTATCATAATGTTCATTTCCGCCCTGGCGCTCCTTGCCATCGGCTATCCGGTCGCTTTTACCTTTGGCTCAGTTTCCATCTTCTTCGGTATCCTGGCGGCTATTGTCGAGATTGCACCTGATGTCAGTATGGCCGCCGTTTCCAAAGAATTCCTGCAAATGTTTTCGATGATGCCCTTCCGGGTCTACTCGATCATGAACAACACCATCCTCATGGCCATTCCCCTCTTTATTTTTATGGGGATTGTCCTGCAAAGATCGCAACTCGCAGAGAAACTGTTGGAGGCGATGGGCACTTTGTTTGGAAGAGTCAGGGGTGGAATTGCCGTCAGTACGGTGCTGGTAGGGGCTATGCTGGCCGCCTCTACAGGGGTGGTCGGTGCCTCGGTGGTGGCCATGGGAGTCATCTCCCTGCCGGTCATGCTGAAGTACGGCTATTCCAAGAAACTGGCGACGGGAACCATCTGCGCCGCCGGAACCCTAGGCCAGATTATCCCGCCCTCCGTGGTCCTGATCGTCCTCGGTGACATCTTCCAGCTACCTGTTGGCGACCTCTTCCAGGCCGCATTGTGGCCAGGCCTGATGCTGGTCGCCTTTTATGTCGTCTATATTCTCATTTTTGCAGTAATCAACAAGAATGCCGCGCCGGCCATGCCGGCCCTTGAAGGCTCCACACTTGGCAATATCGGCCGGGCCCTTCTCGCCATCCTGCCGCCGATGACGCTTATCGTCATGGTTCTGGGCTCGATCTTCGCAGGTATTGCCACCCCCACCGAATCGGCTGCAGTGGGCTGCATCGGGGCCATGATCCTGGCTGCCATGTACCGGAAACTGAGCTGGCAGGTTGTTGAAGAGTCGGGACTTGAAACGGTAAAGGTTACCGCCATGGTCTTTGCTATCCTCATCGGCGCCACCGCTTTTTCCATGGTCTTTCTTTACAGCGGCGCCGATTCCCTCGTCGAAGAAGCCTTGGTCAATCTGCCCGGCCAGAAGTGGACCTTCCTGTTCCTGTCGATGGTGACAATTTTTATTCTTGGCTTTTTTATCGACTTTTTCGAGATCTGCTACATCGTCGTCCCGGTCCTGCTGCCCATCGTCCATGTTCTCGGGCTTGATCCGCTGTTTTTTGCCATCATGATCGCCATGAACCTGCAGACTTCTTTTTTGACGCCTCCTTTCGGCTTCTCTCTTTTTTATTTGAAAGGGGTCTGCCCGCCGGAGGTACGTACCACCGACATCTACAAGGGGGTCATGCCCTTTATTGTCCTCCAGGTTATTGTTCTGTTATCTGTGGCTATCTATCCGGAATTTTACGGCATGGCAAAATAAAAATTGTAGCAAGGAGCCGCACCAACCGACTCCTCACATAGCATTTTCGACTCACCTCACCGGTTGCGGAAATATTCCTGGACATATCTGATGTGGGTATACATAGCGTCATACGCTGCCTGGGGATTCCGCCGTTCTATTGCGGCAAAAATTGCCTGATGATGGTGCAACACATCCTCGAGCGCCGCTCGATCCATATACATATGGGTGAGATTTTTCTTGATTCCGACGAAGAGGAAATCATAGAAATTCCGCATAAGGTGGATAAGAACCGGATTTTTTGTCGAAAATGTCACAGCCATATGAAAGGCGGTATCAGGAGTGGTACCGATTTTATCGGTCTCGGCCAGGTCTTCAGTCATCTCCTCCAGGCTTTTGCGAATCGCCCGTATATCCGCATCCGTCGCCCTCTGAGCCGCCAGCATGGCAGCGTTGCATTCCAACCCCAGTCGCACCTCTAGCAGATCGTCAAGCGTTGCCTCATCAGTTGCCATTACTGCCGCCAGCGGATTACCTTGCCTGTTTTCCGGGGAACTGACGAAGGTGCCTTGCCCCTGTCGATGTTCAAGAAGCCCCAGAGTCACCAGTTTATTGATAGCATTGCGAACTGAGGTCCTGCTCACAGCCATGGAGACTGCCAGTTCCCGCTCCGGGAGAATCTGCTGCCCAGGCTTGAACTCTCCCTTGTAAATCAATTCCCGAATTTGTTCAAATATCTGGTCTGAAATGCGTTTTGGTTTTATTGGTTTGAGGTTCATCAGTTTTTATTAGATTCTTCCTTTGTTGATTATTAGTGACACCAAAATCCCCACCAAGTCTTGCTGATCTTTACAAAAAAAACCTTTCTCATCCCGACGACCAATGCAACAGTACACCGGTCCATATTGGTATGACCTTTGCCATGCACGACGAGGGAAAAGCGTACGTAAAAGAAAACCAATACATACTCCAGGCCGCATCCACACAATCTAGCAAAGATAGATTTTGCCATCAATCATTTTTTCCTTTTCTTGACAATGGGCAGCAAATTGGTAATACCAATACCCAGACAGGCAACAGGAAAAACTCAAATTCTTCAAAGGAAAAACACAATGCGTGGAAGACTTGTTAATAGCAATAATCTCTGCACCAACCCAGACAACCACAAGCTGCACATCTGCGAGCTGACCAAGGCCGGAAAAGCCGAAGAAATTATTGATCTGCAAAAGATCCCGCAATTCATTTGCGGTAATTGTGGACAAAAGGCCAACACCCCCGGCGCCCTGTGCGCTCCCGGTCCTTTTCAAGAATAGCCTTCTTCTTTCAAACGACCAATGCATCTATTTTGGTGCATGTAGCAAATATTCATCAAAATAACCGGGCAGTCTCTAGCGGTTAATATCTGCCAGCAGATTCATTGGCCCCGGTTCGAAGATTTTCCGGTTCATTAGCCTCGGAGGACCATCGATTAGAGGAATGAAATCCATCTGCGCCAAGATATCTTTCTCCAAATCAATACCCGGCGCTATCTCAACCAACTCCATACCCTTAACGGTGAGGATGAAGACGCAACGTTCGGTGATGTAGAGAATTCTCTGCCCACTTTTTTGCGAATAATCACCGCTGAAGGTGACATGCTCTACCTTTCCAGCGACAAACTTCCGCGACCGTCCCTCCTGCTCAATGGTCAGACGTCCTTCGCCTATCGTCGCTTTCAGCCCGCCGGCGGTAAAGGTGCCAAGAAAAGCCACTGTCTTGGCATTCTGACTGATATTGATAAAGCCGCCCGCTCCGGTCAGTTTTGCGCCGAATTTACTGACGTTGACATTTCCTCTGGCATCAACCTGAGCCATCCCGAGAAATGCGATATCAAGCCCACCGCCATCATAGAAATCAAACTGATAAGGTTGGTCAATGATCGCCTGAGCGTTGGCGGCAGCACCAAAATTAAGCCCTCCCGACGGTATTCCACCGATTATTCCCGGCTCGGCAGTCAACACCAGGCGGTCGAGCATTTCTTCCTCGTTGACGACGCTGCTTACTCCTTCCGGCATGCCAATACCGAGGTTGACAATATCCATCGGTCTTAGCTCAGCTGCCGCCCGCCGGGCAATTATCTTGCGCGGCCCCATGGCCATCGGCGGGATAGATTGTACCGGAACCTTCACCTCCCCGGAAAATGCAGGATTATATTGGTCGCCAAAGGTCTGCCAGTGGTTCTCCGGCTTGGCGACAACAACGCAGTCAACAAAGATGCCCGGAATTTTCACTTGCCGGGAGTTAAGAGACCCGCGCTCGGCAGCCCGCTCAACCTGAACAATGACTGTGCCGCCGGAATTCCTGGCCGCTATGGCGATGGCCAGCATTTCCAGGGTGACAGCCTCTCTTTCCATGGTAATATTGCCGTCCTGATCGCCGGTTGTTCCTCTGATAATGGCCACGTTGACCGGCATGGTCTTGTAAGCTAGGTACTCTTTTCCGTCAAACTCGATGAGTTCGACGATGTCTTCCACCGTCGCTTCATTAATCTTCCCTCCGCCATTTCGCGGATCGACAAAGGTACCCAAACCGACATGGGTGATAGTTCTGGGCTTATGGGCACCGATATCCCTGAACATATGGGAAATCACCCCCTGCGGGATGTTGTAGGCGACGATCTTATTCTCCACCGCCAACTTCTGTAACTTGGGGACCAAGCCCCAATGTCCGCCGATAACTCTCGCTACCATTCCTTCATGACCCAAATGGTTTAGCCCTCTTTCTCCCCCATCCCCCTGACCGGCAGCATACAGGAGCGTAAGGTCCCGCGGCATTCCAGTCTCAACAAAGCGTTTTTCCAGAGCGATGGTGACTTCTTCGGCAAAGCCAATGCCAACAAATCCACCCGTAGCAATTGTGTCGCCACTTTTGATCCTGGCAACTGCCTCCTCAACACTCATAATTTTGTTTTTTTTCCCACCAGCTGAAGATCCATTGCCGGAAAATGTCATAATATCACCCAATTCGTTATCGTGTTTTTGCCGATGCGCTCCATTTCAACAAGGAGCAAAAAATGTTTTCTTGCAGCTATTTATGCAAACCGCATGCCTGTGTAGCAGACTCCCACTACCGATGCTTCGGATCCTTACTTGCCCACGCCTTAAAAAAATCAGTTTTTCAGATTCCCCGCAGGATGGCTATACCTTTTTTTTGGGGGGTTAGACAGTATCATCAGCAAGAGTACAACCTCCCATCCCTTCGCTTGAGGAAATGTATGTGTAGCAGAATTGCGCCACCATGTGCTGTTTTCCCAAACGGATACAAGGATGATCATCACCTGATGATACGTGTTTGTTTTAAGCCTTTGCTTTTTACAAAATTTTTATCTATCATGTGAGGTCGCTCTGAGTCTCAATGACTTTTTCATTTATATCGGTACACAACAGAGGCCGACAATCAATCAGACTTACTTTAGGCAGGACCACCATGGCTCATTACGTTGAACTTTACGACACCACCCTGCGCGACGGAACGCAGGCGGAGAATTTCAATCTCTCCGTTGAAGACAAAATTCGCATTACCATGGCCCTTGATGAGCTGGGCATAGATTTTATAGAAGGGGGTTGGCCTGGTTCAAATCCGGTTTCCGTCGACTATTTCGAACGGATGCAGTCCTTCAAGCTGAAACACGCCAAACTCACCGCCTTTGGCTCAACCCGTCACTTCAAAAACAGCCCGGCCAAAGACCCCAATCTCATGGCGCTGTTACACGCCAAGACCCCGGCGCTGACCATTTTCGGCAAAAGCTGGGATATTCATGTGCGTGACGCCCTGCATATCGAACTGGAAGACAACCTGCAGATTATTGAGGATACTCTCGCTTTCCTGCGGCAGCATGTCGACTTTCTTTTCTATGATGCCGAACACTTTTTTGACGGTTTCAAAAATAACGAGGAATATGCTCTCAGAACTCTGGAAAGTGCCGTAAGTGGCGGGGCCGAGACAATCATCCTCTGCGACACCAATGGCGGCACCTTGCCCCACGAAATCCCCCCGATAATCGCCAGGGTCATGACTCATCTTGCGGAAAAAGACAAAACCGTCCATCTCGGCATTCATGCTCACAACGACTCGGAAACTGCCGTTGCCAACTCCCTGATTGCCGTCTCCCTGTCAAAGGTTCGGCAGGTACAGGGAACGATGAACGGCTTTGGCGAGCGCTGCGGCAATGCCAACCTCACCTCGATCATTCCGGCACTGGTGTTCAAGATGGGTGTTGAATGCGAGGTACGCAAAAATATCGACCAGCTTTACACCACCTCGCGCCTCGTCAATGAACTGGCTAATCTGCCGCATAGCCGATATCAACCCTACGTTGGGGCATCAGCTTTCGCCCACAAAGGGGGCATCCACGTCAGCGCGGTAAAACAGAACCCGCTCACCTATGAACATATCGCCCCGGACAAGGTCGGCAATATTCGCCGCATCCTCATCTCCGACCAGTCAGGAAAGGCCAATATTTTGCACAAAGCAAAACAATGGGGTCTGCCGCTGTCGGCGGAGGACCCTGTTCTGGCGTCGATCATCAGCGAGTTGAAAGATCTGGAAAACCAGGGGTACCAATACGAAGGCGCTGAAGCGAGTTTTGAGCTGCTCATGCGCCGCGCCATGGGTTTGCAGAGAAACTACTTCAGGTTCGAGAGCTTCCTGGTGATGAACCATAAATATCTGATGGACAAACCTCCACTCACCGAAGCGACAATCCGCATGTTTGTCGGCGGCAGCGAAGTCCATACCGCCGCCATGGGAGACGGTCCGGTAAACGCCCTTGACTGCGCCATCCGCAAGGCTCTAACCCGTTTCTATCCAAGCCTTGAAGAAATGGAACTGACCGACTACAAGGTCCGGGTGCTCTCCGGCGAACACGGCACCGAGGCAAGAGTCCGGGTTCTTGTGGAAAGCCGGGACAGGCAGAATACCTGGGGCACCGTCGGAGTCTCGGTAAATATCATTGAAGCCAGCTGGCAGGCCCTGGTCGACAGCATCAACTACAAACTCATGCAGGAGGACAATAAAAAACTTGAAGGATAGCTTCGTTGCAGATGATTCCCTGAAAAACTGATATATTAATGTGTCAATATATACTCCTAGCCCTAGATTCCAGCCAAACATTATGGTATCTTGCCTGCAGTATGTCGCGCAGTAAACTTTGTTTTTTATGATACAATCCGAAAAAACCTTCCCAAGGAGAACCAGATGAAAACCCCAGTACGTGTTGCCATTACCGGCGCTGCCGGACAGATCAGTTATTCCCTTATTTTTCGTGTTGCAGCCGGCGATATGTTGGGAATGGACCAACCGGTCATTCTTCAGCTCCTGGAAATCCCTCCGGCGATGAAAGCCCTGGAAGGAGTGGTTATGGAACTCAACGACTGTGCCTTTCCGCTGGTTGCCGGAATCGTCGCCACCGATGACCCGAACATCGCCTTCAAGGATGTCGATTTTGCCCTTCTCGTCGGCTCCAGACCCCGTGGTCCCGGCATGGAACGTTCTGATCTTCTCAAAGCCAACGGCGCCATCTTTACTGTGCAGGGCAAAGCGCTGAACGATCATGCCAGCCGCAATGTAAAAGTCCTGGTAGTCGGCAACCCAGCCAATACCAATGCCCTCATCGCCATGAAAAATGCCCCGGACCTCAGTCCCCGCAATTTCACCTCGATGATGCGTCTCGACCATAATCGGGCTATGTCGCAAATCGCCGGAAAAACTGGCAGTCATTCTTCCAAAGTCGAAAAAATTGTCGTGTGGGGCAACCATTCCGCCACCCAGTTCCCCGACATCAGTTATGCCACCGTCGACGGCGTTCCGGTAAAAGACAAGGTCGACAACGAGTGGTATGTGCAATATTTCATCCCCACCGTGCAGCAGCGCGGCGCAGCGATCATCAAGGCCCGTGGTGCCTCCAGCGCCGCCTCCGCCGCTTCTTCAGCAATCGACCATATACGTGACTGGGCCCTTGGCTCGAATGGCCGCTGGGTCAGCATGGGAGTATGCAGTGCCGGTAACAGCTACGGGATCAACCAAGACCTGATGTACGCCCTGCCCATTACCTGTGAAAACGGTGAGTGGAAAGAGGTCACTGGTTTGCCGGTAAGCGACTTTGCCCGCCAGATGATGACTGCAACCGAGCAGGAACTCCTTTCCGAAAAAGAGGCGATTGCCGATCTACTGTAATCCCTCTCTGACTTTTCAGCATGCAGTGAGTGCTGCTTTCTCAGCACTCACTGCATTTGTTCTTCCCTCTGCCTTACTTCGGCGTATCCACTTCTTTTACAAGAGCCATAATCCGGCGGCCGTATTCGTCCTTCAATTTGTCAAGGTAAGTGCCGTCAATCGTTCCTTTCCAGGTTTTGACCTGATAGAAACGCTTCGGAATAGAAAAATTTTCTGGGTTAAATCCGGTTTCGGTCCGCACCTTCCAGCGTAATCGACGAATATTTTCCGATGCGGCCGGGATTGACCCGGCAAGGTCGGCAAAGCCGACGATCGCCAAACACTCTGCCAACTGTTTCTCAGTATACACAGATCTGGCAAAAAGACAGCCGACCATGGAGGTCAGAAAGGCCCGGCCCGGTTCATCATCTATGAGAAAATCGACTGCTTTATTAATATCCTGATCACTGTTTTTCTGGTCATAGCTGTACGCCCCGGTATCAAGATGCGAGTGCCTGAAACCAAGGGTCTGGGCAGCAAAAAATAATTCGCCGGTGGCATAGCCGGCCATCTCCTGACCAAGAACACAGGCAAATTCAGAGCCCCCGTAAACGTCCGCCGCCCGCAGGGTGCCTTGCCCTAAAAGCCGATAAAAATCGGTGCTGCCGCAACCGAGGTAATCGGCCGCCTGTTGATAGCCCTTAGCCTCGCCGAAACAGAGAGGCACAAGGGTCTCTTTTACGGTAATGAGCCCCCTTTCCGTCGCCTCCGTCGCCCAGGCGAGAGCTACGCCAGCCGACATTGCATCGAGCCCTGCCTTTTCCATGACCTCAAGAATCCGCAGAACATCGAAGGTATTGGTTATGCCTAGCATGGTTCCGGCCGCAAAAATCGGTTCATAGTCATAGGCTACTTGATGGTAGTGATAACGATTATCCAGGCCAATTTTTTCCCGGATAAAACCGATATGGATGCAGCCGACCGGACAGCCGGAACAGGCCCCGTTGCGAAGGAGAGTGTCATCGGCAAAAATGCCCCCGGTAATTGATGCGATAGCCGGGTCAGAAGTCTGCTGCAGGTTTTTCCAGGGAAGGGAAGAGATCTCATTGAGGCTCTCAAGATTTGCAGCTGTACCCAAATTGTGATACTTGCGCATCATCTCAGTCGAAGTAACCTTGCTATAGATCTCCTGATATAGGGATCTGTAGGCCTTGTCTTCCGGAACTTTAAAATCGCAATCGCCATGGATGACGATGCCCTTGATATTTTTCATCCCCATTGCCGCACCGCCACCCATCCTGCCGAAATGGCGATAGGTATCAACATTGATAGCGGCCATAGCCAGCCCACCCTCGCCCGCAGGGCCGATCCGCATGATCGAGCGATGGCCGCTGCCTTCTTTGAACATTCTCCGGATGAGTTTCCCTGCGCTTTCGGCGTCCATCCCGCGAAGAAAAGTTGCCTCCTTCATTTCCAGATGGTTGGCCCCTATGCAAAGACAGGATAGCTGTTTCGCTCGTCCGGTGATAACCAGGGCATCAAGATCGGCGAACCGCAGGGCCAGTGCCGCTCGTCCTCCGGCGTGGCTTTCGGTGTATTCGTTATGGTAGTTCGACTTGAAGGAACAAACCATCTTGCTCATGAGCGGAAAGTATCCGGTCAAGGGGCCAATGGCAAAGATCAGCGGCTGAACCGCATCGCTTGCGGGCAAGGTGGGCTGACCATATTTTGCATAGAGCATGGCAGCAAGCCCGCTGCCGCCTGCTACCTCATTGCGGCCACCGAGAAGAACAATTTTGCCCCGGCCGACTGTAACATCAAAGAGCAGCACTCGAAACTCCTGTCGTATCATGGCAACACCTCGGCGACTCCATTCACTTCAACCATTTCAAGGCAATTCTGCGGGCAAAATTCGACACATTGGCCACAATGAATACATACGTAAACATTTCCTACCCGATCCCGGCAAATGGCATCCACCGGACAGGCCGCGATACAGTTGCCGCACTGAATACAGACATTTGCTTTAACGATGACCCCGCCACCTCGTCGATTGGTAAAGGCTCCGGTGGGACAGACCGCAGTACAGGGTGCGGGATCGCAGGCCAGACACCTGTTGGCGATAAAACCGGTGGAAAGGCCACCCGAGGAGTGAATGCGAATCCCCGAGGTTTGCCATGAGATCCTTTTATGGACCAGTCTGGCGCAGGCCAGAGCGCATGATTGACAACCGATACACTGGTCCATGCGGGGAGTTGTGAGTTGTTTCATAGGTATTTCTCTTTTACCTTAAGTTGACAGCAATTATGGAAATTTCATTCCATTATACACAAAAGCGGTTCAAAGAAGAACTGTTCACGGATGGAAGCGGTTTTCCTCTGTTCAATAGTCCATAACTCATTTACTGCACCAGCAGGCTTAGAAAAAAGAATTCTTCCTTTTTTATTGGGCTTGGGCTAGGTTTCCAAGAGAGTTATGGTCTTTGTCTGAAACCTCAGCAGATCGCGCAAATCCAACCACATGATTGACAACATCAAACGGAAATTACAGCTTTTCTTCCCAGGGGAACTCTTTTCTTCAAAAACCATTGAGGAAGATCTGGCAAACGGGGTTCTTCTCACCGGCAAAGAATCAATCCTGCCGTATCTGCAAACCGCTTTACTCGATGAAAAGGTGCTCGAAGTACAACTGGACGGCATGCCGATGGTCTACTTCTCCAGGCTCAAGGATGGCATACCTGTCCCTTTAGAAACTGACGTGGATGTTGATACCAATTCAACCCAATATGAATCCGAAGAGGGCGAATATCTAGCTGCCATGAGCAATATTGTGACCCTGCCGCTTGAGCCGGGCCTCGGCAACTTGCATCTTCGCTATTCCAGTCGTATTGTCTTAAGAATGTTCACCAGCACCTTTGCAGTCGAAATGGCTACGACCTTCGAGGATCTGGCAAAGGTTCACGATATTCCCGTCCTGTGCCTTGCCTTCCCCGAACTGGCCAGAATAGTCTACAATGCCAGGGAGTTCCGAGCCAAGGTGCCGGAGAGCTTAGACTTCGTATCATCAATAGAAATTGACGACGAAGGGTCGGAAATGGATACCCGGCCGGTAAATATCAGTATCCGTGGACTCTCCTTTTCCGTCAAAAAAAAGGAGCAGAAGCTATTCAAGGTAAATACCGTGTATTCGCTCAAACTGTTCGTGGAAGATGAGCTGTTGATAAGGATAAAGGGCACCGTTAGGTATTTCGCCAGAATACGCAAAAGGTCAGGAATAGAATACCTCTGCGGCATTGAATTCGATTTTCAAACCAAGATCCAGTCGGCTGTTATCGAATCGATCGTAGCATTGGTCCAACGGGCTCACCTGAAAGAATTGGCAGAAAAATCGGATGCCACAGGCATAAACCTGATAGCCTAAGCCCGATATGGAGTTTTTCATTATACAAGGCGGATACCTCCCCTTACGTTGGAGACAGATGGTAAGATTCACCGTTCATACCCTAGGCGAACATCTCATCGACAATATGATTGTCACCGGCCCCTGCCGGGATATCATCATGACTATGGCTGAGATGTTTCTTGCCACCTATAACGGCCCGTCGAACGGCGATCTCGACTACGCTTTCGCCGAATATATTATTGGAGTTTCAATGGGCCACGGCAAGATCCTCGACTGGCAGCCGTCTCCACCAGGAGAAATCCATTAACTACGCCAAACGGGATAAGTGTCCTTCTTACCGGGGGGCTGACCACAGACGGGGTGTCGATTCAGTCGGAGAGGGTAAAGCGCAGGCCAGCCCGGCCATCATCCGTGGAATAAGGGCGACCTTGTCCTCGTCATCAACAGAAAACAGATCGACTATTGCACCGTTGTACATTACGCCGATACGATCTGCCAGGGCAAGGGCTTCGGCAAGATCGCCGGTAACCAGGAGAATACCGGCCTCTTCCCGCGCCTCAAGCAGCAGCTTCCAGACATCCTCGGTGGCGGCGATATCCAGCCCCTGGGTAGGCTGCTCGGCGACGATCAGCCGCGGCTTACGATAAAACTCCCGAGCCAACACCATTTTCTGCAGATTGCCTCCGGACAACTGCCAGGCAAAAGCATCCGGATCCAGCGGTCGAATGTCAAAGTCCTTCATCAACCGCGCAGCCTTGATTCCTGCCTGTCGTCGCATAAGCCAGGGGCCACGGACGAAGCCGCCACGGGTGGTAAGAAGAAAATTATCGACGAGTGTCAGCCCTTGACAGGTTGCCAGCCCTTGCCGGTCTTCCGGGATATAGGCCAGGGCCCTGTCCCATCCGGCCGTACGAAAAAACCTTGCCCATTCCAGTCCAAGAATGCGTAGACTATTATCGGTTGGCCGGCGCAGCCCGCTCACGATCTCAACCAGCTGTTTCTGGCCATTGCCGGCAACCCCAACCAGGCCGAGGATCTCACCCTGGCGCAGCTCAAAGTTCACGCCCCTCAGGCCATAATCGGAAAGATCATTGATCTTGAGCACAATCTGCCGCGGTTCGAGAGGCACGCGGTCGACCTGCAGGAGAACCTCTCGCCCAACCATACATTCAGCAAGTTCGGCTATAGAAGAGACATCCGCCGCAGCCATCCCGGCGACAATCTCGCCCCTTCTGAGGATCGCAATGGTATCGGCTATGGCCATGACTTCTTCGAGTTTGTGGCTGATAAAGACGATCCCCTTACCCTTGCCTACCATCAGCTTCATGGTGGCAAAGAGATTGTCCGCCTCGGCGGGAGTCAATACTGCAGTGGGTTCATCGAAGATGAGAATAGTGCTTTTGCGATGCAGGAGCTTGAGAATTTCCACCTGCTGTTTTTCACCCATCGATAGATCGCATATCCTCGCTGCCGGATTAACCTTCATGCCATATTGTTCAGCAAGAGCAGTCACCTCCCGGTGCATTTTTTTCCAGTTCAGCCACACCCCGCGGCCTTGGCCGAGGAAGATGTTTTCAGCAACAGTCATGGCATCGACCAGCTTGAAATGCTGATAAACCATGCCGATTCCAGCCGTTATCGCCTTTTCCGTTGAGGTGAACTGAACCTTTTCTTCGCGCAGAAAAATAGCCCCGCTGTCCGGCTGAAGCTGACCGGCGAGTATCGCCATAAGGGTCGATTTTCCAGCGCCGTTTTCACCGAGTAGAGCGAGGATCTTGCCTTCTTCCAGAGTCAGGGAGACATTGCGGTTGGCTTGCACCTTGCCAAAACTCTTGGAGATGCCTTCCAGACGAATGAGCGGGAGTGCTCCCTTCATGTTCAGGGCCGCTCCTTGCCGGCCAGCGGCGTGACAAATTGCGACTCAGTATCCCAGGGAAAAAGAATCCAGGTGTCCTGACTCACCTCGGTGATAAAGGTGTCAACCAGGGGCCGCCCCGCTGGTTTGGCATAGACCGTGGCAAAATGTGCCTTGGGAACGATCTCCCTGACAATCTTGGCGGTGCGGCCGGTATCAACGAGGTCGTCTATGAGCAGCCAGCCTTCGCCGTTGCCGTCCACTTTTTTCAGTATATCGGCTTCGCCCTTTTTATCCTTCCAGTCGTAGCTTGAGATGCAGATGGTATCGACCAGATGGATATCCAGCTCTCTCGCGATGATGGCCGCCGGCACCAGGCCACCGCGGGTGATGGCAATGATTCCTTTAAAAAAGTCCATACTGAGAAGACGCCAGGCGAGGGCCTTGGAGTCACGGTGCAACTGATCCCAGGAGATAGGGTAGGTTTTTCGGTAGGTGGCATTTGCAGACATAGGGTTTCCTTCAAAATAGTATTTATTGGTCGGATTCGCGACATTGTGCCCTGCAGCTTATACTCTTATTCGGCCGGTGCGATATTTATCCCAAGGGACGCCGGTGCATCGCTCGTTCTTTTCCGCCATGACGAAAGGACCAGGACAATGACGGTCAAGGCGTAAGGCAGCATCAGCAGAATCGACGAAGACAGCTGGGTGCCCGAGGCCTGCATGCGCAACTGCAGCGCCATAATCCCCCCGAACAGGTAAGCGCCGAAGACTGCCCTGCCCGGTCGCCAAAAAGCGAAAATTACCAGGGCCACGGCAATCCATCCACGCCCTCCGGTAAGGTTGGTGGTCCACAGATGGGTATAGGCAAGGGACAGATATGCCCCACCAAGGCCCATGAAAAAACCGCCGCCGACTATCCCGAGCCACCGGTAGGCCAGGACATTCAATCCTGCAGCAGTGGCTGCAGCCGGATATTCCCCCGCCGCCCTGAGACCAAGACCAAAACGGGTCCGGGCGAAAAACAACCACATTGCCGGTGGAATGAGGTAACTCACATATACCAGAACATCATGTTGAAAGAATATAGGTCCAATACCCGGAATATCAGATAGCAGAGGGACGGCAACAGGTGCAAAACCTGGCGCCGCCATGCCGATAAATGCGGTACCCAGATAATTGGCCAGACCGGTCCCGAGAATGGTCAGGGCCAAACCGGAAACAACCTGATTGCCCTGAAACCACAGACAAACCACGCCGTGAATGGCCGCGGCGAGACCGCCAATCAGGCCGGCCGCGAAAAAACCTAAAACAGGATTGCCGGTCTGTCGTGCAACAACGAATCCGGCCAGTGCTCCGAGAATCATCACCCCTTCCACACCGAGATTGAGGACGCCGGATTTTTCAGTGAAGATCTCGCCCAGGGTGGCAAAAAGAATGGGAGTTCCCGACTGAACAGCTGCAGCCAAAAGAGCGATAATGATCTGGCTGGTCATTTTCCCACCCCCCAGGCAATTCGGTAGTGAGTGAACAGACCACCTGCAAGAACAGTCAGGAGAATCAAACCCTC
This sequence comes from Pseudomonadota bacterium, assembly GCA_018821785.1. Lineage (GTDB taxonomy): Bacteria > Desulfobacterota > Desulfobulbia > Desulfobulbales > Desulfocapsaceae > Desulforhopalus_A. Next base: position 71,967 of record JAHJLI010000039.1, read on the forward strand.
GATGATCCCGCCAAAGGCCGCAGGCACCTGCAGATCGAGCTGCAGACTCTCGACGCCGACCCGTAAACCTGCCAGAAGGATGGCAGCGATGCCAATACTGAGGGGATGGAGGCGGGCAAGCCAGGCAACCACGATTGCGGTGTAGCCGTAACCGACCATAATGCTCGGTTGCAAACGATTCACCGTCGCCGACGCCTCAAGAAAACCAGCCCAACCGGCCAGGGCGCCGCTCATGACCATAACCAGGATCACCAGACGATCATAGGGAAGACCGGCATAGAGAGCCGCCCGAACATTATCGCCACTGGCCTTGATTTCAAAACCTATGCGGGTGAAACGAAAGAAGAGCCAAATCAGCAGACCAAGGATAACACAATGCGCCAGACCCCAGTTAATGGAGGTACCACCGATCTTGCCGACAATTGCTTGCTCTGAAAACATCGGGGTCATCGGAAAGCCGAAACTGGTCGGATCTTTCCAAACTCCGTATACCAGGTAATCGAGGAAAAGGATGGCAATATAGTTCATCATCAGGGTGACGATGATTTCATTGGTTTTCAAGTGCTGCCGAAGAAGCGCCGGTATCAAACCCCACAGGCCGCCGCAGGTCATCGCCATGCCGATCATTGCCGGCAACAGCAGATATTTCGGCCACCCTGGAAAAGACAGGGCGATCCAGGTGGCACCGATCGCTCCAAGGGCAAATTGGCCTTCAGCGCCGATATTCCAGATTTTTAAACGAAAGGCCACTGCCACGCCGAGCGAACAAAGAAAAATCGGGATGGCCTTCAGCACACTGTCTTCCAAGGCCCAGCGAGAACCGAAGGCCCCCTGTAAAAGGACGCTGATTCCCCTGACCGGCGAGGTTCCTCCGAGTGACAGGAGAATGGCGCTGAGCAGAAGGGAAAGACCAAGTGCCGTCAACAAAACAAAACAGGAGCCCCCAAAACCGAGGGGCTCCTGTCTTTTAGCTATACGCATCGGGAACATCAAGATGCCATGCCATTAGGCCCAGGTGGGCAATTGATCATTTAGTGGTGCCGACAACACCCTCGACAAACCAGGTTATGCCGAGCAGCTCGGGGTCAGTCATGACCACTCCGTCGGCAACCTTGACCGCTCCACTTTGATCCTTAATCGGCCCGACAAAAATCTTCTGCTGGCCAGCGATTATTTTCGCCTTCTCAGCATTAACCTTATCCTGAAGTTCCTTTGGAACCATCGGTCCAAAGGGCGCCAGATCTACAACGCCTTCTGCCATGCCCGGCCATGCCGCTTCCGGCTTCCAGGTCCCTTTTTTCACTGCCTCGACGACCTTGACATAGTAGACACCCCAGTTCCAGACCGGTGCAGTCAGGTGTGCCTTGGGCGCAAAGGCTGCCATGTCGGAGTTGTAACCGATGGAGTAAACACCCTTCTCCTGGGCAGCCTCCTGCGGTCCGGGAGAATCCTGATGCTGAGCGATGACGTCGGCGCCGACATCAAGAAGGGATTTACCAGCCTCTTTCTCGGTTGCCGGATCATACCAGGTCTTGGTCCACACCACCCGCACGGTGGCTTTCGGGTTGACCGAGCGTACGCCAAGAGTAAAGGCATTGATACCGCGGATTACCTCTGGAATAGGAAAAGCGGCAACATATCCAATGGTACCCGACTTGGTCATTGCCCCGGCGACCATCCCCGAAAGATAGCGTGGCTGGTACATCCGGCCGAAGTAATTGCCCATGTTCTCAGCCATCTTAAAGCCGGAACAATGGAGGAAGGCGATTTTCGGGAACTGCTTGGCAACTTTTACCATCGAGTCCATGTAGCCGAAGCTGGTGGCAAAAATGATGTCGAAATCCTTTCTCGCCATATTCTGCATAACCCGCTCTGAATCCGGTCCTTCCGGGACGGCTTCAACATAGGAGGTGGCGACACCTTCCATTTTCTCGACCGCCTGTCGGCCGACGTCGTGGCTATAGGAATAGCCGGCATCGCCTACCGGAGATACATATATAAACCCAACCTTCATTTCCTTTTCTGCAGCACCGGCGGTGCTGGCCCACACTGCCAGCATCAATACCAAGAGCGCCTTCATGACTCGCATAGCTTTCTCCTACCCTGTATAAAAAAAATCTTATAAAACTTGAAAACGACTGACAATACCGCCTACAGAACCTGTTTCAGAAATAGTTTTGTCCTCTCTTCCTGGGGATTGGTAAAAAAGTGCTCCGGAGTACCCACCTCGACCACCTTGCCCTCATCCATGATGATAACCCGATCAGCCACCTCCCGGGCAAAGCCCATTTCATGGGTCACCACAATCATGGTCATACCCTCCTTCGCCAGCTGCTTCATAACATCGAGCACTTCACCTACCATTTCCGGATCAAGGGCCGACGTCGGTTCGTCAAAGAGCATGACCTTAGGATCCATGGCCAAGGCCCTGGCAATGGCCACCCGCTGCTGCTGCCCGCCGGAGAGCCGGGAGGGAAAATCGTCGGCCTTTTCGTGAATACCAACCTTGCGCAACAACATACGGGCCTTTTCTTCGGCCTCTTTTGTACTGCGTTTTCGTACCCGGCGCTGGGCCAGGGTGAGATTTTCCAGAACCGTTTTATGGGGAAACAGGTTGAACTGCTGAAACACCATGCCGACCTCGGCGCGGACCTTGTTGATATTGGTTTTTTTATTGGCGAGATCGACGCCGTCGATGATGATATGGCCCTCGTTAAAGGCCTCCAGCCCATTTATGCACCGTAAAAAAGTCGATTTGCCTGAGCCGGATGGTCCGATAATGACCACCACCTCACCCTTCGCCACCTCGGTCGATACGCCGTCCACCGCCCGAACCACACCTGAATATCCGTGAAATATTTTCACCACATTTTGTGCTTTAATCACTGACGGCAAGCCTCCTTTCCATATAGAAAACAAGTTGTGACAGGAGCGAGGTCACCAGGAGATACATCGCCGCAACAATCAGCCAGACCTCAAAGGTTGCAAAGGTGGAAGTTATTATTTCCCTCCCCGATTTGGTCAGGTCGGTAATGGCAATAACCGAAACCAGGGACGAATCCTTGATCAGGCTGATAAATTGACCGGACAACGGCGGGAGAATACGCTTAAAGGCCTGGGGCATGACAACATCGCGCATGGTCTGGAAGGCTGTCATCCCAAGAGACCGGGCAGCCTCAGTCTGCCCTTTGGAGATCGACTGTATGCCTGCCCGGACGATTTCCGCCACGTAGGCACCGGCAAATAAAGCCAGGGCACCGACACCGCAGACATTGCGACTGAGATTAAATACGGTGCCAAGGAAAAAATACGCTATAAAGATTTGTACCAGGAGTGGCGTGCCGCGAATACATTCAACATAGAGGAGCGCTATCCAGCGGATAGTGAAATTCTTGGAAACCCTGGCAAGACCGGTTATCAGGCCGAGGAAAAGACCGAAAAAGCTGGAGACCCCCGAAAGCCAGAGGGTGGTCCACAAACCGAGCATCAAGGGACCCAGGTGCCAACTTTTTGTGAATCCAACCGTATCACCGGCAAACAATTCCTCTCCTTCCTCGACCTTCAGGCTGTCGGCGGCCACAGTCAGAACCACTTTTTCAGCCTTTCCTGCGACAAAGGTGACAGCAACATCCTCACCTTGCGGGACAATGGTGGTCACCTGGCCGTCAAATGGAACTTTTTGGGCATCTTCTGAGAGATAGGCGAAATACTGGGGCACGCGGTTCCAGCGCCATTGGTATTCAATTTTCTGTACCGCACCCCAGGTACCGGCAGCCACCCCGATGAGGATGACCGCCAGCAACAGCTTCCAGGGCCACGTTTTATCTGTGGCGTTCAATAGAGTATCCTTTTGGTTGAGGATCTAATCCCGGTAAACGGGATAAGTATCTTGAGGAAATTCGTTGAATACAACAAGAAACGAATTTCAGGGTACCAAAAAACTCAAGTGTACAGTTTTTGCATACAACTCGGCAGAGGAGCCGTCAGGAAAGTACTAGGCCATTTTTGCCTCTTTCGTTACGGCTCCTAATGTCATACCGACCATTCCGCCGACCAGAATTTTGGATGACGGTTTACTGAATTTCCTTCAACCAAGTGTCATCCTGAAACCATTTTTGATAAATTTTATCATAAACGCCGTCATATTTGATCTGCTGCATAAAATTATTCAACCAGTTGAGAAAATCGGGATCGCCCTTGCGGATGGCCCAGGCCAGCGGCTCTTTGGTGAAAGGTTCGCTCAGATGGACAATTTTGCCCTGGCCCTTTTGATTGACGGCGATGGCATTAAAGGGAAGGTCATAGATGAACGCGTCGATTTTGCCGTTCACGAGCTCGATTACGCCTTCCTGCTCGGTCTCATAGGAGATATACTTGGCGTTCGGAATCATCCTTTTGGTAGCCTGTTCGCCGGTGGTGCCAAGTTTGGACGCAACTGTATATTTGGCGTTGTTCAAGTCTTTGTAGGATTTGACAGTCGCGGCGAGGTCCTTCTTGAGGAGAACTGACTGACCGATAAGGATATAGGGATCCGCAAAATTGACGCTCATGTTTCTTTCTTGAGTGAGGGTCATGCCGGACATGATGACATCAAATTTGTCGGTGAGAAGGGCCGGAATAATTCCGTCCCAGGCGGTAGAGACCAGTTCCAGTTCAACCTTCATCGCGGCAGCCATTCTCTTGGCCATATCAACGTCGAATCCAATAATCTCGCCTTTCTGATTGGTCAGCTCAAATGGCATATAGCCTGGTTCCATTCCGATTCGCAGTTTACCACGTTTCTGGATCTCGGAAATTGTATCAGCAGCTAGAGCCGCACCAACGGAAAAGGTCAGAACAGCGAGTGCAACAACAAAAAACAACGACAGTCTTTTCATCCTCATCTCCTTTTTGATTATTATTAAAAAGACTCCGGCCCCACCTCTCAGGACCGTAAGCCCCTTACTCCTTTTCGCTCATGCAACAGGATACATCGGATTGGACAGGGACCTTCTTGCACCACCCTCGCTCCGGCAATCGCCTGCACCCCAGTAACTTGATTAACATACCTGAAACACTGCTTTTTTATGATTTACTCCGACCTTCTTCAAGGTTGCTTTGACTATCTCTCCTTTGGGTAACAAACTCCGTTATAAAACTCAAGGAGAATCGTACGTCGGGGGGGGGAGGTTCACCTTGTATACACCTTCTTGGTAAAAATTGCAGGGGCTGATGCCCTTTTCATTTTTTTCCTTTTTCCCCCAATCGCCGCAAGATTTTTCTCAGCAAATGCGTTATGGTCAGCTCCATCAAGATGCATTTTCGTTCTGTCGTACGAAAATGTTTTTCATCATAACAAAAATTCTTCAGTAATGAAAGGCCAAGATACACTCCTCACTTCCACCGCCCCGGCAAAAATTTTGGGGGCTTTCCTCCACTTACCCATAAATCCTCACACGAACAGGTTATACGATGAAACAGATAATTGTCTCCGGCTCCCTGGCCTATGATCGCATTATGAATTTTTCCGACCGTTTTTCCGATCACATCCTGCCAGATAAAATCCATACTCTCAACGTCTGCTTTCAGGTGAACGGTGTCACAGAAAATTACGGCGGTACCGCCGGAAATATCGCCTACGCCCTGAAACTCATGGGTGAAAACCCAATTATTTCCGCCACGATCGGCAACGACCACCATAAATACTTCGAATGGTTCGATAAAAATGGCATATCCAATGATGGCATCACAATAATTCCGGAAGAACTTACTGCCGGAGCGTACATCACCACCGATATGGCCAACAATCAGATAACCGGTTTCAACCCAGGGGCAATGAAGTTTTCCTCAGGTCTTGATATTGAAGCCCTCGATCCGGAAAAGACCCTCCTTCTCGTGTCGCCAGGCAACCTTGACGATATGGTCAACTACCCCCAACTCTGCAAAAAGGCCGGTATCGAGTATGTCTTCGACCCAGGCCAGGCGCTTCCCATGCTTTAGGCGAAAGATTTAATCGAAGTCATCAACGGGTGTAGCATACTCATCGTCAACGATTATGAGTTTAACCTTATCCTGGATAAAACAGGCCTTGCCAATGGCGAACTCCTGTCCATGGCAAAAACCACCATCGTCACTCTGGGCGGGGCAGGCTCAAGAATCCATGGCCTTAATGGTCCAGTCTCCATTCCAGCTTTCAAGGCAAGAAAGGTCGTTGACCCCACCGGCGCCGGTGATGCATTCCGCGGCGGACTGTTGAGTGGATTGGTAAACGGGTACGACATGCACACCAGTGCCCTCAGAGGCAGTGCTTGTGCCTCTTTTGCAGTCGAATGCAACGGCACCCAGGTGTACTCCTTCACGCCTCTGGAATTAGCCGAGCGGATGCTCGCGTAACAATTTTTAAGCCCATCATCTGCAACAGGAGAAATATGAAACACATTGCCCTGGTTGTTCTTGCCGCCGTCCTGTTCACCCAGACGGCATGGGCCGCTCGTGCCAAGGTCACATCCATAGCCAAGGATCCTTATGTGTCCGCACTGGTCATCGACGCCGATACCGGCAAGGTACTGTTTTCCGACCAGCCTGACGCGATGGTATACCCCGCCTCAGTGTTAAAGCTGATGAATCTGCTGGTTATCCTCAAACATATAGAACAAGGTAAAATAAAATTGACCGACATGGTCCAGATCACCAAGGAGGCTGCCAAGATTGGCGGATCTCAGGTGTATCTCGATCCAAAAGAACAGTTTTCAGTAGAAGACCTGATCTATGCCCTGGCCGTACAATCGGCCAATGATGCGGCTGTGGCGCTGGCCGGACATATAGCCGGATCGAAGGAAGGCTTCATTGCCCTGATGAATAAGCAGGCCGCAGAACTCGGAATGAAGGCTACCCGTTTCCACTCGGTGCACGGACTGCCTCCGTCCGAGGGACAGAAGCCGGATGAGACCACAGCCGGCGACCTTGCCATTTTATGTCGTGAGCTGGCCAAAAGGCCCGATGCCTTAAAATACACCGGTACCAAGGAACGCAGTTTCCGCGACAACAAATTTATGATGCGCAATCATAATCATCTCCTCGGGGCGGTGGATGGCTGCGATGGTTTTAAAACCGGCTATTATGAGGCGGCCGGATTTTCCATCGCCGCTACTGCAAAAAGGGGGGGCGTGCGGATCATCGCCATCGTCATGGGCAGCAAGAATCGCAAGGTCCGTGATGCCAAAACATCGGAATTACTGGCTAAGGGATTTTCCCTCCTGCCACCGAAACCTGGAACTCAATCAGCAGCAGAGACCAAGCCGGGGGTGGCTCCGAAAAAAATAGACGATGCTCCACCCCCTGATAAAGCCCATCCAGAACAAGCTCAGAAAGAAGAGCCCCCGGTCCAGAAAGCTGCGAGCGGCTGGGGTATGTTCATCTGGGGCGTAGGAACCGGCCTGATTCTCTTTGCTGTTTTGACATTTTTCTTGCTCAAAAAACGTGGCAGGAAACGCTGAAACAGCAGCTCGGCAAGGTCGCTCTGCCAGGAAATAAACTTCAGGGGATACTATCACCTACCACGACCACCGGCGGAACTCCTTCCACGACCTTATCGTTGGTGGTGAGCACTCGGTACAGTGGACAATCCGCGGAGAGATCCTTTCCCAAGCGATAAGGAATGAGGATCTTCATGGACTGGGCCGCCAGTTCCCGGCGAACTTCCCTGCGCCTGCCCTTCACCCGGGCAATGGCCATTTTGTCATAGCTCGTTACCTGATGACGCAACCAGGCGATAACCGCAGCCCTTGCTCGCTCACACAAAGGAATCCTTTCCGTTCTGGCCACGGTCCCGCTGCCGACAGGAGTAGCCAAAGCAGTCACCCTTTCAGCCAGGTTCACAGCCAGTATGTTATAGCACGGATGAAAGTCCAGAAACTGAAGAACTTCCTGATAAAATGCCTTTACATAGAGCTGATGCTTTTTCTCTCTCGCCGCCTTTTGCTGCCCCCTTTGCAGGTCATAGCCTGGAGCCGTACGTTTCGCTGTGAGTTCCCGGGCAGCAGCAAGAATATCGTCTTTGCTCGCCCAGATCCCCCGTGACATAACCCGTCTGCCCACCTTGACCTGAACCAGCCAGGTTGGCCCCTTGGCCTTGACCAGTTTGGTCAGAGCCCCATCTCCTGGGGGGAGGAGCTCCCAACTAGCCGGTGGAACTAACTCTTCCCCGGATTCGGTTATAACGGTATTTGTCTTTCGTCCGGGCTTTACCGTACGAATCTCTTCGGGCATAACAATAAATGAAAAAATAGGCAGCTTATCGCTTGGCCATAGCCAGTTTCACTGCTAAAGCGATAAAAACGCAGGCGGCAAGCCGATTGAGAAACATCTGAGCCTTAACTGAATGTTTATCAAATGTTTTTCAGGATGGCATCAATAAGGTCATCTTCCGAATAGGGCTTGGTGATGTAGTCATCAGCGCCTTGTTTCATGCCCCAAAACTTATCGCTTGCCTGATCTTTGCTGCTGACGATGACGACCTTGATATCCTTGGTCGCATTGTTACTTTTCAACTGTCGACACACCTGAAACCCATTTTTATTGGGGAGAATAACATCAAGCAGAATCAAATCCGGCATTTTCTCTATCGCCGTAGCGAGAACCTTGTCGCCTTCTGTGACGGTAATAACCCTAAACCCGTTTCCTGAACAGACATCCTCAGCTATCTTTCTGTCGGTCGGGCTGTCTTCAACAATCATTATCAATTTGCTTGCCATGGTCGCATTCCTTGTTTTATTCTTTTTCGGTCAAATTTCCACAACCGGATGGCTCTCATGCCTCCGGCATTGCATATTTCAGTCGGTCCACCGACAATTTTTCTTTCTTGTTTTATCGTCTCACCTCCGACGAACTCTGCTGACCTCCCCGCCACTGCAAGGAACCACTAATACCGGCGATATCAGGGACAATACCAAGACTCCCATCTGACATGGCATAGACCCCCAGGAGATCGCTGTTGTTTCGCGGCAGCGCCAGCAACCTGGATGCGTCACGCCCCATTTCCAAGTGTTGCATTTTCACGGCCTGCGGCGTTTCGATGATAACTTTGACCAGAGACTTCTCGGCAGTGGCAGCTCTGATTACCAGGTATTTTGGCGATCTGCGGAGCCCGGTTTCCGGAAGACCGAAATGCTTTTCCAGATTGATGACCGGAAGCATCGCTTCCTGATATTGCGCGGTGGCCACCTGGAGCGATGATTGAGTTATCGTGATATCCTGCAGGATAAACTCCAGCTGATTCCTGCTCAAAAGCCAATACAACTCCAACCCCCCAAGAGGAGGAGTGTTCGCTTTGATCGTCGCAACTTCCAGCTTAGTTTCCATTCTGCCTCACTGCAAGAAAAAATCAATTGATATTTCCACTTCGAATATTCGCCAACAACTTTATGAAAGCATCCTCCTGGTAGGGTTTGGTCATGTAGTGCTGGACTCCCAATTCCCTGGCCTTCTGCTGATGTTTTTCGGAAGTCCGAGAAGTCAGCATGACGACGGTGATATCTTTCAATTGGTCATTGTTGTTGATATTACTTTTGAACTCGTAACCATTCATTCTCGGCATTTCAATGTCAAGAACAATAACATCCGGCAGAAAAGTCTCCAGTTTGGCCAAGGCGTCTATACCGTCTATTGCCTGCTGCTGCTTCCATCCCTGGCTCTCCACCAACCTGGCGACACTGTGCCGTACGGAAATAGAGTCATCAACAATCAACACTTTGAGCGGTTCATGCAAGTCGGCAAGAACCACCGTTTCAACTTCGCCACTCGCTACCGGTTTCCGTGTGTCAATGATTTCCCTAAGATTTACAATTGGAATCAACGCCCCGGAGCCGGTAAGCGTCACACCGCTGATGCCTGGGACATGCGTCAGATGACTGCCAAGGCCTTTAACGATAATCTCTCGCTGCTCCACAACCTCATCAACGGAGACGGCAAAGAATTTTTCGTCTCTGCTGAAGAGTATTGCCAAAATCCCTTCTCGCCCGGTTGGTAGTTTAGTAATCCTTGTCTCAAGCTGAAGGCAAAATCCAAGATTAACAACAGGGACGACATCATCCCCTACGCGAAGCCATACTCCATCGCGCTCTTCCAAGTCCTGCAGGGCAAATCGTTTTATCTGCTGTATATCCTGAAGAGGTATGGCAAACACTCGGTCAGCTACTCTTACCATGACCGCACGGTTAACTGACAGGGTGAACGGAATGCGGATTTCGAAGGTAACTCCCTGACCGGGCTTATTCAAAAGCTGCACGCTGCCCCGCAGATCTTGAATGTTTCTGCGAACAACATCAAGGCCTATACCGCGGCCGGAAATTGTACTGACATCCTTACGAGTGGAAAAACTGGGGTGAAAAAGAAATTCCAGGAGTTCTTTTTCACTGAGAGCCTGCGGGTTTTTCGCCAACCCACCCCGCCTTACTTTTTCCCTGACCCTCTCAATATCGATACCGCCACCATCATCGGAAATCCGCAAAACAACAAACCTGCTCCGTTGATCGGCCTCGACACGGATTGTCCCGCTCTCTGGTTTTCCAACGGCAATTCGTTTTTCCGGGGTTTCAATACCATGGTCCGTGGCGTTTCTCAACATATGCATGAGCGGATCAGTGATTTTCGCCCAAACAAACCGATCCATGTACACATCTTCCCCGGTTATAACCAAATTTGCCTTTTTCGAAAGCTTTTTGGCAGTCTCCCGAACTGTCCGAAACAGAACCCGAGACAAAGACGACATTGGTGTCATACGAATGCGCATGAGCTTTTCCTGCATCAAACGCATGGTCAACTGCTGCTTGCCAACCTGGCCCCCCATGTCACCTGCAAGGGATGTCAGGGTGGCATGAATGGAGTTTACATCGACGGAGATTTCGTTGAGGGAACGTATTATCAAATTCAATTGCGAATATCGATCCAGTTCGATCGGGTCGAATTCTGAAAAATCGCTGCCAGTTGTCTCGTCATCAGGTCGAGGATTGAATCCATACAGGGATTGTACCTCAAACCCGGCCTCCAGTTCCTGCGATTTACGCCGCAGGTTCTCCTTGACGGTATCGAGTTCAAACAAGGTGTCGGAAAACTCCTCCAGCATCTTCTCTATGGCACCCCGAGCAACTACCAGTTCGCCTTCAATACCCACCAGTTCATCAAGGTCATCAAGCTTGACGCGGAGAATACCAGATTCACCGGGCAGATTAGCCGGCATCCCAGGCTCCGGAAGGGTTTCTTCATCTATGCCTGCATCCGCTTGCCATGCCTCACCCTCATCACCCACAAAAACCTGCTCCTCACCGGTTTCCTCCGGCTCAGAATCCTGATGTTCAACTCTTCCCGTTCGGAACCGTAGGTAACCGTTGATGGTTTCCACCAGACGGTTGAGGTGCGCCGATTCATCGGTCTGGGCTGATTGCGACAGCACCTCAATAACATCAATACCGGTGGCAATTACTTGAACCTCCTCCGGGGTGATCTCGGCAGCATCATCGTGAAGCCAGTCAAGCATATCTTCAAGGGAGTGGGCACCCCTTGCCGTCAGATTCATTCCGGTCATTGCCGCTGCACCTTTCAGGGTATGAACGGCCCGTCGCATAACGCTGACCGTTTCCCGCAGATAGGAAGACAGTGGGCAGGGCTGTTTGACCTCTTTCTCCAAAACATTGAGTGAATGGTTGACAACAATGAGGTGTTCTTCGCATTCCGATCGAAAAATATCCAGAAGCAACTGTTGATCTTCGCTGATCGTCTCTTCCTCTAACTCCTGTTCAGGCTGCAGATGAGTTTCTTGGCCAGGTTCTTCAAAAATAGAAGCCGACAGCTCAGAGTCCTCGACCTGCTCTTCGATCAGCAGGGTATCAGCAAGTTCTTCAAGGAGGATCACCGACTCATCCTGCTGTTCCTCCGGAGCGGTGAAGATATCTTCTTCGAGGCGGGTTTCCAGGGTCGCGGAGACGGCCATCGACGTCTGCATGCCAGACATCTCCAGCAGTGTATATAGGCCATGCAGTTGATCTTTCACCCGCCGCACGGTCATACTGCTTTCCGGATCGGCGTAAGTGTAGACGGCCTCGAGAAAACGCAAAAAATCCTCTATCAAACCAGGCATATCAGGCAACTGACAAAACGCGCCGGATTGTAATTTTTCTAACAAAAGATGGAAATCCTTCATCAGCAGGCACTGCTGATGAAGGCCTACCGCTCGACCAGCTGCAGCCAAGGTCATAACTGCCTGGGAAAGTTTACCGTATACTTTGACATTATTGTCACCGCCCCCACTCACATCACGCGACAAGTATCCGGCCAACTCACGCAACAAAGGCAAAACAGAACGAGTCGCCAGAATATATTCCTGCTGTTCGTTCAGTCCTTGATGAAGGTTGTCGACGTCATCTGTGAACAGGTTGTCGGAACCGTTGCCGGAAAATTCGGCAAACAACATGGCGATCTGAGAGTACAGGACTTCTTCGTCTTCCGGCACAACGTTTTCTTTTCGAATGAACTTGTCAAAAAGATCAACGGTTTGATGAAGGGCAGCGAGCAATTGGGCAGAGGCAGGCTTGCCTTCCTCAACCAATTCGGCGAGAAGCGTCTCAACAATTCTTGCCCCTCGACTCAAGTCTACCAGCTGCACCTGGGAGGCTGCCCCCTTGATGTTATGAAAAAGCCTGTGGAGTTCATCCAAGGTGGCCGTTGCCGGACTCTCGACCGCAAGGGTCGCCAAACCTTGTCGTATTTCCGGGAGATAGGTTTCAACTTCCTGGAGAAAAAGCTCAAGAAGTTCGGCGTGCGGTAATCTCACCATTGTCATCACCCCCTCCCCGGGAGGATTACAGTCTTGCTTATCACGCCATCATATTTCATCGCAGATGTCATTATCTCTCCTCAGATCAACCGGCCCTGGTAAGCCGCTGCCAAAAAATAACATGACCAAAGAATCGGCCGAAACAGAACTCCTTTCATTCCCCTTTCTGGGGGAATTTGGAGCCTCAAGGAAATGGTTAAAAATGGCCAAGTCATTTCCTAATGGCTCCTAAAGTCGATAAGACTTGGCGCCAATAAAAATCTCCGCACATTTAAGATGTAATAAGCTTTATTATCGACCAATAATCCAGCGGTAAACAGCGATGTGTCAAGAGGATTGCTATCGAAGAAATCAATGGGTTTGGCATCCGTTTTCGTTCTACTGACCGTGCCGACAATCCGATCCAGCCGTACCCCGACTTTTTGTTTCCGGTGCTGCAGGACCACAAAACGATTGCCGTCACACACTCCCGGACCACTCAACTTGAGAAACCCAGCAAAATCAATAACCGAAATTATCTCACTCCTGACATTGACAATACCCTGGATCCATTCTGGAAGATTGGGAAGAAAGGTGATCACCGGCAAAGGTCCAACCTCAGATAAATCATCTATGGCTATTGCCAAATGTAAATTACCTGTGGCGACGAGGATATATTTCGTCAGCTTCTCCTGCTCCGGAATAGATCGCTTATCAACAGGGCCAGAGCTGCGCATCACTTCGAGAAGTTCTGCGTCAATATTTTGAATGAGAGTATATAAATCGGGCAAGCTTGACATATGTTCTCTTTAGTACCTTAGGAATTCGTTTCTTGTTTTTTATAAACCAATTTCGTTAAGGTAGTTATCCCGTTTACCGGGGTTAGATTTTTACAACTTTTGTCTGTTGTTCATATGTTGTCATCAATAACGGCAAGCAGTTTTTCCGGGTCGAAGGGTTTAGTGAGATATGCCACAGACCCCCCTTTCATTCCCCTCTGTCTGTCAACAGGATTGTTCTTTGCAGTCAACATAACAACGGGAACATTTTTAAGTCGCTCATCGTTCTTCAACCGAAAGAGGATGTCGTAGCCAGTCATGTCAGGCAACATGGC
>JAHJLI010000040.1 GCA_018821785.1 Pseudomonadota bacterium
CCAGAAACTGCTCTCGTTTCCTTCCCACAACGCCCCTCCATAACATACAACCAAAGGTGTTTTTCATGATAAACATCTTGACAAAACTCCACGCAGCCGCTCTACTTCTTGTAAAGGATTGACCATGAACGCAACCCAGTCTCCGGCCCCACAACCAGCGACCAAACCCCACTCCCCAAATCCCTGTGTTTTGCACAGGTGGTCCACCTGGAGTAAAAAGCCCCTTCAATCCACCATAAGAAAGGCCCCTCGTCATCTTCCACGGATCCGTATAACATCCACAATCGAAAAGCCAAATACGTGTTTCCATCTGATTCACAATGGTTTTTCGTCACCAAACCCAGATCAAAAACAAGGGAGTTATACGGACAAAACAACCAACACGGCATCTTCCCCGGATCCGCATAATTATTGTTGGACAGATTTGAGGTTTCCATGAAGGTCTTATCAGTCAATGCGTCAATTTCAGGCTTTCGCAAGAAGGCCGCGAACGGATACAAGGCTCAAGCGCTGATTGACACCATCTCCGGGGCGCCTGGTGGAGGTGAGTTGATCGCCTTCCCCGCTGGGTATTTCCGGGGCTCGTGGCATGATATCAGGCCCCACCTGATGCAGATCTCATCGGCGCTTAGCGGAGGCAATAGCTGGGTGCTTGTTGGTTTCGATGATGGTATCGTCAAGCGTGGCAGAACCAGTAGTAATCAACTTCCGTTCTTCTTGTCGGCTCTAGGTCCGAGGGGCCAAATACTCGGCCCCTGGCGACAGATCAGTACAACTAGCTTGGACGCAGACCATGGAGTTCCGAATCTGTCGGAGGTCCCTCAGCGTGTTTTCACAGCGAGCAGCGCGACGGTTCTTCCTCTAGTCTGTGGCGAGATGCACAGCCCCCATGTCCGGGCCCAGATTAGCTCGGTCGCGCCAGACTTAGTAGTTGTTTGCGGTCATAGTTCGCTTGGGCAGGGCTTGGTGCCAACACTCCGGGCAGTCCACGCTTCAAGTAGTAGTCCGTGCGTCCATGTTCAACATCTCGCAGTCCGTTCGGTTGCCAAGCACCATGTAGTGAGGAGGAACGGCGTCCATGACACGGAGCAACTCCGGAAGACTGGGGGTGGACATGATTGGTGGTTGTCGGCCCAATGGTTCAATCTCTAGCCACTGTCCAACAGACCGTTGCAGCTGTCGGTCGGCTTCGCCGCCCGCAGTTGAACGCTGGTGTTAGCCACCAAGTCGCTATGCACACAACCTGTAACATACCAACACCTCTCGGAAACGTTCAGTTATCAGCTGAATCGGATGGAAGGTTAGAAATACGACTGGGTGATTTGCCGACTGTGCTGCCAAATGGAATGGTTGTGGATAAAGCCATAGCCTGTGTGCTTCGCGTATGTCCAGATGGGCAAAACAATGAGGTTCTTTTCACTGCACACCTAGAAAACTCGGCAATCGAGGGCTCCCCCGAGACAGGTCAATTTCTAGATTGCCAGAC
The DNA here is from genome assembly GCA_018821785.1 of Pseudomonadota bacterium. Lineage (GTDB taxonomy): Bacteria > Desulfobacterota > Desulfobulbia > Desulfobulbales > Desulfocapsaceae > Desulforhopalus_A. Next base: position 1,487 of record JAHJLI010000040.1, read on the forward strand.
ATGGGAAGATATGATCTGGGCAGTATCTATTGGAACAGAAGATCAGGAAATGTTGAATGAAAGATTGCCTGAATTGGGAATTGTCGAGGATCCATATCCCGTTCAATACTCACCATCACACATCAGGATTTCACTGAAGGGTATTCAGATGAATAAGCCAACTACATTCCATTTCATTGTTGCAGTTAAGCGGCTTCCTGATGATAGAGATTGTTCTACATGGTTTGCCGCCGATGTGCCACACGAATTGGCGAACAAGGCGGTAAACTGGACGCCCTGACGGGCGCCAGTTACCTTTGACGTTAGCTAATCAAGAACATGATCCAATTCCTATGAATGGTGTCCAGATGAAAAGTTTAAACTCTGCGGCCTTAGTAGTACTCATGTATCTCATCGCCGCATGCAGCAAAGAGTCACCGGAAGAACAACCGCATAAACATAGCAAATCCACTCTCAGAGCCCCAAACACCATGGTTGCACCTCTCCATGCACCTAAGGATATGAAACCCGATAAGGTAGCGAAACCAGCTCCCAGGCCTGTGGTCAGGATTGGGCGGAATATCAGTCGCCGCTTCAGTATTTCAAGCAAGAGCTGCGCTTCAGAGGGCGGGCCTGCGTGCAATATTGGCAAACTGCATTATGTGCATTCACGCTCTTACCCCTCGCTTGGGGCCTTCTATCTCACGAAATATGATTCAACGGGGAAGAGAATAAAGCGAAAGAAGTTCTGGTCCAGCGGGAACAAAACTGTTCGCGAGGTGAAGCTCTTTACTTTGCCCGGGCAAAAGCTACTGGTCGTCTATTTTCAGGACTTGCTCTATCTCTCTACATCAAATAATGCTTCTGAATCAGTGCACCTTGGGAGAAATCACCTCTCCTTTCTACCGACCTCGGTTGAGAAATCCTTTTCCGAGAGCATCTTGTCTGGTTCCGATGATTTTGGGATCCGGTGTGGCATCTCGGCAATGATTATCGATAAAGATCTGAAGGTTGTTTTGAAGCCACGAGTCATCTCCCATCGCAAGCTGGACACCAACTCGTACAACGAGGCGTGGATGCCTTGGGGTGGGTTCCTGGAGAGTGACGCTGACTCTTTTGTTCTCTACTATGCGCTCACGACCTCAGGGGAGCGCCTGTACTACCGAAGAATTGGGATGGTTGACCTGAAACCCCAGGGGCGAGCTCAGTTGCTCCCGAAAGCTGGCGGAGATGCCCTCGCCAAGAGGGTGGTCTCACACATCCAACGGTACGTTAAGCCCCCATATAAACAGATGTTAAAAGCGATAAAAGGGTACCCCGAGGCGGTTCACAAGAGCCCTTTTGGTTCTGGCCTGAGTGTGGTCGTGAAAGAAGATGTTCACTATTACTCGGATGTCTGGCAGGCCCCTTTTGCCACGTTCAAAATGGTTTCCTTCGCTTTTCAGAATGGAGATCACACATCCATGTTGCAAATTGTTGCAAAGGGAAACAAGCACCTCAAAGGGATAAAGTATAGAGGTGGTGAAAGGTACGCTTCGACTATCGAGTCCTTGGACTGGAAATTCACTCCCTGGGGTGGGATGGTAGTTCTTGTGGGGTTTGCATCAAGAGAGTCACATCCTGATACCCGAAATGCCTTCTCCCCTCTCGTCGCTTTTGAGATCGATTCTATGGGCAAGCAAATGGGAGAAGAGTTTGTCATAGGAAAGCGGCGCTCCTGGAGCGACGGTGCCCCATCTATTATCAAGGTATACTCAGATGGAAAATGGACCATAAACACGGGCACCGGAACCAACATTGAGCTGTCAAATTCAAGATAGAGTAGGTTTTATGCTATAAAATCTGTAGAAATCATTACAGCTATAGATTTCCTGCACTCCAGCAATCAAAAAAGAATAAGCAGGGTAATAAATTGGCGAAAAATAAATTCGTTGCAAAAAACACTCAACAAATCAGCCAAGATGGAATAAAGTAATTCCTAATGAAAAGGAAAAATGAGGAGCACTCTCTTCATTAGCAACACACATAACAAGGCGCTGCAGTAGACGTGCCTGAATGTCACATGACTTGCGGAGCAAGGCCTGCGCCATCTTAAACGGCACGACAACTGAGCTAGGCCGTTGAGTGTATAAAATTGGAATAGAAAGATGGAAAAAAGAAAAGAAGAACTCTTCCTCAATAGGCTACTGAAGAAAATTGAAAATCCAAATAGTATTTTGGCCTTACCCCAGTTTTCCTATGTTAGTTGGCTTTTTGAAATTTTAGCCATTGTCATTATCCTTAGGGTAAACGCTGCTGGCTTTCTGCATGAGTTTGTATTCATACTGTTGCTTTTATTAGTAGGTGGAATTTCGGGGATCGTTTATTTTCTGCATGTGGCAGAACAGAATTGGAAAGTGATTTCTCGACATATTTCAAAAACGAGCATTGAAAATAGATTGACTAAATTGAAAAAGAACTCTGAAGATGCGGAGAAAGAGACAATTACTCCTGAATAGGACAGCACCTAACAATTCGCTGCAGTCGACAAGCCTGTCTGTCACGGCACTTGCAGAGCAAGCACCGCGCTATCTATTCAGACCCGCCAACTGAGCTTGGACGTTAGGCAACATGAGATGATCGATTCTGTATCCAAACCTAGAGCGCCCAAGGGCCTGTCGTATGTCCTCAAGACTTCTCAACTTGAGCAAGCCTTGA
>JAHJLI010000041.1 GCA_018821785.1 Pseudomonadota bacterium
GACATATCGCCATTTAGAGTGGCAGAACAGCAAAAAGCTGTTCAACCAGGAATGATGAATGAAACCGGCGGCCGGTTACCTGACGGGTGCTTGCCGTTATTTCCCAATTTTTCTCTTTGCCAGTTTGTACTTAAAAATAAATACCTTTCAGTTCAGCACCGGGACGGGGCGTTCCTGTGTCATTCAATATGCTTTCTGACACCCGGGTCGCGTGTTTCATCATGTCGTTGAGACCAATGCCGTCCCAGCCAAAACCACATATATGCAGGCCGCGCCGAGCGTCAAGAAACTTTTCTCGCCAGGCCAGAAGGCGAGGGTAGTTGCGTTCCAGTTGAGGAATGCCGCCAACTGTATGTAAAACCTTGGTGTAAGCCGGTTGTCGCGGCAGATCGAGAATCTCCCGAACATCTTCAAAAGCCATACTGGCAAGGGTCCCGTCGTTCAACTCAAGTCGCTCTGGGTGCCTTCTGCCACCGATGAGGGTTTCAAAGACTATATGTCCTGCCGGGGCTCGGCCGGGGAACATGTTCGAAGTAAAGAGCGCTCCAAGGGTGAACCGCTGCTCCTTTTCCGGGGCGAGAAATCCGAAACCGGGTGGGAGCTTGACACTCTCCTTAAAGCCGAAGACAACCGTTGCAATCCAGGATGAGGGGATCGAAGTTTCCGGAATATTCGGGTCGAGTTTTGCAAGGAGCTGCAGGGCCGAATTGACCGGTACTGCAAAAACCACGTTTTTACTTCGGCAGTGTCCTCTTGATGATTCTACAAGCCAGCCATTTTGCAGAGGGTGTACCCCTGTGACTGTGGTGTTCAGAAAGAGTTCATGTTCAGCGGCAAGATGCTCCGCCAGTTTTTCCGGAAGGCGTTGCATCCCTTTTGCAAAGCTGGTCATTGCCGGCATTTTCAACGGGGTCTTATCAGCTCCGCTCTTTCTTTTGTCCATAAGCGAAACCAATAAGCCGCGCAATACCGAGCCATATTTTTTTTCAAGAGCCCGTAACCCCGGCATGACACTGTCGACAGTCAGTCTGTCAAAATCACCCGCATAAGTGCCGGTATAGACGGCATCGAGATAAGGGAGGAGAGCCGGTCCGAAGCGGTGGTCTACCCACTTGGCAACCGTCGGTTCCCCTTCGAGAAACGGTTGCCACAGCTCGGCTAGAACACGAAGTTTGGCCTGCCAGGGAATGAGAGGTGCCAAGAGGATTTTGCCTGGAGTTTGCGGAATGAGGTTGAGCTTGTTGTTCAGGCGGACATATCTGACAAAATCAATAAGTGGAGCCTTGACACTTTCCAGATGGAGACCGGTTTCGGTTAGTATCTGACGGCTTTCTTCGCAGTTGTCGAGAAAGCCGTGAGGCCCTCGTTCGCTTATATAGCCCTGATCACTATGGGTGGCAATGACTCCCCCGGTCCGCTCACCCTTTTCCAGTATGGCAAAGCGATGGCCGGGGTTGTGCAGTTTCAGTTTATGTGCAACTACCAGACCTGAAAGACCACCGCCGATAATAATCGTCTGGTACGAATCGTTCATTGTAAACCAACTTTTTTTATCATCGTTTTCTCTCTTGTGTGGGGCAAGGCAGCAGCATGGAACTCTTGACAGTCATTCATCGATGCTTAACATTTTCGCCGACTTTCCCGAAAAAATCAATGGAAAGGGGCGTGCAGCCCTTTTTCTCCCAAACGAATATTGCAAGAGGTGAACCATGACAGGCAAAACAGCGACCTACGAATTCAAAGCAGAAACCAAAAAACTTCTCGATATTGTGATCAATTCGCTCTATACCGAACGAGATGTCTTCGTTCGTGAATTGATCTCTAATGCGGCTGATGCCCTGGAAAAATTCCGCCACGAGAGTTTGACCAAAACCGATGTCTTCGACGGCCACCTGCCGCTTGAAATCGCCATCGACCTTGATGATAAAAAGAACACCCTGACAATAACCGATACCGGCATTGGCATGACCGGCGAGGAGCTGGAACACAACCTCGGGACCATTGCCCATTCCGGTTCGAACACCTTCCTTGCCCAGCTGGCTGAGGCGGCAAAGAAAGATATTAGTCTTATCGGCCAGTTCGGTGTCGGATTCTATGCCGCCTTCATGGCGGGTAATGTGGTCAGGGTGCAAAGCCGGTCATGGGACAAAAGTGAAGGTCACGAGTGGTTGTCCGACGGCACCGGTTCCTTCACCATTACTGAAATGCCCGGTTTGCGTCGGGGGACCAAAATTATTATCGATTTGAAAGATGATGCTAAAGAGTATGTTCAGAAATGGAAAGTCGAAGCAATCATAAAGCAATATTCGACCTTTGTCCCCTTTCCGATAAAACTCGCCGGCGAGGTCATTAATACCGTTCAGGCGCTGTGGACAAGAAATAAGAGTGATATCAAAGAAGTAGAGTATGAAGAGTTTTATAAATTCATCGGCAGTGCGGCGTCCGAGCCGATGTATCGCCTGCATTTCTCAGCCGATGTTCCACTTGCCATTAATGCTTTACTCTTTGTCCCGGCCGAGAATTTTGAGATGTTCGGATTCGGTAAGACTGAGCCGGGTGTCAATCTCTATTGTCAGCGCATCCTCATCGATCAGCATTCAAAAACCATCCTGCCAGAATGGCTGCGTTTTTTGAAAGGGGTTGTTGACAGCGAAGACCTGCCCTTAAATATTTCCCGCCAGGCTCTTCAGGACAACGCCTTGGTGAGCAAACTGCGCAAGGTCATCACCAAAAGGTTTTTGAAACACCTTGAAGAAGAAGCGAAAAATGATAATGAAAAATATCTGGGGTTCTGGACCACCTTTGGCATCTATCTGAAGGAAGGGGTGACCTCGGATTATGAGTTCCAGAAAGAGTTGGGTAAATTGCTGCGATTCGAATCTTCTAAGTCGGAGCCCGGCAAACCTGTGGGACTCGCCGATTATGTCCTGCGTATGGGGCCGGAGCAGAAAGAGATCTTTTACATCAATGGACCTACTAGGGCTGCCGTTGAGGCGGGGCCCTACATAGAGATGTTTAAGAAAAAGGATATTGAAATCATCTACACCATGGAACCGATCGATGATTTTGTCCTCAGCCATCTTGCTGAATTTGACGGCAAGAAACTGGTTTCAGCCGACCGTGCCGACCTGTCCCTCGCGAAAGATGAAGAAGAGACGAAGGCCGACGAGAAGGCCGGGGGAAACGAGCGACTGGATAAAGATGCTCTTAGCAAACTGACTGAATGGATGAAGAAGATCCTCGAAACGAGCGTTTCCGACGTGGTGGTCTCAAAGCGGCTGGTTGATGCACCGGCTATGATCGTCAATCCGGACGGCTTCATGACTTCCTCGATGGAGCGTGTGCTTGCCGCCAGCAGGAAGGACCACGGCATTCCCGGCATGGGTGAGTCAAAGAAAAAAATGGAAATCAATCCCGGCAATCCTTTGATCAAAAAGCTTGCCGCCCTCCATGATAAAGATGAGGATTTTGCCGCCGAGGTGGCCAGGCAGATCCACGACAATGCCATGATTCAGGCCGGTCTTGTTGTCGATACCCTGGCGATGGTGGAGAGAAACTATCGCATTCTCGGTCGCGTTGTTGAAGGCTAAGAGGATCGCCTCCTGCAAGCTGGCATGTTGCTTCGCCCTATGTCGCTTGCAGGAGGAGCCTGCCATCAGCCGAAGAGTTATTCATTGAAAATTTGAAGTCTACAGGCTATAGAGTTGTTTGATCTTACTAACACCAGTCCGCTCAATGGAGATGCGTATGGCTTCAAAAATGAATTACTTTCTCCTGTTCCTCCTGGCCCTCAGTACTCTTGCGGGTTGTTATAACAAGCCAGTCCGGCATCTTGCCTCGGACATCGCTCTTTTACAGGTCGGTAAAACGACCCAGGAAGATGTCGTCATATTCCTGGGTGATCCGGATGAACAGCAGGACATTGGCGAGGGCGTACAGAAATGGCTCTATAAAGACAAGAATATGAGCCTTCTTGAGAAAACACCGCTGCTGGGGAGCCGATTAGGCTCGCCGGAATTCAATTGGGTGGTGGTGACTTTTCGAAACGGTATAGTGTCGGCCTGCGACTATTCTTATTCCGACGAAGACGATATGGATTGGACCAAAGATTTTTCCTGGCAAAAGAAAAAGAAGTGATTGATCCTTACGAAACAGGGCGGCTGCGAATGGTTCAAGACCAGCTCCTGGCAAGGGATATTCATGACCCGCGCACTCTTGCGGCGATGACCGAGGTGCCTCGACACTGGTTTGTCGATGACGCCATGCAGGGACGTGCTTATGGTGATCACCCCTTGCCGGTTGGTGGTGGACAGACTATCTCGCAACCGTATATTGTTGCATACATGACCCAGGCCTTAGCTTTGAAGGGCAATGAAAAGGTGCTTGAAATTGGTACCGGTTCAGGCTACCAGGCAGCTGTCCTCTCAAGAATATGCAGTCAGGTTTTCACCGTAGAACGTATTAATTCGCTGCTGGCTGGAGCCAGGCGGGTCTTTGACCGGTTGCGGTATTTCAATATCAGGTCAAAACTTGACGATGGCACTCTCGGATGGGCTGAGTTCGGCCTTTTCGACGCCATCATTGTTACTGCCGGTGGGCCTGTCATTCCTGAGCCGTTGATCGCTCAACTTGCCGATCCAGGCAGGCTGATCATCCCGGTCGGTGACCAGCATGAACAAGTATTACAAGTCCTTGAGAAAAAAGAGGGGAAGGTGCAAACAACTCTTCTTGCTGGTGTCCGTTTTGTGGATTTGGTCGGGGAATATGGTTGGAATAAGTGAAGTGGCAGGACTTTCATGTTGCAACTGGTGTGGTCTTTTTCATACCCCTTGCGGGGCAAGGACCACTTGTCGAAAAAATCTTCGCAAAAAACAGGCAGCTTTTTTTCCAAACGACTGAATATTCCGTTTGAATTATCTGGAGCAGCTGTTTTATATAATTCTTGTCAGATTTTTTGCCATCACCGCCGTATTTATTCATCCCGATTTCCCCACCTTTATATATGTGTCTTTATTTTGCTACTGGTCTGTGGCTTTTTTGGGAAAAATTCTTTTCTGAGAATGATTTTTATCATCTTTTTCTTGAGTTTTCGATGTATTTTCTATAAGATATTTTGCAATGGTTGGGTGCTTTAGAAAAACCGCCAACATACCTGACTGGAATGAGGATCCGATGGAATGTCTCTTGTCTAACGGTGTGGAGACGGAAATTCTTTTTTGTCACACGGAAATATTGCGAAAGGGAGAGTTGATGTGGAAGAAATTTTAAAAAAGCGACGGACGCTCCAAGAAACCATGAATTTCATGGCTGCACTGTCTGCCGGGATTGAACCGATTCTTGGCCGGGGAGCAAACAGTATGACCATGTCGGCGGGCCGCAATCTCGGACGTAAATTTTCGGCCTCTGCGCGGCGAACAGATGATCTCCTTGAGGCTGTTGAGGAGGTTCGTAATATTCTTCTGTCTAATAGTTGTTTGTGGGGATTTGAACCATTTAAGTCGAAGGAACAGGATGATTACATTACCAGGAATGCCAAGGGTGAGCGGCAAATGCTGCTGGTTTTCCGTGATTGTATGATTCGTCAGTCTCTTTTACGTTTCGGCCATCCCCAGCA
>JAHJLI010000042.1 GCA_018821785.1 Pseudomonadota bacterium
CTCACTTCTGGAGGTAAATTATGTTTGAGGTAATAGTTGATAAAGATAAGTGCAGCGGCGACGAAGAATGTGTGGCAGCTTGCCCTGCTCAGGTGTTTGTGATGGAAGACGGCAAAGCCGAGCCTGCAGAGGCCGATGAATGCCTCGGATGTGAGACCTGCGTTGAAGTATGCCCTGAGGGTGCTATCACCGTAAACGAAATGTAATTTCGATTACGTTTCATCCGAATTGGACAAGCCCATCTCCTGAACAAGGGGGATGGGCTTTCTTATTGGTGCCGGCGGGGTGGAGATGATGAAAGGGATAGACCGTTTTAAACCAGCGGTACGAAAGAACACCTTGCTCCTTTCATCGGCATGTCTATGGACGGTCATCGGCCTGCTTCTCCTTGTCAAAGGAGGCTATCGCTGGTATCAGCTCCCTGACCATCCCCTCCTGATCATTGCCTTAGGGATTTTTTTCGGCAGTGTTAAATCGCTTTGGCTGCTCGACAAAACTGCTAGACGCGGGGTCGAACGTATCCTTAATTTTGCCGATGGCACCTGTCTCGGAGCGGTTTACTCAAGCAAAACATGGTTATTGGTGTTGTGCATGATGGGTTTGGGTGTTATTTTGCGGAACTCTTCTTTTCCCGTTCAGCTACTCTGTTTTTTGTATTTAACAATAGGTTGGGCATTGCTTTTTTCCAGCAGGTTTGCCTGGAGAGAATGGCTGAAACGGTAATACCCATTCAGTTATTACCGGCATGAATAAAAAATCCTTTAATTGCGTGCGTGTAAGTAGCTCAGCGCTACAACATAATTACACTCTTGTCAAAAATCTTGCTGGGCCGGATGTGCCGGTAATGGCGATGGTCAAAGCCGATGCTTACGGGCACGGTATGGTTAGGGCCGCACAGGCGTTTGCCCAGGCCGGGTGTGTTGTTTTTGGTGTCGCCGAGCTGCGTGAAGCCGTCATACTCAGAGAGGCGGGCATCAAGGGGGCAATCTATGTCACTCTTGGGTTTCTTTCCGAGGATGTGGAACTGATTTTTCGCTATAACCTGATTCCGGTAATATATACCTATGAAACGACGCGCCTCCTGGCTGATACGGCGATGGCTTTGGGGCAAGAAGTCGGTGTCCATATCAAAATTGATTCGGGAATGAGCCGATTAGGCTTGTTGCCGGGCGAACTCCCGGCCTTTCTCGCCTGTATTGAGAGCTTGCCGGGTATTAGGGTAGCCGGCATGATGAGTCACTTTCCCGAAGCGGATATCTCTGGATCGGCCAGCACCGTCCGGGGCTTTCAAATCTTTTCCGAGGTGTGTCGGGATTTGAAAAGCCGGTTTGGCGGGATCTGCCACATTGCAAATTCCGGAGCAGTGCTTAATTTTCCCGCCAGCTTCTGTGACATAGTGAGAAGCGGAATCGCTTTGTACGGATACCATCCCGCTGGACGAAATGCCGGTGACCAGCAAAATGCGGTTAACCTGGTTCCGGCGATGTCCTTTGTCACCACAATTGTGCAGGTGAAAACTCTTCCTGCCGGAACCGGAATCAGCTACGGCCATACCTATCGTGCCGAGCAGCCGATTACCCTTGCGGTTTTGCCGGTCGGCTATGAAGACGGGTTTTCACGGTTATTCTCAAACCGCGGTCAGGTATTGATCCATGGGCGGCGGGTGCCGGTGCGGGGAAGGGTCTGTATGAATATGTGTATGGTTGATGTAACTGGAATAGAAGATGTCCGGGCTGGAGACGAGGTTGTTTTAATGGGTCGTCAGGGAAACGAGTCGATCAGTGCCGAGGATCTGGCGGAATGGATGACAAGCATCAGCTATGAAGTGCTTTGTCTGCTTGGTAACAATAATCAACGAGAATATATCGAGTAACAGCAATGATCCGAGCACGATTAAAAAATGCAATTGATGGGTGTTTTGACTGGGGCGTTGCCGAAGGGTTATGGACAAATGTCGCCGCCGCAAAATATACCGTTGAACTTCCCAAACATGATGGTATGGGGGATTTTTCCACCAATATGGCCTTGGTAGTGGCTGGTGCCGAGAAAAAAAATCCCCGTGAATTTGCTAAAATCATAGCCGAAAAACTGACGAAGGAAAACGACCTTATTGCCCGCGTCGATATCGCCGGCCCCGGATTTATAAATATCTTTATTAATAACAGTGTTTGGCGCCAACTCATTCCGACGATTATCTCGGCAGGCGAGAACTTTGGCAAAAGTACGGTTGGCGGCAACCGGAAGGTCATGGTTGAGTTTGTCAGCGCCAATCCCACCGGTCCGCTCAGCGTCGGCCACGGTCGGCAGGCCATACTTGGCGATTCCATTGCCAGGCTGCTTACAGCTACCGGCCACGATGTCTTCCGCGAGTACTATTTTAATGATGCCGGCAGACAGATGCGGGTCCTTGGTGAATCGACCCGTGCCAGATATCTTGAATTGCTGGGCGAAAAGAATCAGTTTCCGGAAGACGGCTATCAAGGCCAATACATCGTTGACATTGCCCAGTCACTCATTGACGAACACGGGGATTCCCTCACAAAGCATGAAGATGTGACCCCGTTTAAAAAACAGGCGGAAAAGCATATTTTCGAGGATATTTCGGCAACCCTCAAGCGACTCGGAATCGTCTTTGATAATTATTTCAACGAGCATTCTCTGTATGAAGATGGCCATATCGACGACGTCGTTGCCATTCTCCGTGACAAGGGCTATGTCTATGAAAAAGACAACGCGGTGTGGTTCAAAACCACCGCTTTTGGTCACGAGCAGGATCGGGTCATAATTAAAAGTTCCGGGGAGCCGACCTATCGCCTGCCGGACATCGCCTATCATCGAGAAAAGTTCCGCCGCAATTTTGACTGGCTCATCGACGTCTTCGGCTCGGATCATATCGCAACGGTGCCGGATGTCCTCGCCGGGGTCAGCGCTCTCGGTTATGACCCAAACAAGGTGACGGTGGTATTGCATCAATTTGTCACTCTTACCCGGGATGGGAAGACGGTGAAGATGTCCACTCGAAAGGCGAACTTCGTCACCGTCGATGAGCTTATCGATGAGGTGGGCATTGACCCTGTTCGGTTCTTTTTCATGATGCGAAAGGCAGATAGCCAGCTCGAGTTTGATCTCGCTTTGGCCACTAAGGAAAGCCAGGAAAATCCGGTGTACTACGTTCAGTACGGCTATGCGCGACTCTGCTCAATCCTCCGACAGGCTGCTGAAAGAGGGTTGACCGAAATCGATCCGGCGGCTGCCGAGATAGCACTGCTTGTCGAACCGGAAGAGATGAAACTGCTCAAAACCCTGTCTACCTTTCCGGCAGCTGTTGAAAACAGTGCCCTGGAACTGGCGCCTCATAAGATCATTTTTTATCTCATGGAGCTTGCCGGTCAGTTGCACAGCTATTATAACAAGCACAAAGTGATAACTGACGATCTTCCTCTCAGCAGGGCCAGGCTCTGTCTGATAAAAGCCTTGCAGGGAGTATTGAAAAATGGCCTGAACATGGTTGGCCTGTCAGCTCCTGAAAAAATGTAGAGTGGGTTGTCCCGGATGGCTGCGGTACGGAAAAACCAGGTAAAAAAGATACGATTTGAACTGACCAGAAGTGCGATCGCCGGTATTGCCGTGATCGTTTTTTGCCTTTTTTTGTGGATGTTTCTGCTCGGAGTATGGGCCGGACAATCGCTCCTTTTGCCTGCCTATGGCAAAAAGGCCCTGGTTACCGTAGAAAAAGTCAAAGCTGTGGAGTCACAAGCGGTCAAGACCGAAAAAAAGACCGGGAAGTAGGGCGAGCAAAGCTGGTGGCGAAGAAAAGTGCTTTCAAGAGGATATGGTTTTGCTATTGCAATTTTGAGGACGGTTTACACACCATAACATACGGCTGGATACTATGATTGGAAAATTACTCACAAAGGTTTTTGGCAGCAGTAACGACAGGTACCTCAAACAGTTGAGGCCGATCGTGGCGAGGATAAACGAACTGGAAAAGGATGTTCAGGTTCTTGACGATGCATCCCTCGCGGCGAAAACGGTACTGTTCAAGGAACGATTGGCAAAGGGCGAAGCCCTCGACGATCTGTTACCGGAGGCCTTTGCGGTGGTCCGTGAGGCGGGTAAACGGGTTCTAGGGGAACGTCACTTCGATGTGCAGCTGCTGGGTGGAATTGTTCTGCATCAGGGAAAAATTGCCGAAATGAGGACAGGTGAAGGTAAAACCCTGACTTCGACCCTGGCTGTCTATCTTAATGGCCTGAGTGGAAAAGGGGTACATCTGGTAACGGTGAATGATTACCTTGCCGCCCGCGACAGTCAGTGGATGGGGCAAATTTACAATTTTCTCGGGATGAACTGCGGAAAAATAATCCATGGTTTAAATGATTCCGAGCGTCGTGCCGCCTATGCCGCCGATATCACTTACGGCACTAACAACGAGTTCGGCTTTGACTATTTGCGCGATAATATGAAATTCGAGCTGAATGATTATTGCCAGCGAGGCTTCAATTATGCCATAGTCGATGAGGTTGACTCCATCCTTATTGATGAGGCGAGAACCCCTCTGATCATCTCCGGACCGGCGGAACTCTCGACCGAGCTGTATAAAAACGTCGACCGGATTATCCCGAGATTCGAAAAAGATGAACACTACACCGTCGATGAGAAAGCAAAACAGGTTTCCCTGACCGAAGAGGGTGTTGCCCTCGGCGAAGATATGCTCGAGGTGGACAACCTCTACGACCCGATAAACATCGAAAAGCTTCATCATCTCAACCAGTCATTGAAGGCGCATATCCTCTTCAAAAAGGATGTCGATTACATCGTCCGCGACAATCAGGTTATTATTGTCGATGAGTTCACCGGTCGGACTATGGAGGGGCGGAGATACAGCGACGGACTGCATCAGGCCCTGGAGGCCAAAGAGCGCGTGAAGATTGAGCAGGAAAATCAGACACTTGCCTCTATTACTTTCCAGAACTACTTCCGGATGTATAAGAAACTGGCCGGCATGACCGGAACCGCCGACACTGAAGCTGCAGAGTTCAAGAAAATATACAATCTCGACGTAGTGGTGATGCCGACCAACCAGCCGATGATCAGGATAGATTTCGCCGACGTAATTTATAAAAACGAAGCGGCCAAATACCGGGCGATTATCAATGAGATCGGTGAACTGCATAAGGCCGGACAACCGGTTCTCGTTGGAACTATCTCAATCGACGTCAGTGAGAAGATTTCCAACATGCTGAAGAAGATCAAAATTGAGCATGAAGTTCTCAATGCCAAACACCATGAGCGAGAGGCGGAGATCATCGCCGGAGCAGGGCAGTTAGGTAAAGTGACCATCGCCACCAATATGGCCGGACGCGGCACCGATATCAAACTTGGCCCCGGTGTGGTCGAGGTTGGCGGCTTGCATATTCTTGGCACTTCCCGCCATGAATCTCGGCGGATCGACAACCAGCTCAGGGGTCGGGCCGGGCGCCAGGGCGACCCAGGTTCTTCAAGGTTTTATCTCTCTCTTGAAGATGATTTGCTGCGCATCTTCGGGTCGGACCGCATTAGCGGGATTATGAACAAACTCGGGATGGAAGAAGATGAGCCGATTGAACACGGCATGATCTCCCGAGCCATCGAAAATGCACAAAGAAAAGTCGAAGGTCACAACTTTGATATCCGCAAGCATCTGCTTGAATATGATGATGTAATGAACACGCAGCGGGAAATAATTTACCGGCAGCGGCGCGATGTTTTGGTCGGTCAAGATGTTGTGCCGGTGGTCCAGGATATGATCGAGGATCTGGTTGAGGGCGTGGTTGGTGAATTTTATCAGGAGCGGGCTGAGTCTCAAGAATGGCAATGGGTGGAATTTAAAGAGCGGATGGGGGAAATATTCCACCATGTCCCGGAATGGCCTGAGGAAGAACTGGTAGGACTTAAGCTTGATTCTTTCAGGGAAAAAACCCTCGACTTTGTGAAACAGGCCTATGCCGCTCAGGACATCAATAATGGGGCGGAAACTCAGCGACAGATCGAAAAATTAATACTTCTGCAAGTAGTCGACAGCCATTGGAAAGACCATCTTTTATCTATGGACCATTTAAAAGAAGGCATTGGCCTGCGCGGCTATGGCCAGAAAAATCCTCTCAATGAGTACAAGAGAGAGGGTTTTACAATGTTTAAAAATACCATCGAAACGGTGAAAGCCCAGACTATTTCCAATTTGATGCGTGTGCGCATTGTCCGGGAAGATGATGTTGCGCGCATGGAAGAAGAGCGTCGCCGAAAGCAGGAGCAGGAACAGATTCGTCTGAACAGGGGTGCTGCGGGGGAGGCCTCCCAGCCACCTAAACCAATACGGCGTGAAGTCGACAAGACCGGCCGAAATGCCCTCTGTCCCTGTGGTTCAGGCAAGAAATACAAGCGGTGCTGCGGCAAGGAAGC
>JAHJLI010000043.1 GCA_018821785.1 Pseudomonadota bacterium
CTGAGAAAAGTGCATATCATTCGATTGCACTTCTGGCAAAATCCACTGAAAAAGATATTTCCTTATTGTTACCCCGGGCTTGTTCAACCATGGATAAGATCGTGGATCGCTACGCGATCACAATCTATCCTTATTCGTTATCGTTCAATCCTCAATCGTTTCCGTTCTTCTGCCTCCACGATGGAAAAAACAAACCAATAGAATCTAACAAGTCCGCCTTTGGCTTTTTCTTTTCTTTATATGGCATAGCTACAAATCAAGGACAACGACCACAACATCGTCCTAGGCATTGACCCTATTGCAAGGCATCAAGGACGCACAATGTTGCGCACCCTCTTGTATATTCAAGTGGCCCCCACTACTTTGGCCTACAGTCTTAATCTTTGGCAAGTTGCAATAAGCTTTCATACAATGAGTAATCCGTTTCAAAGTCTTGAACGGCATAAGGGGTTGTAAAGAAATGGCCGAAATGGTGATAGGCATTATCTTTGCAACCCCTCAGTATTCCTAATCTTACTTGCCCGTCTCAAAACGGAATTTTTGGTCAGGATCGACGACGGCCAGAACGCGAACAATGCAGCCGTCACCACCCGGCCAACGCCAGGGGAATGCCATAAAGAAACATCGCTTGCCGGTAACCTTATCGAGATCGCCGCCTACATTCTCGATGCCGGGAATACCGCCTTTTACCATAAGGGTCTTATGGCCTGCTTCCCAATCCGGGAAATCGGCTTTGGCATCTCGGCCGGTAAAGGCTTTATATTCTTCAATCAGATGCGGCTGTGTCGGCCCGAGACCGTGATCTACGAGTTTTGTGGCAATCGGGTGGTCGTTGGCCTGGTGGCCATACCCGACTAATTTAACTTTTTTATCAACCAGCCACTGAGCGCCATCACGGTAAATACCACAGCCATAGGCAAAATACTCATCGGTATCCGCCCATTTGCGATGGAATCCGGTGTTGATCATAACGATATCGCCCTCTTGAATTTTGGGAGTGGCATTCTCAAGATCCTCGGCGGTAATGATGCCCCATTTGCCCTTGGGGATGGATACAGCCACACCGGTGCCACAGAGACGCCAAAGCGGATATTCGGCAATTCCAGGGGTATTTTCAGTCACATGTATCGGCGCGTCCATATGCGTGCAACGGTGCATGATTCCTTCCCAGTTCACCTCGTACACGCCATCTTTGGCATGAAATTTATTTACGGTAACATTTACACCCGGAGTCGATGGCCACTCCGGCATATGCTGATGAAACGGATGGCTCAAATTATATATTTCAAGGCTCATGTGTCTTCCTCTATTATATCGGGTTATCTATTTACCTGAGTCGATACGCAGATTGCCGCTTGGGTCGGTCATGGCAACAAACCGAACCGGACAGGCATCACCGTATTGAAACTTCCACGGGGTTGCCACAAAGGTCGCTCTTTTTCCCAATAATACATCGACGTCACCGCCAACCTGTTCGATTGTCGGGATGCCGGCGGCCAGAAGAAGCTTGTGAGCGACGTTCCATTCCCCATGTTCTTGCTTGGGGTCTTTGCCTGTGGCTTTCTGATATCCATCGGCCAGGCGGCGCATGGTCGGCCCACCCCGATGAGGTCCAAGCGAAGTGGCGAGAGGATGATCAATCTGCTGAGTATCAACGGCCACGAGTTTACACTCCTTGTCTACCAGCCACTGGGCAGCGTCTTTTGACAGGCCTGGGGACTCCCCGTAATATTCTAGAGACTCCGAATAGTTGTGATGCCAACCGGTGACAATTACGACAATGTCGCCTTGTTTTACACCGGGTGTTGCACTCTCCAGATCCTCGGCGGTTACAACTTCATAACTTCCCTTGGGAATGCTTAAGACAACACCGTTGCCGAAAAATCGATCCTCGGCAATAGCGGCCAGATCGGCCCCACGCTGAATAAGATGGATGGGCGCATTCAGGTGCGTTCCTGTATGCATTACCGTATTGATCTTCCAGGCCAAAACCCCATGCTGCGCATGTTTGACGGCGCGGAACATCTTGACGTCGGCCTGCCCGGGATAGGATGGTACCCCATGGCCCCAGTTATGACTGAGCTCCACCAATTGTAATCCTGTATAGGGGTCAGTAACTATAGTCATATTAACCTCTTGTTTTGTCAAAAAATGTGATTTGCCTCCAGCCGCTTCCAATCAAGAGGCCGTCGCACCACCATCAACAAAAAGTGTTTGTCCGGTTTGGAAAGCCGAGGCGTCTGATGCAAGATACACTGCAGGGCCTATTAAATCCTCAGGTAAACCAAGCCTCCCCATGGGAATCATGGCCTTGTATTTGTTCGCCAACTCGGGATTCTGCTGAATATGTTGAGTCCCCTTGGTGATGATCAGGGCCGGGCCAAGGGCATTTAC
Organism: Pseudomonadota bacterium; assembly: GCA_018821785.1. Classification (GTDB taxonomy): domain Bacteria; phylum Desulfobacterota; class Desulfobulbia; order Desulfobulbales; family Desulfocapsaceae; genus Desulforhopalus_A. The sequence continues at coordinate 2,395 of JAHJLI010000043.1, forward strand.
CCTTATATTTAACGGAGCCAGTTCGATAGCCAGGGCCTTGGTAATCAATTCCACCGCACCCTTGGTGCCGCAATAGGCTGAATTACCACCACCAAACCCGCGAATACCCCGGACAGAAGAAAGGTTTATTATTGTGCCCCCTCCTCTTTCCTTCATAACGTTGGCAGCATGCTTGCAGGCAACCATGGTCCCTTTAACATTCACGTCGAACAATTTTTCCCAGTCAGCCATGGGATATTCCAACGCAGGCCGTTTTATATTAAGGCCGAAGGCGTTAACAAGGATATCGAGAGCACCGAATCTGGCGAGTACAGCCTTGACCAGGGTTGCCATACTTTCTTCACTGGTGACATCCACCTGATGCGCCATCGCATCCATACCGGTTTTTACTTTGATCTCTTCCGCAAATTTGCCCAAATCATCCATTCCGCTTCTGCTCGCGACAACCACCTTGGCACCATGTTGTGCCATTCCCAGCGTTAAGGCACTGCCAATGCCACCGGCGCCACCAATAATCAACGCCACCTTTCCATCAAGTCTGAATAGATCTGACATGTCATGCTCTTCCGTTGTTAAATTTTCTTGATAACTGACCTTTGCTTGTGCCAATTCTCACTGCAGGTGGCTAAAACCAGGCACCATGTGTTGCACATAGTTGAATCATGTTTTGTAAAGTGCAACTATTGTTAATTCCAAATATCAAATATCCACATATTTGTCAAGATGATTCCGAACATATTTCATTCCATGAATATCCGTAAAACAACCTTAAAAGCAAGGATCTTCCTTGACTTGCGGTAGAACACAGAAATTTATCATCGGTTTTGCATCAATTCTAGAAATCTCGTATTGCGAGATTGGATTCCGATATATTGAATCTCAAAATTGTTTTGAATCGAAAACCAAGTTTGCGTATTAATTGCTTGACAGCCGCCGAAGATTTCATTATCAAATCCTACATGGTGGAATTAGATTCCATTTAATGCAACTTTTTCTAGAGGTTTTCAATCGCATCTTCAAGACACGATGTAAGTCCATTACAGCACCCGCTCTAGCGCCAACCCATAAAGGATCCGTATGCCGGTGATACAAAAAGCAGACAACCTGTCATCAACCGAAAAAGCTTTAAAACTGTTGATGGCATTTACACCGCACAATAACGAGATGGGCACTTTAGAGTTGAGCAAAAAACTCGGCATCCATAAGTCCACCGTCAGCCGCTTGCTGCACTTGCTTGCCGCTAACGATTTTCTCTATCAAAATCCAGAGACCAAAAAATACATGCTGGGCCGGGCCATAGCAGAGATGGGCAATGTTGTGATTAAGTCACTCAACACCGCTATTGTTACCATAGCCCAACCGCATTTAAATGAACTATGCAACCTTGTTCGCGAAAGCGTCGCCATGGAGGTCTTGACGGGAACCAATGTCGTTCTGTCCGGTCAGGTGGAAGGCCAGTCGCACATCCGCTTTTCATTCAAGCCCGGCGAACAGGTCCCCATAAATGTAGCGGCTGGAGCAAAAGCCATTCTTGCCTACTGCGAACCCGATTTTGTCGACCTGTGTATAAAGAAGAAATTCAACCGTTTCACCGCCAATACAATCATTTCAAAGAAAAAATACAAGGAAGTGCTTGAGGAAGTTAAAAAAACCGGCATTGCCTATGATAATGGCGAGCGTTACGAAGATTCCCATGCCATCGCAACCCCTATCTTCAACCACGCAGGCATCCCGGTGGCGGCCGTCGTCGTAGCCGGACCTGCCTTTCGAATGACACCAAAGTTCTTGGGTGAAATTGTCACACCAATAAAGAAAACAGCCGCTGAGATTTCAAAACGACTTTTTTATTAGTGCCTTACAGATCGTTTTCGTTAATAAAAAACAAGAAACGAATTTCGTGAAGGTACTTATCTCGTTTACCGGGGCTGGAAGAGCAGCTGTCACCAGCTGACCTTGCGCGTCTCTCTCTTGTTTTCCAACCGGCAAAACGGTTCACCCAAATCAATGACGTTTCAACACCAACTCTTATAGGGAACTCGATATCGAGGGTATATTCTTCACACTTGCAGTTGCCGAATCATCCTCGCTTAGAGAGGCGACAAGCCATTTAGAAATTAATGATAGGCATGGGCATCAAACATCTAATTCTGCAATGGTACTGCCAACGCCGTTGATGAAGCTAAAATCTGACTGACTCAACGTACCACAATATTGAACCTGGTGGAAAAACACCTCTCATGATGGTTCATCCGAAGCAAGTCAAATCATGATGTGCCTCTTTAATATTCAGAGCCGAAATTCCTGAAATTTCCCTGGGAGGCGTCAGCGCAAATGATGAAAAACCCTTTTCACTTCCAATTCGAAATTCAGCGATAGTTACGGCGCCACCTCCCCCATAACCGAAACAAATAAATCATGGCTTATTTAACGCCAATACAATGACCTGGAAGACCTAATATTGCTGGATAATATATGCAATTCGCACTCCTTTCGGGCAGTTTTCCCATCCATGTCCAATTTCTTTTCTTCATTACCATTCGTTTCAGATTTGTGCAATTTTCAATTATTTCCCTACCTGATCGCACTGATATTCCAAGTCACTCCTTTCATAAAACTGAATTATCAGACCGCAATTGTTCAGAAAATATAATTATCGTTTTAAAATCCAAACCAATTCAAAAAAAACCTGGTTAAAAACAAAAGAAATATGATATTCTTACGAAATACTTTCAACAGGGGGGCCTGAAGATTGAGTTTTTACACCTGCACTACCAAGAAATTTCCATCGCATTATTTTGAACATCTCATAACTACAGAATATTAAGAAAATTATCCTTCGGGCACACAAGCCTGCACAAGGTGTTATTAAATATTAGCTGAAATTCAGCCCTGTTAGTTTGAAGTATCAATTCCTTAACAACGACTTTCCATACAACCTTTTCATAAATCAGACAGAGGAGGATTCCCATGGTTGCCGTTCCCAACATCAGTTATCCCGGTGTCTATATTCAAGAGGTTCCCAGTGGGGTGCATACAATCACCGGGGTCGCCACATCGATTGCCGCCTTCTTCGGACGTACACAACGAGGCCCCCTCGATAAGGCAGTACGCATACTCAGTCCTTCCGACTTTACCCGAACATACGCCGGGGCCCATTCTGGCAGCGATCTGGCCCAGAGCGTTCAACATTTTTTTGCCAATGGCGGCAGCGATTGCTATGTGGTTCGTTTAGCAGGTGCAAATGCTGAAAAAGCAGCTGTCAGCTTAAGAAATCCAGTCGGAAGAAATGTTCTCAGAGCGTCTGCTAAGTCAAAAGGTATCTGGGGGAATGGCATACGCCTGGTTGTTGATTACGGCACCCCCAATCCAGACGACACCTTTAACCTCCAGATATTTTACGAGGAACGTGGGAAAAATATCAGTCAGGAACAATTCGTCAATCTCTCCATGGATCCCAATTCTCCACGCTTTGCTCCTCATTTTGTTTCCCAGTCATCAAACCTGATCGATCTCGACTTAGACCTTCTCCTTGCAGATCTCACCAATATTGCCAATACACCTGCCGGCTATAGCCAGAGCAGGCGGCCTTTTGAAACCGGTGACATTGATGCGTTGCGCGGACAATTAAACGGTCTTTTCAGCTCTACCGGCAAATTCCAGATCAGCATTAATGGCCAAGAATGGGACCTTGTGAACCTTTCTACTCTTGTACTCAGTGCCGGCACACTTGCGGCAATCGCCTTGGAAGTTGAGACTGAAATCAACAGCCAAATTGGTCCCGGTTCTCCTGTCGCTGTCTCGTGGGACCAGATCGGAGACTCACCTGACCTCCACCTTCAGGTCTTGCGATTCACTGCCAATATCGATCTTAGAACCAGCGTGCGCTTCCGGCGAGCCTTACAAGATGACCTTACCGGGCCCCTGCTGCTGGGAATCAGTCAAGGCGGAATCGAAGTCGAACGTTTCAGCAATATGCGACCGACGCCAAATGGAGCTGTTATATTGGATCAGGCCTCCATTGATCAGCTGGCAGGTCTGCCGCTGGATACACTTCTAAATATATGTATCGATTCCACACCCTTCCCCCAAGGTTCGGACACACTCATATCAAAAATCAATCTTCATGCCTCTGAAGGGGGCGGAACAGGGATCTTTTGGTACCAGGAGCCTGATGGTGGTTATGATGGTGTTCGCAAAAGGTTAAACAAGATCGTTCAGTCATTCAACGAAGATCGCACGAGTCCATGGCAGGCAAAACTCTGGGGCTACCACCTGGCGTTTGTTCGCACTGAAGGATCTGCCGGCCGAACAACAACGATCACAACGATTCCCGACCTCGATCTTCCAACCGAACCTGTTGCCAATGTGAGAAAATACAGCCTGGGAGATACAGCTGATACCGACTACCAAGCCGGAGGCGAAATAGGCCTTGATGGCGATGCCCCGACGGCAGTTGAATACCTCGGTGATGAAGCACAGCAAACGGGGTTCTATGCCCTGGACAGCGTCGATCTGTTTAATCTGATGGTCCTGCCGGGCGATCGGGAAATAGGCGATCCCATCATGGCACAGATCGTCGGCCAGGCAAGTATCTACTGCCAGCAAAAACGGGCTTTTCTCTTGTTGGATGCTCCCACCGGCTGGACCAATGGCAGTGACCGCCCTACCGCCACAGGAACGGAGATTGATGGATTGCGACAGCTTGTGCAAAGCGACCATACCGCCGTTTTTTACCCCCAGATCGAATACAGTGATGGTGGTCTTAAAAAACGCATGGGGCCATCGGGGCTCATCGCCGGCTTGATGGCCCGCATCGACTCCACCCGTGGGGTTTGGAAGGCACCGGCGGGTATCGAAGCCAACCTGAGAGGCATCCTCGATCTGCAGGTCAACCTCACAGACAGGGAAAATGGCGCCCTCAACAAACTCGGGATCAACTGCCTGCGCAAATTCCCGGGTGGCTTTGTCAACTGGGGAGCAAGAACACTGGCGGGGTCCGATGATATCGGCTCGGAATGGAAATATATCCCAATCCGGCGGCTCGCCCTGTTTATCGAAGAATCCCTGTACCGCGGGACGAAATGGGTAGTCTTCGAGCCAAACGATGAACCCCTCTGGGCACAAATCCGCCTGAACCTGAGTGCCTTCATGATGGACCTCTTCCGCCGGGGTGCATTCCAGGGAAGCACCCCAGACCATGCCTTCTTTGTCAAATGTGACGGGGAAACTACTACTCAAAATGATCGCAATTTAGGTATCGTGAATATAGATGTCGGATTCGCACCTCTGAAACCGGCTGAATTTGTGGTTATTCGCATTCAACAGATGGCAGGTGAGTTAGGATAAGAACTTTCGCCAAAGAGAGGAGGCAATAGATGGCTGATGCATACTACGGATTTCCTAATAATCCCAAACGGAAAGACCCTTATAAAAATTTCAAGTTTCGCATCAAATGGGACAAAAAGACCGTTCTTGGAGTCTCAAAAGTAAGCACCCTCAAAAGAACCACTGAAGTGGTTACCCACCGTTCAGGCGGTGACAACAGCACCGACCATAAATCGCCCGGCCGCACTTCCTATGAGGGAATTACCTGCGAGCGGGGCATTACCCACGATCCGGACTTTGAGGCTTGGGCCAATAAAGTGCATCCCTATGATGGGGACAAGTCCATGGATCTGGCCAACTACAAAAAAGACCTGACCCTTGAGGTAATGAACGAAAAAGGGCACGTAGTCATGCGCTATTTCCTCTATGACTGCTGGGTCAGCGACTATACCGCCATGCCGGACCTGGATGCCAATGCCAATGCAGTGGCAATCGAGTCAATCAAGATCGAACTGGAAGGCTGGAAGCGTGATACAGCAACCAAAGAACCTGATGAAGGAAGTCCGGTACCCCAGGATAGCTGAGTCAGGCAACGGGATCTCTTTCTATGATGACAGCATCCCTTAACCAAAGCAGAGCTGTGCCTTTTCCGCATATCCCGGAAGCATTGCGAAGGCAGTATTCGATCGAGCCTCTGTATTTAGGATCACTGGGCCAATCCCCCGAAGCTCTGGAAATCGACTTTTGCATGCCGCAGAGGCCCCTGCTTGAGACACAGATACTCTCATGCTGTACCAAGAACTCCCACGGGGAGGCACCGGAACCGGATTTTTTCTGGGACCTGTCGGTCGGCACGAGAACTTTTTGTATGCTGATCATTGCCGCGCTGGGTGCAGAGTCCAGTCCATTACCTATTGACCTGCGATGCCCCAACAGGTCGTGTGGCGAAGAACTTGAGATGGGTTTGTCACTTGATGATATCTTCAGGTTGCCGGCAGGAAACAACGGCGATGGCAGGGTTGAGGTGTCTGTGGCTGCCGGTCCGATATCTTTTCGTCTTCCCCGCGGCAGAGATCAACTGGCCTGGCAACAAGGTTTTTTCGCCGATGAAATGATTGCTGCCCGAGCCATGATCAAAACGCTTGCGATCGGTGAATATGGCTCAAAACTCGAAGAAAGTCTGAGCGATGACGAAGTACGTGACATCGGCAAAACCCTGGCAGCAACCGACTCTTTAGTGGATTTCAAACTGCATGCCACCTGTCCGGAATGTCAAGAGGATGGCGTTCATCGACTGGACCTGGGGACCTTAGCTTTCAGGCATTTGCGACAGTCACAAGCTCGGCTGCTGAATAGTGTCCATCTGCTGGCCTCCCACTACCATTGGACGGAGAAAGAGATTCTTGCCGTGCCATCCTGGCGGCGCAACCACTACCTGAGTTTATTGGAGAATGGTGACGGATGACAATCGATTATTTTTCAAAGCTTTGGCCGCAACAAGATCCGGCGATGGCAAAAGCCAACGAAACTGAGCACCCTTGGTCTACAGGATCCCCGAACCGATTAAACAATACGGACACGCTGGAACCTGAACCAATTGAGATCCACACACTCAGCGAACGAGTATCAGAATCACAGGTACTCAGCGACAATCAAGCCGGACCAGCCCAGGAACTCGGGCAAATGATGGCTGGCAATGAGATGGTTAACTTAACACCCCATTCGCGTCCAGGTGCGCACTTGCCGGCCACCGCAACTGTCGTTGATGAATTGCCAAAACCTCAAGGCAGCGAGGATTCGATCTCTGCCCCCGAAAAGAACGTATCAACACATAAGCCGGGTAACCGGAGCGAGGCGCAAAAACACGGCCCATTACCGGGACACCCGCCGACTCAGGCGCCATCAAGAAAGACAAACGGTGCCGACCCTGGCAACCAGGAAACTGCCGTGCCACCATCTATCTCCGCAGAACCATTGCCCACATTGCCACCACCGGTCAAGGAGCAAAGACCCGCTCCTGGCAAGCCTGTTATTTCACAACAACCTGCCAGGCAGATTCGACAAAGCGTCTTCAACGAGGTGCGTCAATGGGTGGCAGCCCAAGATGAGATAACTACGGAAAAGCAGCGGGCTCAGGTAAGCCAAGAAATTATCGGGAAAGTGGACCAGGCCCTACTAAAAATACCGCCAAAAGAACCCGCCAAACCCTTGGACAAGAGCCGGGAAAAAAGGCTGAGTGGCTCGGAAAATCTGGCAATACACGACCTGTCCCTGTCCATCGGGCCAATCAATATAACCATGGAAGGGTCGGAGAAAAAAAGCCCGCGTCCCGTTTCTGCTTCCAAACAGCCGGTCAGACCTGCTGAACTGGGAACGTCGCGATTGAGCCGTCACTACATTATCCGCTGAGGAATTTTATGCCCCTCATTGATTTATCACTGGTCAGCGAAACCCTGAACCGCCTTCTGCGGAAATATATCGCCCAGCCCCACCTCTGGGGTTTATCGCCTGAAGAGATTCCTCCTGCCATCGCGGTATCTGGAGACCCGCCCGATTTACTGTCTCTGCAGACGGAAAATTATGCCCTGGGCATGTATCTTTACCATATCCAGGAAGATGCCCACCGCAAAAACTTCCCCGCCCCGTCCGGCAACAACCCGCCGGTCCGATTCCAGGAAATGGCGCTGAATCTTCACTATCTATTAACAGCCCATGGCGGCCAGCCCCTTGCCGGAGATCCTCTTGGCAGTCCTTATTTTCGCGAACAACGAATCATGGGGCTTGCCATCAAGGCATTCCACGACTATCCGGTGCTCGATGACCAAACCCGAATTGGCCGAGAAGAAGACGATCCCTATATCCTGCCGGAATCCTTAAGAACCCAGGACAACGAGTTTCGCATTACCCTGCAGCCCGGGTCGATGGAAGAGGTGAACAAGATCTGGACCGCAGCAAGCTCGCCACTCCGCTTGTCTGCCCTCTATCAGGTGGATGTGGTAATGCTTCAAACCGAGGTGCCGGTAGCCCGGCCAACCCCGGTGCTCTTCCCCCGGATCGCCGCTGAAGCCTTTCAACCACTGTGGATTCTTGGCACCGAGTCGGATTGCATCTTTACCCTGCCGGGAGAAACACGCAACCGCAAGGTCACGCACTCCCCAGCCCTGGTGACGGTCGGACAACATCTGCGCATCCTAGGCGACGATTTGCTGGGAAGACCAACCCGGATTTTTCTGACCCATTCCGCCTGGACAGATCCTTCCCAAGTGGAAGTCGGCCCATGGATGACGAATGGCAGCACGCCATCCAAGATAGAATTGCTAGTCGCTGAATCTGTTTCCGGACGCATCATTGCACCTGGATGGTATCAGGTCTATCTGCAGCGAGGCAAATCCCTTTCCAACTTCAGCCCTCTGGCCATTGCCCCGCGAATTAACCGACAGACCGACATGCCACCGGGCATCACCCCCTCAAGCAGGGCGGCGGGAACGATCATGGCAATTCATGGCGGGCCTTTTGCTGGGGCAGATATTCAATCACTCGCTTTATATATCGGTTCATCTCCCCTTCACCTGGTTGAAGAAGAACCAGCCCCCGGCGCCTTTCGTGTCCTTGGCCCGACCGAGCTTCAAGCAGCCATCCCCGCACATCTCGAACCTGGAACATATGCCGTCCGCGTGGTGGTCAACGGCATAAGCACACCGCCCAACCGCTGGCTTGAGGTACTGCCATGAGCCTATCCGCGCCACTGCAGTTTGATCGGCTCGATCCGGATATGACTCAGGATGCCCTGGGTATAAATTCCACGCCGGAAAGAGGTGACACGCTTCTACTCGCGGTGGAAAAGATCCGCCTGCGTGGCTATCGGCGCGTGCTCTGGCAGCGCTATCTTTGGCAAATGACAAACCGCTACCCGGCACAGGGGCTTGCCATCCCCCATGAAGAAATCGATATCGCCTGCCTCGGGCTTGATAGCCGTTCCAAGGAACTCCATTTCTACCGCACCAACGCCCAATCTTTGGAATTGACAGAAAAAATCGCCGACCTGGAGAAGGAGCAGTCAGAAGCCAAGGAGAACCGGCTCAACACCCTGATCGCCCTCTTTTCACTCTCGCCAACCGAAGTCAACTTTCTCACGCTCTGCGTTGCCCCTGAGATCGACCCCAGGCTGCGCCGCCTGTACGGCTACATCCATGACGATATCACCTTTTGCGCCGCCACCCCGTGGCTAGCCCAGACATTATTCGAGTGGGATGGCCCCGAGCGGATATCTCCGAACTCGGCATTGATTCACTGGCTGCTTGCCTATCCGGGAGCAAATGAGGAACAACCCTGGTCGCTCATGGCGCGTTGGCTGGCGGATCCGCGAATTGTCGGGTTTCTGTGCGGCTATGACGACCTGGCCCCCTCCCTGCAGCTTGGTGCCCGGTGGTTGACACCTAATCAGGAAGCAGCCTATGAACCCTCTGTTGTGTCGACATTGAGAGATGCGTGGACCTCATCTCGCCGGCAAAATCGACGAGTTGTGCAACTGGCCGGGGCGGCCGGTATCGGCCGCAAAACCTGGGCTGCAAAGGTATGCGCTGATCAGGGGCAACGTCTTCTTTGTCTCGATGTACCCCAGTTGTTCGGTGCAAAAAACGAGGAGAGTGCCAAAAAAACGGATGCCAATGCCCGTGACATTATCATCCGCGCCGAACGTGAGGCCTTACTGCAGAACTGTATCCTTTATTGGAATCATGCTGACAAAGTAACGGCCGACACCTGGGTCCAGCTGGCATTTACGGGAAACCTGCAACTTTTCGGTGTCGATCAGCCAATTCGCTTTCCGGCCAATGCGCCCCATGCTGATCTGTTTTATTTCCCCCTGCCCACGCCCCAGCAATCACAACTGCTATGGAACCATATTCTGGAGGACAACCTCAAGAACATTGACATTTCCATGCTGGCCGAACGCTTCACCCTGACACCTGCGGAAATCATGGCTGTGGCGACCAGGGCAAAAGAGGGTCCTTCAGCCCTTTGGGCCGCCTGCAGAACCTTTTCTCTTGGTCGGCTGGGCAAGCTGGCTACCGTACTGCCCTGCCCCTTTACCTGGGAGGATATCGTCTTGCCTCCGGATATCAACAAGCATCTGCAGGAAATCGCCTCCCAGGCACTGCACCGCAGCACGGTTTACGACCTTTGGGGATTTGGGCAAAAGCGTCCTTTGGGACGGGGGGTATCGGCCATGTTTGCAGGTCCTTCCGGCACCGGCAAGACAATGGCCGCCCAGGTACTGGCGGCGCATATAGGAGTAGTGCTTTTCCGCATCGATCTGGCCAGTGTGGTCAGCAAATATGTCGGAGAAACCGAAAAGAACCTGCGCGAAATTTTTGACGAGGCCGAACGATTGAACGCCGTCATCTTCTTCGACGAGGCCGATGCCCTGTTCGGCAAACGCACCGAGGTAAAAGACGCCCATGACCGCTACGCCAACATCGAGGTCAATTATCTCCTGCAGCGCATGGAATCCTACGACGGGCTGGCAATCCTGGCCACCAACCGCAAAGGCGATATCGACCCGGCCTTCCTGCGACGGCTGCGATTTATAGTCGATTTCCCCATGCCTGGAGTTTCCGAGCGGATCCTTATCTGGCAAAAGGCCCTGCCGAAAGAAACCACCGACGGCACAGCTCTTTTAGACGAAATGGACTGGACGGGACTTGCCAGGCGACTTGAGATCAGTGGCGCAAGCATCAAGGATATTGCCCTGGGGGCGGCTTTTCTTGCCTGCGCCGAAAGCTCGAAGATCGGTATGAGTCATCTCATGGCGGCGGCACGGCGGGAGATGGCCAAACATGGGCGGTTGATTTGATGAGTGCTGGATGACGCTTCGAGAATCCAACCAAGGACAAGATGATGCCTTTTTATACACATGACAACCATTCAGATCAGGAAATTCTTGGCAAAAAACACAGACACAACACTGTTTTCAAGGAAAAACAGAGGTCTTTAAACAGGCACAGACAAATGGCATTTCATAGTAACTCAGGTCTCCTGCAGCGGATGGAAGCCGACCCCACCGAGATTATTTGTGAGACCGTGGAGGACAGAGGTGTTCGAATCGGTCATCAGATGGATCGACACGAAAAAGAAGCCGGTCGAATAGCACGACAGGTGATGAATATGTCTGAAAAGGATGATCTCCATGAAAGAGACACCTCGGGAAATTCACATTCATCAGAAATAAAGGAGCGAAACCAACATGTTTCGAAGGGCATGGACTCATTAGGTGCAAATCTTCATGGTCGCCCTCTGCCAAGATCGGTCCGAAACTTTTTCGAGCCCCGCTTCGAACAAGACTTCAGCCATGTTCGAATTCATACTGATGCGCAAGCAGCTGAAATGGCCGATGAACTGAATGCCAGAGCGTTTACCTTTGGCTCCAATATCGTCTTTTCAGGCGGAGAATATACACCCGGCAGTTCCAGCGGCAATGCCCTGCTCTCTCATGAACTGACTCATGTCGTACAACAAACCCACATGCGCGGGGAAAAGAGGTCTAACCGCAGCAATGTTGATATTAGCCAGTTTGTAGACTCTCCCTTGATACAGCGAGAACGAGGCAGGAGACGACGGAGACACAGAGAATCGACTATCCCCGATGCTGAATTGGTACGCATGCAAGAGTGGTTGATGATGTATCAAATGACAGAGGGAAGACGAGATACTGCAACATGCGGTGAGTATCATGCTCAAACAACCCTACAACGGGAAATAGAAGAAGGAAGAGATCGACTTGATAGCCTCTGGGCGAGAAATGTCTGCTCTCGGGCCCCGATGGCTTTTGAAGTCCTTCGCAGATTGGATTTGTATGATACTCCTCCACTTTTGTGTGATCCACTTCAATCCCTGAGCTTTGGCCGTTTAATGCTAACAGATATACAGGCGAACGTAATCCCGTTTGTATCATTAGAATTAGAAGTCATGGGTGAAGATACAATTACAGAATTAATCTTCCAACACTATACAACCCGAGCTGCAGAGAGAGGACGAGCCATACCGATTGTTTCAGCCCAGAGAACTGCCCGAATAGAGACAGCAAACTTACTAACCGAGTTGAGCACCCTTGAAAATCAAATACAGACTGTTTTGGGCATAATAGCGATTCATATAAACAATTGGCCCCCCGTACAAAACCCAAATTATGCGCAACTGATAGACCTAGTGTTTGAATTTGAACGACGATTTGATCAGATACGTTATTTATTATCGCATCTTTACCTCTGACAGGAAAGAGTTGAAAATATTGATCGTAAGCGATCAATACCTCGATTCAAGCGAGAAAGACCAATGATTGATCATCGGAAGATATATGCTGACCCGAAAAAAAGACAAAGCACCAGCCAGAGAGAAATCAAGCAATGTCGATAGACAAAGACCTGGATTGTTCGAGACCAGACAATATCTGAAGGCATTTAGAAAGGCTCCTGCTCAGAGCAATATGAGCTTTCTCCAAAAGATTTCTGAAGGTGGTCTTCCACCGGATCCTTGGGCCTTGGGTAGTGAAAATGCCAAACCAAATATCAGTCAACCGAATGATACGGCAGAACGAGAGGCTACGCAGGTCGCACAGCAAATTATGAGTATACCTGAACCAGCCAAACTGAATGACACACATTTAAGCTCGAATTATCGAAAGATATACCCGCAATCAACATCCAAGCCTATAAAACACAGTGTGAGTGGTCATGGCCAGTCCCTTGATACTACTACTCTTGAGTATTTCGGAGAAAGATTTGGCCATCAATTTAATCCGGTACGGTTGCATACAGATTCTCTTGCAGTAGAAACAGCAAAATTGTTCGACGCCAAAGCTTTTACGATAGGGAACAATATCGTCTTTAATTCAGGACAACTATCGCCAAATTCTTCTGTAGGCAAACAGCTTTTGGCACACGAATTGACCCATGTAGTACAGCAAGATCATTCTGTTCATCATCCTTTTATTAATAGAGCGTCAGGTACACAAAAAAAGAAATGTATCATGAGAACAGCAGCAGGAAGAGTAATAGGGCAACACTCCGGCTTGCTCGGGCTCGACGAAAGAGGTCTTGGATATGATTTGCGTGCACGAATACAACGAGATAATTATTCAAATAGCAGCATTCAACTCGCCTTCAATGTTTTTGTCGAGTTGAGTGGCGATGATCGCAACCAAATCGCCTTTTACCTTATAAACAATTCAATCACAGAGTTTCGAAGAAGCGTTGCCACAAGTGGTGATCTGGGAAGGCGTCTGTTGAGATGGGTGCGAGACTTATTGAGAGAGGGAAGCAGAATCGTCTATTTAACGGAAGGAGACTATAATTATCACGCTCGCCTTGTTTCCGAGGCTTTGACATGGGCTGAATCCAGAGAAGAACAACCTGCAACACCTATCGCTCCTCCACTTGTATCAAATGTACCAAGTGACCCTGCCCCTATTGAAGTTCAAGCAGAACCAAATGCACGGGTCCTTCCTGAAGTACCTGAAACACAACTAGAGCGAGCACATCAGGTAGTTCGTCCACCACGCCACATTGAAGAACCATATGTACCATCTCCAATTGCAGATCCTGAAGAATATTTAGCTCCAAGGCCACCAATCATAGATGTGGAAGAGGAGGATGAGGAAAGTCATATCCGAAGTGTTCCACTTATAGAAGAATCTTTTCGGGCCGAGATTGGGCATAACAGGTCTATATTGAGTTATGGAGCGCGTCGTATTGAACTAGCGGTTAATCGTCAGCAAGTAACAATCGCTCAACCTTTTGTATATCAATTTTTACCACCTGTTCACGGCCGTAGCTATCCAATAATACGTTTGGTTATTTCTCCCGGCGTTAGGGCTACATTGCAGGGATTTCCAAGTAGTTATATACTTGACGAAAATACTCCAGGTGTCGAAATTTATCGTGTTCAGAATCCTGACCTTGTCCCACACCAAGGCGAAACGATTCACCCTTCACAGTTTGTAGGACTTGATGAAATCGGGTCCATGGATTCTTTCCCGCCAAATAACACTACTGTACGCCGACGGCCTGATGGTGCTGACATCACTCACCAACCGACTGATATCTGTATCGCCATTACAGCCCCACCAAGATTAATGGGGGTCCGATTCGCCTATGAGGTGATTCCTCCAAATTTCACCGAACACCGATATTGGACCCAAATCACTGTAGTTGCAACTCCGCCAACAACTATTCGAATTAGAGGTACGCAGTTAGGCGAATATCGAACTGATCCACAGATTAGATTATATGAGGCACCTCTCTTAACCAATGTTCCTGCCCAAGGAGAATCTTTATCTCAACCTAGATCGATCTGGCGTCCTTGGCCCATAAGAAGAGAGGATGTTGACCCGGAACCATTGTCACAGATTGCTGCTACTAGTGGAATGGACATGCTGATTGGGATGATTCCAATTGTTGGTGATCTTGTAGACATTGCAGAGCTTACATATGGCCTATTCACTGGGCAAGACAGGTGGGGGCGTCCTCTGACGGCCCTTGATTTGGCGTTAATTGGTATTGGAGTTCTTATTCCTTTTGTTGGGGCGAGTGTTATTCGCGGAGGAGCAACTGCAGTACGTCGGGCAGGCGAACTTGCCGAGTTGGCAGAAAATGTTGGACGTAATTCAGATGAGGTTGCCGAACTTATTCAAAGGGCAGGAAGATTAACGGATTCTGAACAAGGACAAGTCGCCCAGTGGATCGCAGGAATTCGTCGAGGACAGGATATCCCTGAAAGCGAATTATCCGAAGCACAGAGAATTCTTGGGAGAGTTGATGAGGCTATGTCAAACCCAGGAGGAGCTGGAGGGTCAACTCATCGTGGAGGTGGAGATCCTCCAGCTACTCCAAGAGCGTCTTCGTTTATCGAAGAAGAAGCTATTGAGCTAGCGAGACGACATGACCTTGGTGATGATGCCGGAACACTGAGAAGGGTGAGACATGCTCGCGACCAAGTGGAATGGGAGGATTTATGTTTTGATTATGAGGTGTCGCCTAACCGTTCTTGGTTTGCAAGGGGAGATACAATATTACTCCGGCCAGATGCTCAATTGCCTACTTTTGTACATGAGATTATCCACGCAATTTGCCGAAGCCACAATCCACATGCCGAGTTAGAGTTAGGTTCTTTCCTTTTCGAAGGAATAACCGAGGCTATTGCACGCAGTCGAGTTGGAGCACATGGGACAGATTTTGCAGTTAATGTTAGGCGTGGTTACGAACCTCATGTAAGCTTTGCTGAACGTCTATCTTCGCGTATTGGTACAGGGCCGCTAGAACGTGCTATTTTACTAGGAGAATCCGGACGTTTGAGAGCTCTTATAATGGATGCATTTGGACGGGAATATCGTGAAATCGCGAGAAATTTTCTGGATAGAATGCAACGCCTGAGCAGAGATAACCCTGACCTTGATGAGGTAGACAGTTTGCGAGGTATTATTGTTGGATACATGCAGCGGAACCCTGAGTCCGGTTCTCCAGAGTGGAATCGTTTGTCTCTTTTTGAGTTGATAGAATAAATATAGGATAACCTATGCCATTTCTCATGCGAGGCGCACTCATCGAATACGGCAGCGACTTTCTCGGACCGATCCCCAATGTGGTGATCTTTCAGTTCAACCCGGAGAGTCTGCAGCGGCAGATCGAGATCCCTTCCCGTTCAACCGGCGCAGCAAGTCGCGAAACGGATCAGGCAGGTGATCCGCCGGTGGAGAATATCAGTCTGACCGCCTACTTTAGCGCTGCCGACCGGCTGAAGGAGAACTTCGGCCTGGCGCGGGCCTTTGGTATCGGCACACAGCTGGCGGCCCTGGAGAAGATGGTGCAGCCGCCGGGCCGGGTCGGCAGGTTCCTTCAGGCTGCGGTAGATGCTATCGGTGACGCCATTGCCAGCCATCGTGGCAATGCGCCGGCCCAGGGGATCCCGCGGGAGAATTACCCGCGCATTCTCTTTATCTGGGGCCTGACCAGGGTCTTGCCGGTGGCCATTACCGGCATGAGCATCACTGAGCAGGAATACGATCATATGCTCAACCCCATTCGAGCCGAAGTCAGCCTGGACCTGTCGGTGATAACCGTTGGCCACTGTTCCAATGATATCGTGGCCCAGGGGGCGGTGGAATACACCAATCTGGCCAAGGACCTGCAAGCCTCGGCCAACCTGGGAGAGACCGGCACACAGATCTATGAGATTTTCAAATTTTAGGAGGAGCTTGCATGTTTCATGAATCCTCGCGCTATTACAAGGCACCAACCGTCAAAGCAAAGACCGACGACGGCAGCGAAGTCGACATCGTCAAATTTCGACGACTGCCCAAGGCCAGCGGCGAAACAACCGTGGTCCAGGGTAACAGCCGTCTGGATGTCATGGCCCATCAGCATTATGGGGATGGCACACGCTTCTGGCGGATTGGTGATGCCAATACCGAACTGAAGGCCACTGATCTGGTCTCTGAGGTCGGTCGAATCATCGAGGTACCAGAATAATGAGACGCGATACACGATTCCGGCTCTATTTCAATAACGAACCGGCGACGCGCGACCAATTGGAACAGGTGGATACCATCACCGTGGAGCAAGAGATAGGCATGGCCTGGGAGGCACAGCTTACTATCCCTATCTGTGTTGACAGGCGTGGCTATTGGCGGCATACCGACGAGCCCTTCATGCAACCTTTCGGACGGGTGCGGGTGGAAATCGCCGTGCGGGGAGACCGCTTCGTGCCGCTGATCGACGGGCCCATAGTCAACCTGACCAGCCAGATGCACTTCGAGGCAGGTCGCAGCACGGTTACCGTAACTGTCCGTGACGACAGTGTCTATTTGAACAAAGATGAACAGCATTTCACTTTCGATCCAGAGAGTGACTATCAGATCATTACAACCATTCTGACAAAGCCTGAACAGATCGAGAGAGCTGAAATCGATCCTGCTGTCGATCAAACCAATCAAGACGGCACACCTTTTCGGGCGAACGGCACCGCCATGGATGTACTCACCAACTTGGCTAAAAACTATGACGCCTATATTTACATTTTACCGGGTGAACAACCGGGTCGAAGTATTGGCTATTGCAAGACCCTGCCCGATTTTTACACTCAGGACGTTGAACCTTTGCCCACTATGATGCTCCTTGGGCCTGAAGCCAATATCCTGGAGTTGAACGAGCAGCAGGATTTTCAGCAGCCAGGAGAGTATTCCGGATCAACACTGCGGATTTCCGACAAGAGGGTTTTGCCCAGTTCCGCCAGTTATCGCGACCGTTCACCGATGGGCGACCTAGGGGCCTTGCCGGAGGGACAGGTATCCGCCGTGCGCCTGCTGCGCCCCAATCCCTTTGAAGACCGTAACAGGGCACGTTCGACCGCAGCTCGGGCGAGTCGGTCCAGTTTTGCCTTTCTTGCCAGAGGCTCGGTGATTGCCGGATGCTATCCGGACATTCTGCAACCGTATCGTGTAGTAGCTGTGAAAGCTGGCGGGACTCCGCTGAGCGGGGACTATATCGTAAAGCAGGTGACGCATACCCTCGGTCGATCTTCCTACGAACAGTCCTTTACCCTGATGCGTAACGCCGAAACAGAGACCCGCACCGAACTGCGGGCCCACCCAGCGGAGAATATATCCTGATGACCGATCCGAACACCGAACGATTACTTGTTGAAGTCGCTGAATATATGCGCCACCGCTATTTCGGCAAATATCGCGGCATTGTGCAAGAGGTGGGTGAGCGGGATAATCTCGGCCGGATAAAGGACCAGGTCCCGGAAATCTATGGGGACGCCCAAGGCGCCGTTTCGCCCTGGGCCCTGCCCTGTGTTCCCTTTGCCGGCAGGAATCACGGCCTGGTCGTGCTGCCCGAGATGGGCGACGGGGTATGGATCGAATTCGAGGCCGGCGATATTGCCAGGCCCATCTGGAGCGGCTGCTGGTGGGCGGACGGCGAGCTGCCGACACCAGGCGCACCGCAAGTCCGCGCCCTTATCACAACCGCAGGACATAAACTGATTCTGGATGACGAACAGAACCAGGTCAAGCTAGTGCACGCAGGCGGGGCTGAACTGGCAATGACAAATAACGACATCACCATAAAGATCGGCTCTACCCAGATGGTCATGTCAACAAGCGGTGTCAACATCAACAACGGTGCCTTTGAGGTACGCTGATGCCTGGAAAAAATCTCACTACCAGTGCAGTCGTTATCTGTCCCCATGGCGGCCAGGCCCAGCTTATGACCGCCAACACCCAGATGACGGCAGATGGTTCGGCAATCCTTCTTGAGACCGATGTGCACCCAGTCGTTGGCTGTCCCTTCAGCGTCGGCAGCAAATATTCCCCCTGTGTTCGCATCAGCTGGTCGGCAGGCTCTCAGCGGGTATCGATTAACGGCACCCCTCCTCTCGTTGCCAGCAGCATCGGCCAGTGCTTCAACGCCGAAGGCGCTGTTCAGGGGGTGGCAACCATTGTCAACACTCAGCAAAGGACTTCAGCACAATGAGCTCTTCTTACGGCAGACATCTCTTATTTCCGTTTCGCATCGGCTCCGATGGTCGAAGTATGGCGGTCGCCTCCAGGGCGGAACACGTTCGAGACGAGCTGGTCCAATTGATCCTTATCAACCTGGGCGAACGATTATTCATGCCGGAGTTTGGCGGGAATACCCGGCGACTGGTCTTTGAAAATATCGATGAACCAACCCTGGCCATGACCAAGGCCATGTTGACCGATGCCATCAACCGCTGGTTGGGTAAGCGCCTGACTCTGGAGTCCCTCTCCGTCGGCGCAAAAGAAGAAACCATTGAAGTTGACATCCGGTATCGAGTGGCGGGAGAAGAGGTGTCCCGGACACTTACATTCCAGCGAGGCAGGGAATAATCATGCGGATCATCAACAAAGAGGCACTCGAAGAGCGGGCCAGGGCCATCTATACCATCCCGACCACTCTGCAAACCACTGTGGTCGAGGCACTGTCTGATGCTTGCCGGGAATTGATAGTGGAGTTTTATGATAATGGGGACGGATTTGTACTTAATCGCAGCGTCTATGATATTTCCCCACAAAATAAATATCGCCTGCTTCAGTGCCTGACGAGGTTTAATGGCCTGCGCATGGTCCTTGTCGAGATTGTCGACGAGATGGCGTATCTCGATCTTCATTTTTACAATCGCAACTTCTTTCAGGAGATCCTCGAGCTTGCCGATACAGCAGCCGACCCGGCGGCGGCCAGGAGGCTTTTCCCCATCTACGGAGGCAAGCGCGTGCCAGCAGGCAGCGCCAGCGGGCAGGTGCAGGTTGTCGCCATCCGGGATATGGACCCGACAACAGAGGCGAGCCCAGTCCTGCGGCTCAGCGTTGCGCCCATTGGCGATTACTCAACCTACACCCTGGGCCTTGCCTCATCTGCGGGAACAATAACGCTCGACCCGCTCTTTGCCGAAATCGACTTCAAATTCCGCCCCGGCTGCTTCGGCATCGACTGTTCACCCGATTGGGATGCGGCACCACCTGCCCATGACAACCCGAAAATTGATTATCTTGCCAAGGATTACCACTCGTTCAAACATACCCTGATAACGGCCCTGAGCCAACGCGTGCCGGGCTGGCAACCCTCCAGCGAGGCCGATCTCGACCAGGTACTACTTGAGCTGTTCAGTGCCGCAGCCGATGAATTGAGTGATTTCCAAGACCGGGTGATGAATGAAGCCTATCTTACCACCGCCCGCAAAAGGGTCTCCGTGGCCCGTCATGCACGGCTGGTGGATTACCACATTCATCAGGGCAACCAGGCGAGCACCTGGCTTGCCATACAGCTCGAAGGGCATTCCAATATCACCTCTGATGCAGCCACAGTACGAATGCCGAAACCGCCCGCAGAGCCGGACGGCAGACCGGGCAATCTGGTGGTGTGGGCAGGCGGTGCCAGCCTTGCCGAGAGTGGGTCGGTGGTTTTTATGAGCCGAGGTGAGCAGGAACTGCACCCCCTGTTCAACCAGCTTGGCTTGTACAGCTGGAGCGGGGCCATCCCTTCTCTTATGGCCGGTGCTACTGAAGCGGATATTGAAGCCCTGAACGAAGACGGGGTGCCATTTACCGATCCTGACGCCGCCGAGCTGATCGAAGGTTTCATTCGTTCGGGCCGGATTCGCCACCTTCTGATCCAGGAATGGCGAAATCCGTTGACTGGTCAGCAACCCGGCAGAGACCCCCGCAAACGCCAGCTTCTCCGCCTGCTGTCAGGCGATCCGGGTGCGGAAAAGCGCTACGACCCGGTCAATAACGCCTGGTTCGTACGGGTAAGATGGCAACAGGGAGATGCTCTCAGGTTCAATTACTGTTTTACTATCGACTGCCCCGATCCTGTCTACACTGCCATCTCTCTCTTTCATGGCAACCTCATCCCTGTTCATCACGGGAGACCTGCCTTAACCATCTTCAAGGCCGCTGAAACGGAAATGATAGCGGGTATCCATGCGCCGCCTTTTGCTGCTTGCGAAGATCTGTATGCTGTTGTCGATTACAAAAAAACCGACTTTCATAATCGCCAGAATCAAGGGGCATGGACCCTTTGCAGGTTACCCTTTGGTCCTCTTGCATATACCGAAACCCCGCTGGGTGGTGTGATACCACCCAAATCCACACTCACAGTTGAGATAATTACTCCCGGCTCACCTCCGGACCGAAACGCCTGGGATGAAGCGATCACCCTGATTCACAGTGACGAGAGCGTTGAAGGGGGAGATCATTACGCGGTCGAAACCGATGAAATGGGCCAAAGCATCCTGCGCTTTGGCAATGGCATCAACGGCAGACGTCTGCCCGCTGGTGCGGAGATCCATTGTTTTTACCAGGTTGGATCGGGAACGGACGGCAATGTTGGCGCCGATACCCTCACCTCCGTTGACGCTTCGCTTTTCCCTGAAATCCGTTCGTGCTGGAACCCCTTTGACGTCACCAACGGCCGTTCCCCGGAGCCGGTGGCCGAGATCATCCGCCGAGCGCCGGAAGCCTACCGATATCGACAGCTGCGGGCCATCACCCTGGAGGATTATGTCAACCGAGCCGAAGAACTTCCCCAGGTCTCAAAGGCTGCAGCAAGATATGCCTGGACCGGCAGCTGGCGAACCGTGCAGATCGCCATCGACCCGGTGGGCACCACCACCTTGAGCGAGGAACTCCGACAGCAGATTGAGACATATCTCGATGCAGTCAGATTAATCGGCGAAGACCTCGAGATCCGTCCACCTATATTTGTCCCGCTGGACATCAAGGCAGCCGTTTGCATCCATCCCGACTACTGGATCGAAGACATACGCAGCCTGCTTGAGCAGGCCTTTTGCGAAGGCTATACCGCCGATGGCCGAAAAGGGTTTTTCCATCCCGACCGCTGGACCTTCGGGCAAAAACTGTACGGCAGCGAAATCACCGGCTGCATCCAGCAAATTGAGGGTGTGGATCACGTGATTTCACTGACCATGGAGCGCTGGAACCAGCCTACACCAGGTGCGGAAACTGATCAAATCGCCGATGTGCGCGTCAACGAAATTATCCGAGTACGCAATGACCCTGATCATATGGAGGATGGATTTATGACCTTCAGTTTCAAGGGAGGACGACAATGAGTTCCGACTGCCGCAACGACTGCACGGGCCCGCCCCTGTTCCCGAGACTCATTGAAAACCGGCCTGGTCTCTCCCATATCGGCTATCGCATTGGCGACTATAGCGATTTCCGCCAGGCCTTGATGAAGGCGCTCAACCATGACCCCAACCTGGCAACATGGACCCACCGCGAAGCCGACGATCCCGGCATCGCCCTGTTGGAGGGAGCCTCGATCCTTGGCGATATTTTAACCTTTTACCAGGAACAGTATGCCAACGAGGCATATCTGCGCACCGCCCAATGGCGGGAAAGTGTCGCCGATCTTGTTCGGCTGCTAGGCTATCGTTTTTCTCCAGGTGTGGGCGGCAAAGCCACCTTTGCCTTCGAGGTCAAGGGGGATAAGCCGGTCGTCGTGCCCAAGGGATTCCCGCTTCAGGCAACGCTCGCGGGTCAGGAAAAACCTGTCAACTTTGAGACGATAGATGAGGTGGAAACCCACCCCCATCTCTCCCAGTTTCATCTCTATCGACCCAGAAAATCTAGTGAAATCAGAGCAGGGCTCAGGAGACTGGAAATTGAGTCTGTTACAATACAAGAAGAAGATGGTACTGGGGTTGAGCGAAACGATATTGCCGCAGTCAACTCACTGAACCTGCGGGTCGGGGATCGCCTCATGCTTATCCCTGATACTTCAATGTTTGATGAAGATGGACCTGTAGAGCAACAACAACATGCAGAAATATTAATAATTACAAAAGTTGAGCAAACACTCGACAGAATAGTTGTTGAATTTGAAGGAACCTTAACCGTTGATCGCGGAGAAACAGTAACCGCTTATCGTCTTGGACGGAGTTTTCGACATTTTGGTCACAATGCGCCAACCTCAACAACGAAAACTGATGATTCAGACCCGCCTCAGATAATTCAAGATGACACGAATTTTATCCGCCATTTTGAGAATGAAGGTCACCTTAACTCGACTTTAAACGAATACGAAATGCCGCTTGATAGTCAGGTGAATGACCTTGCTTGTGGGAATGACCTGATATGTCAAGGTCTTTCAAATACCTTTTTGTTTTTCACTGTCATTAGAAAGATAAGGAGTCACCGTGCAAATTCATTGCAATGGGGAAATTTAACAGGTCCCACAACAGTTGTTCGTATCGCAAGAAAATTAATCAACAACAACAATATATATTATTCTTACAATAATCATGACTGGGAATATTATGATATTAGGCACCTCACTTTTCACGAGATAAAAAGCCCCAAACTGACCCTCCGCGCACCAACTCAATGGACAAGTGAAACAATTGCTAAAACAACTCTCTTCAACTATTGGGGAACCACGCAGGAAGTTCTTCGCCTGAAAAACAGGCACCTGCTCCTTCAAAAAAATGATACCTGCTCCCGAGAAGTTTTTGTTTCGAGTATTCCTGATGAGGAACTTTTCACGTTTCCAACGAACAAACAGAACATTCCCAAGATGTGGCCGGTAACCTTAGCACCTGTTGATGGGGATCTGTCAGATACGTTCACCCTTGAAGATTTCGGGGAAGAAAACCCGACAACAACCGTATACGGCAACCTGGTAGAAGCCACTCAAGGAAAAACCGAAAGAGAAGCCGCTGTGGGCAGTGGAGACAACCGGGAAGTCTTCCAGACCTTCAAGTTGCCCAAAGCCCCGCTCACCTATTTTCGTACAGACGACGAAACGGCCACCGAGGCGCCGGAACTTGAGGTCTCTGTCAATGACCGCCTGTGGAAGCGGGTGGCTTCATTGTTCGGGCATGGTCCCAAGAAAGAGATCTACATTATACGCGAGGATGTCGAGGGAGTGAGCTGGGTGCAGTTCGGCGACGGCAAGACCGGCAGCAGGCTGCCTTCAGGCCGGCAGAACGTAGTGGCCCGCTACCGCACCGGTATCGGCGCCCATGGCTCTCTCCAGAAAGGTGGCGCGGTCCAGGGCGGCGCCCGTCTTCATGAGCTGCGCAAGATCCACATCCCGGGCATTGCTACAGGTGGGGCTGAACCGGAAACGGCAGGAAATGCCAGACAAGCTGCGCCCGGCAAAGTCCAGAGCCTGGACCGGCTGGTGAGCCTCAAGGATTTCGAGATAGAGGCTCTAGGAATCGCCGGTGTCCGCAAGACCGCAGCACGCTGGGCTCTTTATGACGGAGTTCCGGCAGTGGTTGTGACGGTATTAATGAAGGGCGGCCGGGAAAAGGAACTTGGTGA
This sequence comes from Pseudomonadota bacterium, assembly GCA_018821785.1. Classification (GTDB taxonomy): domain Bacteria; phylum Desulfobacterota; class Desulfobulbia; order Desulfobulbales; family Desulfocapsaceae; genus Desulforhopalus_A. The sequence goes on from JAHJLI010000043.1 coordinate 26,588, forward strand.
GGTCGAGGCAATTCTCAGCAGGGCCAACCGGGACCGTGGGGCGCAGCGCTTTCCCGTCATCGTCCTGCCGGGGATACACCAGTATGTCTACCTGGAAATGACCGTGGGACGCAATCCGATATATATCGAAAACACGTTGCGCACATCCATCAATGCTGCTTTGGGAGTCAGTGTCTCCGTGGAGGGCGATCCATCAGAGGGGCTGTTCAGTGTCGATTACCGCCGATTCGGCCAGGCTGAATACGCCACGCGAATCGAGGCCTTGGTGCAAAATATCGAAGGGGTGGCCTGGGTGCAGGTTAATAGTCTGGCGACATTGACCGGAGAAAGTGACGACCCCACGACTCTTATTGCCCCGCAAGATCCGAGACGAGATGAAAGTGTCTTGAGCACACCCGAACGGGACGAGCAAGCCGAGAATATCCTTTTGGGTCTACATTCAACACATTTCCATCTCACCATTTTGCAACTGAACGCATCGGAGGTGAAATCCGATGGATAACAAACGAGTACCACTCTATGAGCGATTGCCGGAAATATACCGCATCCGCGATGAAGAACAAACACCCCCTGGCCAGCTGAAGAGCTACCTTGCCCTGGTGGAGAATGTCTTTGCCGAGATCGACAAGAATATCGAAGCCTTGTATCACGATCTCTTCATTGAGACCTGCGAAAACTGGGTAATTCCCTATATCGGTGATCTTATGGGCGTGAGTCGTCTCAGCGGAGATGACTGGACCCTGCGGGCTGACGTTGCCGACACCATTGCTCTGCGACGGCGCAAGGGAACACTCTCTGCCATCGAACGCCTGACCTTCAACCTCACCAAGTGGGGAGTACATTGTGCCGAGTTCCGTGAGAACCTGGCCTGGAACCAGCATTTGAACCATCAGCGGCCCGATATGGGTGGCGCCCCTCCTTACTCAGGGGCTTCGATTACCCGTTTTACCCCAATCCGCGGCGGCACGATCACCGTGCGGGATCCGGCCATGTTGAGTCTGCTCGGAACCCCCTTTGACCCGTTTGCCCATATGGTCGATGTGCGGCCACCGGGACCAAAAACAATCCGTCATAACCTGCCAAATCTTGGAATTTTTTTATGGCGGCTACAGGACTACACCGTCTGTCTTGGCAAACCACAATGGCAGCCTGAGCCCGAAACTGATACAGAAACCCCGGAAGCAGGGCCATTTATCGTCCGTTTTCATATTGACCCGTTGGCTCGCCCCCTCCGCTTGTTCAACACCTTCCAGTATCATCCCAACCGGGAACCACCGCTGGTCACTGAATTGGATCGCACACCGGGACCAATCCCCACCGCCCGTCTGACCCAAGACTCGGAGGCTGGCCGGCCTGAGGCTTACCTGGCCATCAACACCTATGATCCGGCGGATTCAAACCGAGCTGCAGCTGCCACCCAAGATGTCGGCCTGCAGCTCCATCTGCCCCGCTCGCACTTTGACGGTCGGGAATGGCCGGGTGGTAATGATCCTATGGCAAGCTGGATTATTCGAGGCGCAAATCTTTGCGCCTGGGAAAGGGGCCTTCTTCCGGGGATAAAAAATCGTGAGATTATCATCGACCCAGAGATTGGCCGTTTGGTAATCGGAGTGAACACGCAGGAAGAAGCAACGGCCCTGCAAGACTATCTCCTGGTTACTTACACCTTTGGCGCGGCAGGTCCGGTAGGGGCTCACCCAACAAATCGATTGGCCACCCCTGCCCCCTGGGATGACCGCGATACTATTGCCGTGGGCCAATCCGGAGATACCTTTGTCACCTTGACCGATGCCATCAAAGAAGCACTGCAAAGGGACACACCAACCCTTGTTGAAATCAGGGACAGTCTGACCCACGTGCTGCATCTATCGGAGGATGGGGTTGGGTTGATCGAGGAAATCGCGGGGATCAGTCTGTCAATCCAACAGCCACTCTTCATCCGTGCCGCAAGCGATGAGAGACCGATCATCAAACTCCGCCAACCCCTGCGTTTTCGCCCCCGACATCCGGCAGCAGCGAGGGATGCAACGGTTCGCCTGGAAGGCTTGTTTATCACCCGAGATCTCTCTGTCTTTCCAGAAGATTCCCCACTGATTGGCCGGGCAGCCTTGAATCGGCTGGAGATCATCAATTGCACCCTAGATCCCGGAGGACACCGAATTTTGGGCAGCCCTGCCGGGCTGTTAGCACCCGTGGCAATTGCCATGCAGCTTCGCGAGCCCTATGGATTCCAAGAGGCCGCCGATGAAAACTGTTTCGATCAAACCCCTGAAATCATCCTCCAACGGACCATTACAGGGCCTTTGAGAATCGACCGGGGATATCGGTTGATCCTGGCCGAATCCATCATTGACGCCGGCGGCACGGATACAGACCACTACGCAGTTGCTGGAGCCGACAATCCAGCAGTTGCGGCAAGTGGTGAGTTAACAGAAGGCTGGGGGCCGCCCACCGAAGTCAGCGGCATCACCGTGCTCGGACCCATGCGGGTGGAAAAAATCCACGGCCGGGGGGGGATCTGGGCCGGCACTTTGCAGGTGCTTAACAATCAGGTGGGATGTCTCAAATTCAGTTATTTTAAAAACCAGGGGGATCGTCTGCCCAGGCGGTATGCTTATGTCAAAGGATCGGAGGCAAGGCTGCGCTTTGTCAGCGAAATCTTTGGTGAGCCGGGTTATGGACAACTGACGCTTTGCAGTGATTTTCGCATCCGCGAGCGTGGGCCCTTAGATGATGCCATGGGTGCTTACGGTTTTCTTATGGACGCCCATAAATGGCGGAATCTTCAGATCCGTTTTCGTGAATTCATGCCGCTCGGTGTGCGGCCGCTGTTGATACCTGTTACCTGAGGAGGGAGCATATGAGGGGAGATTTTTCCAGTTGGGATAACGATCGAAACAACAATTTTGCCGGTGTGCTCCACCAGCAGGGTCGGGTTCTGCTCGACGCGGACTGGAACGACCAGACCCGCATCACCAATGACTGGCAGGATACGGCGGCAAGGGATGCCATCGGCCCGGGTGTAGTAGCGGTGCCGATTGATGATCGCCATGCATTTGAGGTCGATCAGGTAGAAATTGTCGGTGGCAAACTCCAGGCAACGCTGACCGAAGGCCATGCTTGGGTTGATGGTTTATTGATCCATCTCGAGAACACAAGGCGATTCCAGGTCCTCGATTCCTCTACCAGAGGTCTTGCAACTGGTTCTTATGCTGTGGTTCTTGAGGTCTGGCGAGAAGAGGTAAACGGTTTTCAAGAGCTGAAGACCTTGATTGAACCGGCCTTGGGAGGGCCGGACACCACCGAACGGGTATATACGGCCATGGCCCTGCGATTACAAGCCGGTGCAGGATGTGAGCAACTCCGGCAACAATTGAGAAAGCGAGTTCGCACCCAGGGACGGTTGACTGTTAGTTTAAATCCCACCACCGAAAGCAATGCTGATTGCCCGATTGTCAAAGGGGGCGGCTACACTGGTTTTGAGCACCATCTCTACCGCATTGAAATCGCAAAAACTAACCGTTCCCAGGCGATGTTCAAGTGGTCCCAGTTCAACGGTGGGCTCGTTGGCAGAGGGAAGCGCGGTGAGGTCGATGGCCGACTATGCATTACCATAACGGCAAACATGCAGGCAATCCAGAGTTCAGGCCTTGACAGCTTCTATCTGGAAATCATCGAAATGGATACAGATACCAGCATCGTTGGAATGGGCCACTGGCGGGTCTCTTACGGTGCACAAGTTGCTCTGGATGGCGATCGCCTGGTCATTCAGGAGCATGGAACCTATTATGAGGAAGCGGGAACCTTTACCGGAAATGTTTTCTTCCGCCTGTGGGACGGCATCGAAGATGTGAATCGTTTTGAGCGTACCAAAGCATTTCGTGATGGCATCCGCTTAAAATTTGATTCCAATGTTTCCGGCGGAATTTCTCATCACTCTGCTGCCTATTACCCCGGAGACTACTGGACGTTCTCAGTCCGCGCAGGACAAAGCAATGCACGCAGCCTGCTACGGAATAAACAAGCATACGGAATAGAATATCACCGAGCACCCCTGGCAATACTTCACTGGAAGGGCAACTCTCTATCAAAAACCATTGAAGATTGCCGGCGCCTGTTTCGTCCGCTGACCAACCAAAAGGCATGCTGTTCGTTTCTGGTTGGCAATGGCAAGACCAGCCATGGCGATTTTGACTCCATCCAGGAAGCAATTGATCACCTTCCTGTAACTGGAGGTGATATTACTCTCCTCCCTGGTATTCATCAGACCAATGCAGTTATTGAGGCTGCAATCAACGTCACCATCAGGGGCTGTGGCCTCCGTACTGTTGTCATCCCCGTTCAGGGAGATGAGGCGGCAGATCGCATCGACCTGCCGATATTTCAGATAAAAAACTGCGGCTACATCCGGCTCGAAAATATAGTCATGGCCTCCTGGAATGGTACCGCTGTACAATTAGAGGCCGCCAAATTTGGCGCTCTCCAAAGAGTGACCATCGAGGATACCCACATCTTTGCCTTTAAGCACGCCGTCCATGCCGATCGCGGCAGCCACATTCATATCCGCAATAACATTATCCGAATGTTCGATAAGGCCAAGGCAGGTGGCGAGGCGGCCATTTATCTGCTGGCCATGGACAGTCTCATCGAAGGTAACAATATCGGAGTGCTTCCCATCCCTGCCGTGCAGGAGGCTGCCGGGGCCGGCGATATCGAGCCGGACGATATCGACTGCTTTCCTCTGTTCACATTGCTGTCTACGAGAATCCCAGATTTTCTCAGTGCCGCCCTGCGCTTCCCCCTCGATCCCTGGCTGCTTGATCCTTTCCGGGCCCAAGGCGGCATCCAGATAGGAAGCGGCAGCGAACGGATCAAAGTGCTGCAGAACCGCATTTTCGGTGGAGCCGGCAACGGCATTACATTGGGTAGTGATATCGATTTCCAAGATGAAGGCACAGATACATTGCTTCCGCACGTCATAGAAGATATCCCTTACCCCACTGTTAATTTGCGGGTTAAGTGCAATCAAGAGACAGAAACGCCAACGATCAACCTTCTATTTAAAAAAGACTCCTCGACAAATATTATCAGTGCCGAAGCCAATGGATCCAATCTTTCTCGAAATTTCGGTTTTTCAGAATCATGCCAGGTTTTTCTGCTGGACCCCGGATATCAAATAACTCAGATTGATCGTGACCCATTTGGGGACATCGGCGATTGTGAGTATATAATTCATGTAGATCGTGCAGAATCAGAAGATTTTCCAGATATTTTGGCCTTTATTCACGATGTGGAAATTGAGCGAAACGAGATCATTAAAACGGGATTATCGGGTATCGGCACCCCTCAGCGTAATCTGGTGGAACTGTTTGCGATATTGCAATCCAAAGATCCCTGGTCCCACCCCTTGGCTCTTGCACTCATAAAAAAATACGGTTCGGCTGCAATTTTGCTTGGAAAGATAGCCTTGCAATTCGGCGTACTCAGCGGGTTTGCGGTCAATCTGACCATACGAAATAATACTATCGTCCGTTGCCTGCAGAGCACTGCACTTTCTTTGCCAGCCTGGCCGCGTGGTGAAGGAGGGGTGTCATTAGGCTTTTGCGAAAACCTGACAATTCAAGATAACCGCATTGAAGACAATGGCATAAGCCATGCACAACCGGTTTCCGGTGTTTTTATCTCCTATGCCGGACAGGTGGAGATAAGCAGAAACCATATTCTCAACAACGGCCCCCTTGACACCGCGGCAATAGCCTCTTTGCAACTGCCTCAACCGGGGATCAGGGGTGGTATCATTTTACGGCAGGCAACCTCTATAACTAAACTGCAAAGTACTAGCGCTTCTATATTTTCTAAAAAATCTATAGCTGCCTCGCTACAGGCGATTTCAAACATTAGTGGTTATGCCGTCCGAATACACGACAATATTGTCCGACAACCGGTCGGCCAGGCATTGAGGATTTCTTCGATTGGCCCTGTATCTGTTGCAAATAATCGTTTCAATGTCGATTTTTCTGCTTTAAGCAAATGGGACAAGCTTACCGGCATGGTCCTTATCCAAAATTTAGGTATGTCGCCTTCAACCAGAAACCTTGTTGACAAAGACTCTGCAGACAAATCCTCTCAGAAAATGGCGACTTTGAGCAACATCAATGTATTGCCTGAGACCAGCCTGTTGCGCCGGGACACGATTTTCTGTGACAACCAGATGCGACTCGGAACAGCAGTTGAAAGCAAAACAGCGCTTTTTATACATAGCGCCGATGCGTTGAGTTATTCAAACAATTGGTCAGATATCGTCGCCGAATTATCTGATCTGGTCCAAGGGTCTCCTCAAATTTTATTGGCTCATGCAGTCTTATGGGCACAAGTCGTCTCGGCTCAAGGGAATCAACATGCTGAACCTCTTTTGAAATCGAATTCAGCGTCGGGGCGTTTTTCTCTGGTAACACATGGTAGTATACTCAATACAACCGTGAACAATCAGGGTGTCCACTGCATTGTTTTAAGTGATTCCGGCAAGAAGGTTGGAACCGGCAATCTCTCGGCATTATTTGGAACCGGGCAGTGCGATGAAATTTCCAATATTACAGAAAAACTTATTAGAGAGAGTTTAGGGATTTGAAACATTTAACCACTCTTGCTTTCCCTTAAATATACAATGCAAGAGCAGCACAGGTTAATAACAATTGGGGTACGATATGGCAATTGACAAGAATCCATCCAACCTGAATGATTCTTCTAACAATCAGGAAGTATGTGATGAACGCTTAGAGTCCACGCAACTTGAATTATATAAAGAATTCATTGACTTTCAAAATGTTGGCCAGATCCTTTTTCAATGGGAAGCACAACGACTAGGCAAACAATTAGGTGCAGATCACCCACGCGTTAAAGTCTTCAACGAACGCGTGAAACAAAAAGCAACTTTTCTTGCCGACATCGAGGTTGAACTGGAATTTGCAAACATCAAAATTCCTGAAGTGACAGAAAGTGGCGGTTTGATACATGGTCGGGTGTTCGATGAAAACAAACGCGGAATTGAAAAACTCAATGTAAGACTGGAAGATGAAAACGGACAAAAATTGGGATTTGCAGGACAGCCGAAAACAGATGCTTCCGGCTACTATACCTTTGAATTCGATTCAAAAAAGCTTGAAAAACTGGAGAAGTTGGGTGAAGTCTATCTCGTACTTGTAAACCCAGCAGGTAAAATAGTCTACCGCGAGTCGAAAGCTCTTAAACTTGCCGCAGGCAACAGTACGGTGATCAATGTGACTCTGAACCGAGCAGACCTGCATCCGATATCGAAAAAGGTGCGCTAACGACCGGCCAGACGATCAACCCAAACGACAAAATCGCCCATATACCTGGCGAGACGACGTTTGGTGTCTTCATCGATCAACAGGCCACCGGCATCGAATTTATCCTGAACCATCGGAACGAGAAAGGGTGGGGCCGGCACAACCGGACTGAGTGTTGCGGCAAGTACCTGAGCCAGATGTGCCTGGGCTCGAGCACCACCAATAAGACTTGGAGAGGCGCTGATAATAGCGCAAGGTTTACCAGCCAACACCGATTTATAGGCAGGACGAGAAGCCCAGTCGATAGCGTTTTTCAACACCCCGGGAAAGGAATAATTGTATTCGGGGGTGGCAAACAGCACCCCGTCGGCATAGCGCACCGCCTGCAGAAGTTGCAGCACCGCTTCCGGCTTGTTGTCGGTATCGAGATCCTTATTATAATGAGGAATTTCGCCACACCCGATAAGCGTCAATTCCGCGCCTTCAGGCATGAGACCAACCGCAGCCTCTAGAAGTCTGGTATTATACGAACCTTTCCGCAAACTGCCGCTGATTCCCAGTAGTTTCATGGCTTCGCTAACTCCCTGATCCGAAAACTTATAATTTGTGCTTCGGCCCCGTTGCTCTCTGGTTGGCTGTCTGTTTTAACCGCTCAATGCACTGCTGAAACAGCTCCTGATTTTGGTGGTGGCGGTTTTAAAATTTTCTCAGCTCTGGCAGTATATTCCTTACTGTCGGCAACACGACCCATCGCATTATAAAGCTTGGCAAAGGTTTTAAAAACTGTGGCAAGATGCGGGCTGTTTTTCTCGCCGTTCTGTTCGAGTATTTTTCTTGCCGCAAACAGCCTTTTTTCCGCCTCGTCATTCCTGCCGGCTGCCATATAGAGGCTGGCGAGGTTATGGTTGGCCTGGGCCACAGCCGGATGGTGCTCACCTTGTACACTCTCCCATACCGCGAGCGATCGCTGCAACAACTCCTCGGCCTTTGCCATCTCGCCCCGCTCCTGATGAATGGCGGCTATATTTTCCAAAGACTGAGTGATCGCCGGATGGGTTGCGCCAAAGGCCTTTTCCCGAATGGCCAGCGCCTTACCATGCTGCTTCAGGGCAAGGGTTTTCTCTCCCCTCAGCGAATGCACCACCCCAAGATTGTTCAACGACTGGGCCACAGCCGGATGGGTCTTGCCGAAAACCTTTTCGCGCGCGGCAAGAGATGTTTCAAAGAGAGGGAACGCTAACTCATGCCGTGCGCTGTCGAGATAGATTTCCCCAAGATCATTCTGCACCCTGGCGGTTGCCGGATCATCTTTACCAACAGAGGCGATGTAGCCGCCCAAGGCCTCCTGCAGCAAGGTTTCGGATTTTTCTTTCTTTCCGGTTTCAGCGCAAATCCCGGCCAGCCGCTCGAGAACCGCCGCCGTTTCAACATGTTCAGGACCGAGAGTGCTTTTGAAAATTTCCAGTGCCTGATTAAAAAATGGCTCGGCAGCGGCAACATGGCCTCGGGCCACGTAGACCTCGGCCATAAGACTGAGACATGCGGCGAAATCGGGATGCTCCGGATCGATACTTTTTTCGAGGACAATAATCGCCCGGCGCAGTTTCTCTTCAGCCAAATCAACCCTTCCAGCCTGAAGATCGAACACCGCCATCCCTTTGAGAAAGGTGGCGAGGTGCGGATCATCTGCCCCGAGCTTCTCCTCGACAAGGGCAAGACCCTTGTTTAAATGAATCAGGGCATTTTCAGAATCACCAAGACCCTGAAGAATCATTGCCAAATGGTGAATGGCCAGGGCATGATGACGCGGGTCAGTCTCGAGCTGCCCATGCATTTCAACAACCCGTTCCATACATTGCCTGGCCTCGTCTAGCTCCTGTCGCGAAAGATGGAGTTCAGCGAGATTCATCAGGGTCTCGGCAATTTCCGGGGCGAACTGCCCATGCAGAGCCTCTGAAATGGCAAGGGATTTTTGGAAGGCCTTTTCACTCTCTTCGAACTTCCCGGACATATGGCACAACTCTCCGATATTATTGAGAGATACTGCACTATTGGCATGGTTTTCACCATGTTCCTTAAGAGCAATATCCGCCGCTCGGTTTGCCGCCAGCAGGGCCTCATCAATCTGCCCTTTGCCGATCAGTTCAATGACCAGATCATTCGCCTCTTTCCAACCTTCCATAGTTCTTCCCTTGCCGTCTGATACCCTTGGAACACAGTATGCTGTCAGATGGTCATAATAGTTGTGCCGCTGTTGCCCATCAGTCCATAGGTCTGAGCCATTGCCACCTTCGCGCCTTGCACCTGACGCTCGCCGCATCTGCCTCTCAGCTGGTTGGCACATTCGATGACCTGCCAGAGAGCCTGAGCTGAAAGTGCCTCGCCATGCGAAGAAAATCCACCGCTTGGATTGACGGGCAGTTTTCCACCGATTTTCGTCATACCGTCACGCAGCATTTTATCCGCTTCTCCCTCTTTACAGAACCCGCATGTTTCCAAGTACACCAGATAATGCCAGGAGCTGTTGTCGGGGAGTTCCAGAACATCGATGTCTTCCGGTCCGATTCCTGACTTTTTATAGGCCTGCTGGGAAGCCGAATAGCTTTCACTGAGCATGGGGGCCTCGGCAACGGCCGGGCAGGACAATGCGGAGATACGGATGGTTGGGTCACCATAAATGGCGCTGCCCATGGTGGTGGCGTTAATCTTCACGGCTTTGTCGGCCTTACTGATCAAATCCTTGTCGGCGGTAACGATAACTGCGGCAGCGCCGGTACTGACCGGGCAGATCTCATACAGTCTGAGAGGATCACAGACATAGGCGGACTTCAGTACCTCTTCCAGGCTGTAGGTCTTTTTGAACCGGGCATGCGGGTTCTTGGAACCGTACTCGCTCATCAGGACCTTGACCAGTGCCAGATCCTCTTCGGTGGTACCGTATTTCGCCATTCTTTTCCGGCATTCAAGCGCCCAGTAGATCGGGTTGGGCAGACCACCCATTTTCCATCTGATCACGTCCCGGTCCTGCACCGCATTGTCCGACTTGGCGGTGAGAAAACCTTTCGGTGATACATCGGCACCAAAGGCGAGAGCCGTATCGGTCTCACCGGCAGCGATACTGTTATACGCCATTCTGATAGAGGCAGAACCGGTAGCACAGGCATTGTAGACGTTGACCACCGGAATACCGGTTTCGCCGAAAATGGACTCCAGATATTGACCGGAAAGGTGTCCAGCATTACCACCGTAAATAAAAATTCCGGCCATGATAGCCTGAATCTTTTTCCATTCTATGTTCGCGTCTTTCAAAGCGCCGTCGACAGCCACAGCCGCGAAATCGGCAAATACCTTCTCAGAGAAGCCCGTCCAGGGGTGTATCCCGGTTCCAATAATATATACATCTCTCATCGTCGTTATCCCTTATAATGGTTATCGCAAAATCGATTATTTACACCCCACCAGGGGGTATAGGTACCTTCACCAAATTCATTTAAAAAACAAAAAATGAATTTCTAAGGTACTAAACAGCCTGAAACGCCCAGGTCACCACTTGCTGTTTTTCCTCATTGGTATACATCTCAAGAATGGTCGTTTCCATTTCCATCCCGAGCTTCAGGGTTTTCAGATCGGTATTGGTTATAATACCGGTAACCTGAATTTTTTCGTCTTCAAACTCGACCAGACCGATACCGTACGGGGTAATCTTCTGCTCTGTCTTAAAGGGTGCGGGACAGGGATAATATTGAACGGTATAACTCGCCAGCTTGCCTTTCTTAGCAAGCAGCACATCTTCCACACCCTCACGCGTGCAACCGGGGCGGTGTTGATAATGCTCCTTCGGAAAGAAATACGTTCCACAGGAGTTGCATTTTGCACTCATCAGTCTGACTTCGCCAGTCGACCAGTCGACCAAATTCGGTATCCGAGCTACTTTATTTGCCATTTTATCCATCGTCTTATTCCTTGGTTGATATCTCTATAGTGCTGTTAACGGCCGACAAACTGCGGCGCCCTTTTTTCGAGGAATGCATTGACCCCTTCCACCTTGTCTTCCAGACTGAGAGAAAGGCTGTAGAGTTCGTACTCGTACTTCAAACCACTTTCCAGATTGGTCTGCATGCCGCGGTTGATGGCGGTTTTTGCGAGTTTTAAAGCAGCGGCGCTCTTACCGGCGATTTTTTTGGCCATCTCTTTGGCAGTGGGCATCAGCTCGTCCATGGGCACCACCCGGTTAACGAGACCAATGCGGTCTGCCTCTTCGGCACGGATGATATCGCCGGTGAAAATCAACTCCTTGGCTCTGCAGGCACCGATGAGCCGTTGCAAACGCTGGGTGCCACCGCCACCGGGGATAATGCCGATGTTGATCTCGGTCTGGCCGAATTTAGCTTTATCGGAAGCAATGATAATGTCACAGCCCATGGCTATTTCGCAGCCGCCGCCCAGGCAAAAACCGTTGACGGCGGCAATGACCGGCTTTTCCAGCTTTTCAACCATTTCCCCCAGCCGCATGATGTTGTGGGCGGCATAGGGTGTGGTCTTGTTGAACTCCTTGATATCGCTGCCGGCGACAAAAGCCTTGCCGTTGCCGGTGAGGATAAGCACCTTGATAGTGTCATCGGCAGCCACGTCACCAATGGCCTCGCGGAATTCGGCCCTGGTCTGGTTATTCAGGGCGTTCATCGCCTCGGGACGGTTAAAAGTGATAATGGCGATATTCTCTTCTTTTTCCAGTATGATGTTTTCGTAAGCCATGCGTTTCTCCACTTAGGCTGATAATTTTTGCCGGCGGATGCCGTACTCACACAATTTGCTCAAAGCCTTTACTCCCGAGATCAAAGAAGGGAACACAGGCAGTTCTTTTCCCATTTCGTCCATGATGACGTGTTTATATTTGTTGTATCCGACGATCATGCAGACGACCAAAGGCTTGCCGACCTCTTTGACGATTTTCTGAATGATTTTTTTCTGCACAGCTTCCTGGGTATACTCAAAACCTGCAAGAATTAACACCGCAGCATCGATGTTTGCATCTCTGAAGGCTTCAGGGAAAGTGGTTTCCAGGGTTTTGGTGAAACCAATCTTGGTTACACTAAAATACAAATCAATCGGATTTGACACCGGCGTATCGAACATGTCCTTCAGTTTTTCAGTTGTTTCCGGAGTCAGTTTTGGTAATTCCAGACCATGGCTGGCACACAGATCAGAAACATTAACCCCGACGCTGCCGGCCAGAGTGATCACTGCAACGCGATTGCCTTTGGGGAGCGGCTGCGTCGAGAAAACCTTGGCAAAATCTTTAAGTTCCGTGAAATCATCGGCCATGATCATGCCAGTCTGCTTGACGGCCGCTTCGACAATCTTGGCATTGCTGGCGATACTGCCGGTATGACTCATGGCGGCTTTGGCACCGGCTTCCGTGCGTCCGCCGCTGAGAAAAATAACCGGTTTTTTTGCCGCTACTTTTTTCGCTATCCGTGTGAGATTTCTGCCATCGGTAATAGTTTCCAGATACATGGAAATGACATCGACATCTTCTTCGTTGCCGAAGTATTCCAACAAGTCATTTTCATTAACATCGCATTTATTGCCGATGGAACACACTTTACTGATATTCAAACTTTCATTTTCTACGATATCCGAGGCCATCCCGGCAGCAAGGAGTCCGGATTGTCCAATGAGTACCACATTGCCCTGAGGGACCTTTTTGGTCATAGGGTAAATGGATGTTACAATACCCCTTGATACGATACCGGAGCAGTTTGGCCCCATCACCCGAATATTGTTTTTCTTGGCAATATCTACTATCTGTTGCTGATAAACCTTACCATCTCCACCCATCTCAGCAAATCCGGCGGACTCGATAATTATCGCCTTGACTCCTTTTTTTGCACATTCTTCAAGAGTTGCAACAGTCATTTTCGGGGTGGGGAGAGCGGTGATAACCAGGTCAACTTCGCCGGGGATGTCGGTTACCGATTTGTATACCTTATAGCCTAATATTTCATCTGCTTTCGGATTTACCGGATAAACGTCTCCGGCAAAATCGCTGCCCGCGATATTGTTGACAATGACATAGCCAAGCTTTCCGGGAGATCCGCTGGCCCCGACGATCGCCACAGATTTTGGTTTAAAAAAAAGATCCATCATAATAATACCGTCCTTTTGATAGCTTTTTGGCATTTTGAAATTGAGGGATTTGTCTGCCTGTTTTTAGGGGCCGTTAAGAAATAACTCATACTATTTTCACCATTTCTTTACGGTCACTTATGCCGTTCATGACTTTGAAACAGATACTTATTGTTGAACGACGGCTTATTCCTCAGAGAGGATAATCCGAGCATCGACGACCATTGCCCCGTCACTGTACGCAAAAACAGGATTCATATCGATTTCCTCGATACCCGGAGTGGCGTTGACAAAATCTGAGAGTTGCACCAACATTTTCTGCAGTCTCTCTATATCCGCAGGCTCTTTGCCGCGATAGCCGGCCAGTAGTTTTTTGCCCTTGATCTCTTCCATCATATCTACGGCGTCAGCTTTCTCGATAGGCACAATACGAAAAGCGACATCTTTCAGCACCTCAACAAAGACTCCACCAAGTCCAAACATAACCACCGGGCCAAAACTTTTGTCATGGATCATACCCATGATGATCTCTGTCCCGGGTCTCGCCATCGGCTGCACGGAAACACCTTCAATATCAGCACTTGGAGCGTAGGCCCGACAGGAGGTCATGATAGCTTCATAGGCCTCTTCAACTTCCACCCTGCTCTTCAGGTTCACCTTAACCCCACCGGAGTCGCTCTTATGGGTGATGTCCACCGAACTTACCTTCAAGACCACCGGATATCCGAACTCTTCACTCACCGATACGGCTTTCTCCTTGGATGTGGCAAGTACGGTCGAGGTACAGGTAATCCCGGCCTCGCCGAGAATCTGTTTGGCCTCGATCTCGGTGAGAACCTTCCTTTTCTCCTGTCTGGCCCTGCTAAGAATTTCTGCTGTTATCATCGATCTTCCTCACGTATATTATTTGTCACGAAACATTAAGACGTTTCCATCGCTTCGATCATCAGAACAACCACATAATGAGATTTTTTGTCCTTGGCTTAACAAGGGGATCTTGATGTTTTTTAAGAGCTAAGGCGTGATAATAAACACTAACACTTCTGCTTGTTTGCCTCCGTTTACAACCACCTCTCGCTCCTCACCTGGTGCGATATAGATAAGATCTCCCGCATCCAGGACATGCCTTTCACCACCGCCGCTAACAGTTATCGACCCCTTAACCACATAATACAGCCGCTCCTTGGGCGAGGCACTCAGCTCCGCGCCGCCATTCGGCTGAAAGTAGGAATAACAGACCATCGTCCGTTTCGACTGTCCTTCAGCGATTTTCTGCAGCCCGTACACCCCGAAATGTTTGAAGGCTTCATATTGCACACCTTCCGTATCTTTCACACTTATCATCTTGTTTTCCGTGCTGTTATTTGAAAGTGACAAGAGGATTCGCCATCGGACCGAACTCCCCTTGTTTCAGGTTGGCGTTTATCTGGGAGCAAGGACGATCTCGCCGAGATTTATATCTTTTGTGGTCACAAATTCAAGACTCGCATCTGCATACCCTGCAGCAGTCAAGGTCAGTTTGTAGCACTGGTTTTTGCCTAGACCCTCGAACTCAAAATCGCCAAACAGATCGGTGGTCGTCGACAACTCTAGTCCTCCGCCGGTCAGCCTCACCTGAACCCCTGGCGCGCACTCGCCGGCCTTATCCTTTAAAACCACCTCTCCTGCCACAAAACGTTTAGGAATGCCAACGTACTTGACAAGCGGTTTGGTAGCGAATTCCGGGTGCAGGTCCTCGACCGGTAGTGTTGCGGCAAGGATGGCGATTTCACTGGTTGGATCGTCAAGATCACCAAAGACCAGGGCGCCGGTGGGACAGGATTCGACGCAACGGGGCAGCTTCTCGCCTTCGTCCAGACGATGGGCGCAAAGGTTGCACTTTTGCGGCACTTGCAGGTCACTGTTCCAGTAGATGACCCTATAGGGGCAGGCGCTGACAATTCCCCGCTGGCCTTTGGCCTTTTCCGGATCGATCATGACTATCCCGTCTTTTCGCCGATACACCGCACCGCCAGTCGCCGGTCCCATGCAGGGGGCATCCTGGCAGTGCAAACAGGGCCTGGGGATATAGTCAAGCTTCGGTTTGGGATATTCCCCCCGCTCAATCTCCTGGATCTGCATCCAGAACTGACCATTCAACGGCTGGGCTGCCGAATAGCCGGGGTATTCATTGCCGAAATATTCATCCCGGCAGGCGAGGAAACAGTTGTAGCAACCGCTGCACTTCTTTACATCTATGAGAATGGAGTAAGTAGACATGGCATCAGCCCTCCCATTTTTCGATTTCGATAAGGCACGAGTTCGGGGTCATCCCCGGCGCGTGTTTGGAGACCATCCGCGACGGGGTGAGCATGTTGACACATCCTCCCTTATCCGGAGAATCGGCTCGTCCAGGAATGAGCGGATCGTACTTTGCCGACGAGGCATAGCTGTGAATAACCCCGGGGCGGATACGCTCAGTGACCACAGCAATACATAGAACCTTGGCCCGGTCGTTGTACAAACTGACTATATCACCATCTTTTATGCCTCGAAGTTTTGCGTCATCCGGATGAATGCGGGCCGGCCACCAGGAATAGCCGTCTTTTTTAATGCGATGCGCCGGGATATCGTCAAGCCAGTCAGTATGCTTGTCGTAGTGGCAATGGAAGGTAAAGCGCGGATGCGGTGAAAGCAGCTGCAGCGGGTATTTCTTAAAGCCTTCACTATGGTGCCCTTCCCAGCTCGGAATATAGCGAGGTGATACAGGCCGCTCCTCGTCATCAGGAAACCTTGCTTTCAGACTCTCTGAGACAAATTCAATCTTGCCGCTGTAGGTACCGAGTTCTTTTGCTTTTCCCGTCTTACGCTTCGGGTTGTTGGTGTCCGGGGTATCGCAGTCCCGTCCTTCGGCAAACCAGCGGAGCGACGGTGTCGACTGGTAATTGTCGGGGATATTGATAATGTAATAGCCTTTACTGTTAAACTCCTCCCAGGAAATGAGAGGCGGCAGATCCGAAGAGTCGAAAAAGGCTTTGATCCAGTCAACCTCGCTGCGGCCGTCGGTGAATTTTTCTTTCATGCCCAGACGTTCTGAAAGAAGGGAGAGGATCTCGTAGTCGGATTTTGACTCCCATAAGGGCTCGATGCACTTCTGCTGACGAACGACGATGCGAAAATTACAGCCGCTGCTGGCGTGGCAGGTATAGCCGCCGCATGATCCCCACTCGCCGACATCGTCGCGCTCAAAGCCGGTGCAGGCAGGGAGGATAATATCGGCCATGCGGGTCTCGCTGTTGAACCAGATGTCCTGGTTGAAGACGAATTCAAGCTTCGGGCTCTGATACATCCGCACCCATTTGGTGGTGTCGCTCATGGTGCCCATAAAGGAGCCACCATAGCGATAGAGGAGGCGAACTTCCGCATGACCTTCCATCGGATAGGTGAAGTGTTTGAACTGCTGCTCCAGAGACTGGCCGCAGAAACCCTCGCCGTACCAACTTACCGGCGGATCGAGAACTGCCTCGGGCAGGGTGAGTCTCCAGAGTCGCTGCTTGGTCGGATTAACCGGGACAGTACTGGCGATATTGGCTGTTGAAATCCGGCCTTGGAGATCGGCATAGGCCGGGAACCACTTGACGACATCGCTCGGCGCTCCCATGGTCGTTCCCCAAATAGAACGACCGGGTTTGCCAAGACCCTGCATCGCCTGGAGGAGCACCATCATGCGAGCCCATTCTGTGCCATAGGCCTGACGGCATGCTCCACCTTCACCGCCACGGGCGCCACCCGACAGTACCGTGCGTTTTGCTGCCCACTCGCGGGCCAAAGCGCGGATAATCTTGGCCTTGACGCCGGACTCCTCTTCAGCCCACTCGGGGTTTTTCGGTTTGCCGTCTGTGGTTCCAAGGACATAGCCTTTAAACT
Organism: Pseudomonadota bacterium; assembly: GCA_018821785.1. Lineage (GTDB taxonomy): Bacteria > Desulfobacterota > Desulfobulbia > Desulfobulbales > Desulfocapsaceae > Desulforhopalus_A. The sequence goes on from JAHJLI010000043.1 coordinate 43,930, forward strand.
CGTCAAAGCCCAAGGTACGATCTTTTACATATTCCTTATCATAGATATCTTCGGTAATCCACACATAGGCGATAGCCATTGCCAGGCAGGTGTCGGTGCCGATACGCGGGGCGATCCATTTGCCTTCCATGACGCCTGCGGTGTAGTTGTGGAAGGGGTCGACAAAAACCATTTTCACCCCTTTCTCCTTCAACCACTGGCGCCAAAGAGCCGATTCCTGGCCGGTGTATGTGCCCCGAGTGGAGTCCGGATCATTTGACCAGAGGACGATCATCTCAGCGTTCTTTAAGGAATCTTCAAGGAGGTCATACTGTTCAGGCATGCCCAGTCGCCAGTAGAACCCGTAGGTATGGGTCGCGCCCCAGTGCCAGCCTTCCCAGCTATCAGGGTTATCGAGTACCGGAGTATATTCGAGGAGGTTCATGAAACGGGCAAAGGGTCCCATTTTATAACCGACAATGCCCCAGTTATGGTGCGAAGAGGTCAGACCGGTAATGGCCGAACCGCCGTAGGTGTCTTTTACCCTCTTGATTTCACCTGCGACGATATCCAGCGCCTCGTCCCAGGAAATCCGCACATATGGTGATTTACCGCGATTCTGCGGATTACGCTCACCGTTTGGATCGAAGTCGACCCGTTTCATCGGGTACTTGATGCGCTCTTCCGAATAAATCCGCCGACGGTCCGCATGAACATAAGGTGCCACCGCAAACTTTTTGGGCGGAGAGTATTTTTTACCACCCGCTTCGATTGTCCACGGCTTAAAATCCCGATCGTCGGCTACCAAGGGACGTATACGAGTAATCTTGCCATCTTTTACATAGACGGTGACGGGTCCGGCATTGGTACAGCTGGTAAAAACCTTTTCACTCATCTTTAAACCTCCCTGAGTTGAGCCTGACACAAACCAAATGGCTGAAGGTGGATTTTCGACAACAAACCGAAAACTCCTTAAATAGCCAACATATTCAAATAATTACCAAAAGTATTTTTGGATATTTCGACTGTTCTTTACTGCCGTGAATTTGCAAATATGTATCGTATACTGAAATACAATACCACTATACGGAACTAATATTACACTGCGGTGCAGCCATGTCAAGACATTTTACATACAATTTGTAATGCCGTGAAGCCAATTTTATGTTGTTTATTATTGGATATATATGAATATTTTGTGAGACAATAATCAACACCCAAAGGAATATTCTTGACATCTTGACCGCAACGCTCTATTTAGTTCCAACATACGGAACATGATACACACATGCGCAACAAAAAGAAGATGCCAACGGAAATTGCAGCAAACTTATAGTAATAAAAAAGGATAACCCGAACAAGATGAGTAACCTTAAGGAAACAAACAACTCTTCTGCTGAAAAGGCGCTCAACATACTCCTGGCTTTTGCCCCGTATAATAACGAGATGGGCACTACCCAACTGAGCGTCAAACTGGGTATGCATAAATCAACCACCAGTCGGCTGATCAAGCTTCTCGTTGCGACCGATTTCCTGCAGCAAAACCCAATGACCAAAAAATATATGCTCGGCCGTTCTGCCCAGAAAATCGGCAATGCTACCACTCGATCGCTCGATTCTCGTCTTCTTGCTATTGCCCAGCCCTGCCTGACAGAACTCTCTCAGCAGGTCGGAGAAAGCGTTGCCTTGGAACTCCTGGTTGGAACAAATGTGGTCTTGGCCATGAACGTTGAGGGACCGAGCCACATACGCTTTAACTTTCAACAAGGGGAATTACTGCCGATAAATGTGGCGGCGGGAGCCAAGGTCATTTTGGCACACAGTACTCCCGAATTTTTAGAAATCTGCTTGCAACAAAAATTTGAGCGCTTTAACGACAACACCATTGTTTCTAAAGAGGTTTACCGCCACCAACTCATGGAAATCAGAAAGACAGGTATCGCCTATGACCGCGGTGAACGTTATCAGGACACCCATGCTATAGCCGTGCCTATCGCCAATTCGGAAGGACCGCCGAAAGTCGCAGTGGTTATCGCCGGACCTGCGTTCCGATTGAACGATCAATTTCTGACGTCTGTCGTTACCCCTCTCCGACAAACAGCTGAAAAAATATCAAAACTGCTCTTCTACTGATTATCTTATGTTTGACATACATCTTTTTTTAACCGAGAATGGTTAGAAACAAACCAACATCCCCCCCACCGTCAATTTGGAGAGTGATAATGAAAAGCTGGAAACTGAGAACACAACTCGGTCTTGGTTTTGCGATAGTACTGCTGCTCACCTGCGTCGTCGGTGGGTCCGGTCTCTTGTCTTTGACTAATGTCATCCACACCATGACCATGTTCCGGCAAACCAGCTCCGGCCAGGCCCAGTTTGCCCAAGTGCGCGAACAATACTATATCTACCTTCTCAACAGCCACAATGCCGGGCGCGAAGCCCAGGCCCAAGCCCGCGACAAAGCCTTCGCCACTCTCGATGGACTCATTCAGGATATCGACACAAGCTTAAAAATCCTGAATGCGGCGACGACCAAAGACTCTCTTACACAGCTGAAGATGCAATATGAGGCCTATCGCCAAGCCTTCCAACTTCTAAATGAAGATGAGTCGAAAAAAGCTGCCCTCATTACCCCGACACTCAAACTGTTCGAGGGATACGAAGATCTTATCAAAACCGGTTCTTTTAAAACTGAAGACATGATGTTTAGCTACAAGCTGTATTCCTCGAGCATCTTGTCGTATTTCGAGCGGGCCAACGAAATCGGCAAAAAGACCACCATTACCGCCGGCAAGAAATATGAAGAGAGTATTGAGGAATGGCATAAAGTTGTAGAAAACAGCAAAAGTCTCATGGAAGTTCACGCAAGCATCTCCGAACGTTTCAAAAAAATTGATAGCCTGATGCAAGATTATTTCCGGCTTATTGACAATCAGCTTGGGCTCATTGGCAAGATGCAGAGCATTGACGGCGAAGTGAATACCGCGTCGCAAAAATTGATGGAAGGCAGCAGCCAACAAGTTGAGAAGGTTAACGGAATATCCCGAACTGTCATTACTCTTGCAATCTGCGTAGCCATTGCCATGGGCCTTTTTTTCGCCTGGCTGACCACCCTTTCCATCACCGGCCCGATTCGCGAAGTGACTGCCGGCCTGCGCGATGTTGCCGAGGGTGAGGGCGATCTCACCAAGCGATTGAATATCGACTATAAAAATGAGGTGGGCGAGCTCGCCTCCTGGTTCAATGTATTCATTGACAAGATGGATATTGTGATCAAGGAAATTGCCGATAATTCAGGAAAACTAGGAAATTCTGCCGATCAATTGCTGGAAATTTCTACATCCATGTCGGACAGCGCTGCAAACGTTTCATCCAGATCGACCAACGTAGCCGATGCGGCTACCCGCATGAGCGGGAATATGACGACAGTTGCCCAGGCAAGTTCCGAGGCATCAGAAAACATCAATTTGGTGGCGGCCGCAGCTGAAGAGATGACCACTTCGGTTTCCCAGATTGCCGGCAGTTCTGAAAACGCCCAGGCAATTACCAAACAAGCGGTGGCCAAAGCCGCCAGCGCCTCTGAGCGGGTAAATCACCTCGGCAACGCGGCAGCGGCCATAAGCAAAGTGACCGAGGTCATCACCGAAATATCAGCGCAAACCAATCTTCTTGCCTTGAACGCCACCATCGAAGCGGCAAGAGCCGGAGACGCCGGCAAAGGCTTTGCTGTTGTCGCCAACGAAATCAAGGCACTTGCCAGTCAAACTACCCAGGCCACTCATGATATTAAAATCAAGATCGCCGACATTCAGGATTCGACAAAGCATACCATCAAGGAGATCAACGAGATAACCCAGGTCATTGACAAGGTGAATGACACAGTGGCCCTAATTTTCACGGCTGTCGAAGAACAGGCGGCGACCACCAAGGAAATTGCTTTAAATATCGCCCAAGCCTCTTCGGGGGTTCAGGATGTCAACGACAACGTGGGCCAAAGTTCAGTGGCGGCTACCGACATCGCCCACGAAATCAACCAGGTAAGCAATGATGCCTCACAAATGATGGGGGATTGCTCGCAGGTGAAAAACAGTTCGGATATGCTTAACGCCCTGGCCAAGAGTCTCAACCGGATTGTCGGTCGTTTTAAATACTGATGCATGTACAACCGCCAGCGCCAATACCGGCATTGCCTGCCAGATCATGAAACCTTGCCGTGACACGATGTCCGTCCTGACATCCTTACAACCCTCGTTTCATCGACAGAATTAAAATTATTTTTTCGATAATGCTTGCTATTTCAATGTATTTCCATAAAGATCATTACCCGGACCCGAACCGTTTCGACTCTCTCCAGACAGGGCTTGGGTTTCAAAGGTCGGTAAAATGCTTTAAAAGACAACCCGTACATTTTTCGAACGGCAAGCATTATGGAGCAGACACGACGACAGCAAGAACGAGTATACGTTTCTTCGTATATTCGCCAAGCCAGCCTTCAGAATATCGTGATCGATATTCTCAGAATCGCTCTGGAACCATTACCTCTTAAAGCAAAAATTACCCGGATCCTCGACTATCTCCTAACGCTCAACCAACTTCATTTCGGAACTAAAGCCGCCTTGTTTCTTGTCAATTATGACACGGACACCCTGGACCTCCTCGTCTCCAGAGGTTTTGTCTCCTCAGAGACTCTGCCCTGCAAGACAACCCGAATCGGCGTTTGTCATTGTGGTAAAACTGGAAAAACAGGCAAGACCGGCTTCTTCAACACCTTCCCTCCACTGTTCGACAGTTCCCAGGAGTCAACACCTTTCACCGGCAACTATTGCGTGCCTATAATCAAAGACAGCCAAATCCTTGGGGTGCTGACGCTGTATGTTACTCAGGACCACCAGTACTCAACCGAGTTTAAAGAGCTGCTCGAGGCAATCTCCAATATCTTTGCTGTTATTGTCGAGAGTCAGCAGATGGACCAGCAGCTGATTCAGCTGGTGAACGATCTGCGGAGCTCCATCATCAATTTGCGTGAAGAGAAAAAATTTTCCGAATCAATCATTCAAGGTTTGAATCAAGGTCTTATAGTCGCGGATTTGGACGGCAAAATCAGAAAAAGCAATTCCGTTGCCCAATCTATTTTCAAACCGTTTGTCAAAATGCTTGATGGCCAATATCTTGTGGACTTTCTGGGAGATAGCGCATCAGCAGAACTTCTCGCTACAACCTCTTCGGAATCCGGGCAGGTTGAAAAAGAGCTGATCTTTGTCACCCCAACCCTCGATAAAAAAATCATCGGTTACTCCAATGTCCCAAGAGAGGATGCCAGGGGTAATAAAGTGGGCGTCATTATTTCCCTGTCGGATATTTCCGAATTGAAATACGTGCGCAAAGAAATGGAAAAAATGAACCGGCTTTCAACCGTCGCAGAAATAGCCTCGGCTGTAGCGCATGAGGTGCGTAATCCTCTTGCCGGTATTAAGATCATGGCCCAGTCCATAGAAGAAGAAGCCAAGGACAACAGTGATCAGCTGGAGTGTGCGCAGCGGATAATCAGGCAGGTTGACCGACTCAATCAACTGCTGAGTGATTTCTTCTCTTATGCCCGACCGGCCGAACCGAATAAGCGACCGACCTCGCTCAGATCGATAATCACCGAGACCATGCCGCTGATCAACAATAGGCTTAACAAAAACAATATCACTCTCTCCGAAGATGTCAGTGATCAAATACCGAGAATTATCGCCGATTCGCACCAGGTCCAGCAGGTTTTTCTCAACCTTTTTCTCAACGCCATCGATGCGATAAGGGCGCAGGGCCATATCGAGATTTATGCCTCATATTGTACCCCCAGCATGCTCAGATACTACAGGAAAAAATATCCAGCACTGCTGATGGGTGGTCACAATTACGTTATTCTCCGCTTTACAGATAATGGGACAGGCATGCCGCCGCATGTTGCTGACCAGGTATTTGAACCCTTTTTTACCACCAAAACCTCTGGGGCAGGACTTGGCCTGGCCATCGTTTACCGAACTCTGAAGGAAAACGATGCGGAAATTGTCCTCGACAGCAAAGAAGGTAAGGGTACTACCTTTACTATATTTTTCAGAGCGGAGGTATAAATGGGTTCGGTGTTGATCATTGACGACCAGGAAGACTTGCGGTTTTCACTTGCAAAAATCGTCGAAAAACAAGGCTACCGTGTTTCAACTGCGGCGAATGGGGCCGATGCCCTGGATATGCTCCGTTCTGCCATCGTCGATCTGGTCTTTCTCGACATCGGGCTTCCCGACATAAGCGGTATAAACCTCATCGGAACAATAAAAGAGATCAGCGATGACATCGATATCGTCATGCTGACCGGCATCAACGAGGCTAAAACCGCCGTCCAGGCTTTGCGGGCAGGCGCAGTCGACTACATAGTCAAACCCTTTGACATAATCGAATTCAAAGCCATTCTGAAAAGAATCCTGCAAGCCAGGTTGATGCGCAAAAAAGCCACTCTCCTGCACCAGGAGGTCGGCATTGCCACCATCATAGGTAACAGTCCACCCATGGCCAGGGTCAAAGATGCCATTCGCATGGCTGCCCAAGTCGATGCCGCCGTCCTTATAACCGGAGAAACCGGCACCGGCAAGGAACTGGTTGCCAGGGCTATTCACGACAACCGACCGGGGCAAAACGGTGTCTTTGTCAAGGTTGACTGCGGCACGCTTTCATCCAATCTGATGGAATCGGAACTCTTTGGTTATGACAAGGGTGCCTTTACTGATGCCCGGAGCGACAAGAAAGGCCTGGTCGAAGTCGCCGACGGCGGCACTCTGTTTCTCGACGAAATAGGTAACCTGCCAATTGATCTGCAGCCAAAGCTTCTAAGACTCATCGAGGAATCGACTTTTAGAAGGGTTGGCGGATTGAAAGACATCCAGGTAAAAATCCGCATCATTGCTGCTACCAATACCGATATCGAAGAACAGATAGACCGAGGTCGGTTCCGCGAAGACCTTTACTACCGCCTGAACGTACTTCCCGTCCCCCTGCCGCCGCTGCGTGATCGGGGCGAGGATGTGCTCCTCCTTGCCGATTTCTTTCTCCAAGATCTGCAAAAGGAGTTAAAAAAGGATCTCCAAGGATTCACAGCCGAAGCCCGAACCAAGATCCTCGGTTATGGCTGGCAGGGTAACATCCGTGAACTGCGTAATCTCATTGAGCGAGAAGTGATTTTCAATCAGAGCGGCTGGCTGACCATGGCCGGCCTCAGTTGCGAAAGCATTTCGACAGGAGGCAAGAAGGAACCTTTACTGAGCCTGAGAGAGATTGAACAACTCCATATTAAAAAGGTACTGAATGCCGTCAACAACAACAAATCAAAAGCGGCAAAGATTCTCGGCATCTCGAGAACTACGCTGAGAGATAACCTGTAACTGGTCAAAATCTGACCAGTTGGCCAGCTTCTCACCACCTCCCTTGGACTGCCGGCCCTAAGCCCACTAAAGAACATTTCATTTTATGTTAGTATATTCATAGTGTTATTTAATATATTGCCACCTTGGTCTCATTTTTGCAAAACTTTGCTTATCTGGATAAATTCCGTCCAGCTAATGGATAATTCAAGCAAATCCCTTGTTCCGAACCATCACCATCAGTGGCAGAACCGGGACAAAAAATTGGTGAGACTATGAAAAGAGTTCTGGTTGTTGATGATGAAGAGGATATGCTGTGGATGCTTCAAAGAAATCTCAACAAAGGTATGAAAAATGTTGAGATACTCGCTGCAAAATCAGGCGAAGAGGCATTGGCGCTGCTGAGCGACAGGTCGGTGAATCTGGTTATTACCGACATCAACATGCCGGGCATGAGCGGACTCGACCTGCTGATAGAGATCAACAACCGCTTTCCCGGAACCGGCGTCATCATCATGACTGCCTATCCTTCGAACGCCTATGAAAATAAGGCGATGATGAGCGGAAGTCTTCGCTTTATTGAAAAACCCTTCGACATCAAGGTAGTCAGAGCAATCGTTGAGGAAGTCCTCAAAGAAAATGAAGGATTTCAGGGTACTGTTGACGGCGTCGATCTTGTCGACATCGTTCAGTTCAACAGCCTTTCTAAAGCTACGGCAGCCCTCAAGGTGACAACCAGCGACCGGGAAGGCATGATCTTTTTCATGGAAGGGGCGGTGGTCCACGCCATGTGCGGCAAAGAAAACGGGGAGGAGGCCTTTTTTACCATTCTCGGCTTCAATGGCGGCTCCCTGCAGAACATCAGGGGCGTACAGCCGCCGGTAATAAGCATCCATAAAAGTATTGAGGCACTGCTGTTCGAATCGGCTGTCAAAAGTGACGAAGAGGCCAGTCTCGACGAAGACGACCCTGAAGATGAGCTCTCCCCCATCGATGAAATTACCAGCCGGTTCGATGACGAAAAACCTCCAACACAGGCCTTGTCGCCTACTCCAGCTGCAGCTGCATCTAAAACCGAAGAAATACCAAACGATCCACAGATTTCAGAAAATATATCGGATACTCAACCAATAACTTTTTCAGAGGACTTTGAAATGACAGAAATTCAGAAGATTTTAGCCGAGTTCACCAACATCGAAGGCGTGCACACTGCTTGCCTGGTAGGACGCGATGGTTTTCTCCTCGACAGCCTTGCACGAGCGGGAATCGATTCGGAAATGATTGGGGCTATCGCCTCCTCGGGCTTTGGCTCGGCCGAGTCAATGGGCAATCAACTCGGTCAGGGGGATTTGAAAATGACCATGTTCGAGTTTGCCAACGGGCCGGTCATGTTTGCCCCGGTTGGCGACGACGCATTCCTGGTAATCGTTGCCGATCAGGAGACCAATCTCGGCTGGATTAGGATCAGCATTAAGAAAAATGCCAAAAAAATAAAAGAAGTAGCCGCCCTATAAAAAACTGCCGGGTTTTCTTTGGAAAACTCGGCAGACCCACACTTTCCCGGAAAATGGCAAACCCTTTTCCTACTGATAGTTTTTCTCAAAATAACTAGCAAATCCGGTAAATTGTGCCTCATACTTCTTGATAAGCAAGCGCGCTTTGCCCAGCCATTCCTCCTTTGAGGTCATTACAAATATGAAAAATGGCTGGTCGTCGACGTGTCTTATGATAAAGTGATAGTGGAGCGTGGTGATAAGAATATCCTCAACTTCTTCGTCATCAGCCAGCAGGTTGATTGCCTTGGCATTTGATTTCACAATTGAGGCAAGATAGGCAGAAGCCGCCGCTGTTTCGATATCCTCTCTGCGCCGAACCTCGGCAATGGACATCCCATCCTCTACGGTTACTACAGCTGCCGCTAAAATTCCCGGAAGCTCTTTCGACATCTGGTCAAGAAGATTCTGAAGTTGTTTAATCATTGGTCCTTCCACATGAACTTGGAATTTTCGAATTTTCTGCTTTAAATACCCGTCGAAATGAGTATACCATTTGGCTAACGTAATATGAAATGATTTCTTGCCATTACCGGAAGAGAAGGAAATCCTTGCAGCATGCAATACAAGGGAGAATGATGAGGGCGGTAGTACAACGGGTAAGCAGAGCGGTTGTTGACATCGACGGCATAACCAGGGCAACTATCGGCCGCGGCCTGGTTATCTTATTGGGAATCCGGGGCAGTGACAGCGCACCGGATCTCATATGGATGGCCGATAAAATCATTCATTTGCGAATTTTTCCAGACGAATACGGAAAAATGAACACCTCCCTTGCAGACATTAATGGTGAGATGCTTATTGTTTCCCAGTTTACTCTTTATGGCGATTGTCGCAAAGGTAGAAGACCGGGATTTTCATTGGCGGCCCCTCCGGAAATCGCTGAACCTTTGTACAACCAATTTATCGAAGAAGTGAAAAGGCAGGGAATCCCTGTGGCCACCGGCATCTTTCAAGCGGATATGGCCGTCGATCTAGTAAATGACGGGCCGGTCACCATCCTCCTTGATTCTGAAAAAACCTTTTAGGAACCGTTAGGAATTTTTGGCTGTTTTGCAAACATTTCCTTACAGCTCCTTATGCCGTTGCCCACACTCCATTGGCCATGTTATTATTATTTTACAACGGCTTAACTGTATCTCTCATCACCCTCTATAAGGATATTCAATGACTTTCAGCCCAGGTTCCACCTATGCCGGCTTTACCCTTAAAATCCACACCTTTGTCAAGGAAATCAACTCGGATGTCTATATTTTCGAACATGAACTGTTGAACTGTCCGCTTTTAGCAATCAAAAACAGCGATCCGAACAAGACCTTCACGGCAGCCTTCAATACCGTCCCCACCGATTCAACTGGAGTGGCTCATATCCTTGAACATTCGGTGCTCATGGGTTCAAAAAAATATCCAATCAAGGATGTCTTCGGCGAAATCAATAAAGGGGGCCTCACCACCTTTCTTAACGCCATGACCGGTGCCGACATTACCTATTATCCTTTTGCCACCCGCAATCTGAAAGAATATTTCAACATCATGGATGTCTATTGCGATGTGGTATTCAACCCCCTTCTGGCGAAAAGCACTTTCGAACAGGAAGGCTGGCATTATCACCAGGAAGGACCGGACAGGCCACTCGAATTCCAGGGGGTTGTCTACAACGAGATGAAAGGTGCCTTCTCCGATCCGATCCGCCATATTTTTCACAATATTTTTTCAGGTCTTATGCCCGGCTCTACCTATGCTCATGAATCCGGAGGCGACCCAAAGAACATTCCGGATCTGAGTTATGAACAATTCTGCCGGTTCCACGCAGACCATTATCACCCCAGCAACGGCATGTTCTTCGTGTATGGTGACGCTCCCCTGGAGGACGAGCTGAAGTATCTTCAGAACAATTTTTTTTCAGCTTTTACAACCAGAGGCAAACAAGCCGGTATTGAAGAAGGCCATTCGCCTTCTCAACCGGTATTCATCACCGACACCTATGCGGTCGACAACAGCGACATCACCGGCAAGACCTTTCTGGCTGTCGGCACCAGTGTGGCGACCATCGCCATGCGCCGCGAGAATACCGCCTTTCAGATCATCGCCAACATTCTTTTCAACTCTGACGGCTCACCTCTGAAAAATGCCATTGTCGGAAGTGGCCTATGCAAGGATTTCGGCGGTTTTTTCATGGCAACCTCGTCCAGTAAAACCCTGATGATCACCTATTTAGTAGGCAGTGAAGAGCAGCATCGCGACACCTTTCTTAATCTCTACAAAACCTCCCTGGCAAAAATGGTGCAAGAGGGACTCGATCGGGATCTTGTACTGGCAGAGCTGAACAAGTTTGAATTCAACGTCCGGGAAGAAGCCAGCAAGGCTCAGCGAGGTCTTGATATTATCAGCAAGGCAATGACCGGCCTCAAATACGGTACCGACCCTATCGACAATCTGATGAGCGAGGAACTGATCGGTTCGATGCGGCACAAAGCTTTAAACGAAGGTTACTTTGAAGAGCTTATCAGGCACTATCTGCTCGACAACCCTGCGCCGGTAGTAGTCACCCTGGTCCCCGACCCGGAAAAGCAAAAAAGGACACAGGCCGAAGAACAGCAGCGATTGGCCGCCCACGATGCGGCGATTTCCGAACAGGACAGAAGCGCTCGTATCAATCGAACCAGAGAACTGCTGGAGGAACAGCTGCAGCCGAACAGCGTCGAAACCCTCGCACTTCTACCGCAGTTGTCGCTTGCCGACCTGACGACCAAAGTCGATTTTCCGAGCGTCAAGCCGACCGAGATGTTTGGCCGACAGGTACTGGTCAGCGAACTTGCCACCAACCATATAACCTATCTTGATGTCGGTTTTGATTTTTCCTGTCTGCCTCCGGAATTCCTGCCAATCCTCGATCTGTTCGGCACCATCATCACCGAAATCGGCACCAAACGGCTCAGCTACCAGCAGTTTGCCAAGGAAGTCGCCACCTGTACAGGATCCTTTTCCCACACCCTGACCACCTACACCCACCGCATGCAGGCCGATGTGACCAGACCGGTTTTCTGGGTGCATCTCAAGTGTCTGCCAGAGTATCTGAACCAGGCGCTGCAACTGCTCGCCGAAGTGTTTTCTTCGGTCTCTTTTGCCGATAGGGGGCGGATTCGCGAAATAGTCGGCAGAGAATTCGCCTGGGCCGAACATGCCGCCCAGAGTGAAGGGTATAACCTACCGGCCACAAGGGTTTTTGCCCATCTGAGCACTGCCGGACGCTATAACGAGGTGGTAAACGGGGTGACTTCCTACCTGGCGCAGAAGGACCTGGCTCTTAATTATGAGGCGAAGGAGGAAAGTTTTCTTGCCTCCCTGGCAGAAATTGCAAAACTGCTGTTCAACAGCAACAACCTGCTCCTGGCAACAACCGCCGACAGCCGCGAACTCGGCCACCTTATGCAAGCAAGCGGCTGCATTGCCGATGCCCTCAGTTCCTCGCCGCTGATCACTTACAACCTGCCTCCATTGCAAATAGCAGCCCATGAGGCCTTCATCACCTCGGCGGAGGTGGTCTTCGCCGTCCAAGGCGGCAACCTGCTGAAAAACGCCGAAGGCTACAACGGCCATTTCGAGGTCCTGAAAACCTATCTGTCCCGCGATTATCTCTGGAATACCGTGCGGCAGATGGGCGGAGCCTATGGCTGCTTCATCCAGTTCGGGCAGCTGAGCGGCAACTTGGCCTTCGTCAGCTACCGTGATCCCCAGGTTAAAAAGACCTACGACGCCTACAACAGCGTGCCGGATGTCGTCGCCGCTCTTGCTCTTCCGGACAAGGTTCTCGAGCAATTGATCATCGGCACATACGGCAACTTCGATCCGCTGCAGAGCGCCGCAGCCAAAGGGGCCACCGCCAGAAACGACTACCTGAACGGCATTGACGCCGTGTACAAGCAACAGCGGTTGACCGAAATAACCGCCACCAGCGTCGCCGATCTGCGCAGCTTTGCCCCGGCCTTCGCCGCCATGACGGCGAACTGTCACCGGACAATTATCGGCAACAGGAGCAAAATCGAAGGTGCCGGATCGCTCTTTGACACCTTTATTGAACTATAACTACAGTATCAACAAGTTAAACAACAACTTTTCAAGGAGAACAGGATGATCTACTCTTCTGAAGTCATGGAAATGTGCCGTGTGGCGCAGGGAGCCAATCACGGCTCCGCGCCCATTCCTCAGGAAGGCGCATGGACAAAAGTTAAAGAGGTGGGAGATATTTGCGGTCTGACCCATGGCGTCGGCTGGTGCGCGCCCCAGCAGGGTGCCTGCAAGTTGACCCTCAATGTTAAAAACGGCATCATCGAAGAGGCCCTGGTCGAGACCATCGGCTGCACCGGCATGACCCATTCGGCGGCCATGGCCTCGGAGATCCTGCCCGGCAAAACCATCCTTGAGGCGCTGAACACCGACTTGGTATGCGACGCAATCAACGTTGCCATGCGTGAGCTTTTCCTGCAGATCGTTTACGGTCGCAGTCAGTCAGCGTTTTCGGAAGGAGGCCTGCCAATCGGCGCCGGTCTTGAAGATCTCGGCAAGGGCTTGCGCTCGGTTATCGGCACCATGTACGGCACCGTCGCCAAGGGACCGCGCTATCTGGAAATGGCCGAAGGCTATGTCCAGGAGATCGCCCTCGACAAAAATGACGAGATAATCGGTTACAAATTCGTCAGTCTCGGCAAGATGATGGCCGCCATTAAAAAGGGCGTAGACGCCAACCAGGCTTTAAAAGATGCATCCGGAACCTACGGTCGCTTTGCCGAAGCCGCCAAAACCATCGATCCAAGAAAGGAATAAGGGGGAGAACCATGGCACTGTTTGAAAGCTACGACAGGCGGATAGGTCAGATTATTCCGGTCCTGGAAGAATACGGGATGAAATCCCTCGAAGAGGCAAAGGAAGTCTGCAACACATACGGGGTTGACGTGGCGGAAATCGTCCGCGGCATCCAACCCATCTGCTTTGACAATGCTATCTGGGCCTACACGCTTGGAGCCGCTATTGCCATTAAAAAGGGCCAGAAAAAAGCGGCGGAAATCGCCTCAACGTTAGGCGAGGGGCTGCAGGCCTTCTGCATTCCCGGCTCGGTCGCCGACGACCGCAAGGTCGGTATCGGCCACGGCAACCTCGCCGCCATGCTCTTAAATGAAGAGACCGCCTGCTTTGCCTTCTTGGCCGGGCATGAATCGTTTGCCGCCGCCGAAGGGGCAATCGGAATCGCCAAATCGGCCAACCGGGTGCGCCACAACCCGCTCCGGGTTATTCTCAACGGGCTTGGCAAAGACGCCGCCAAAATCATTTCTAGAATCAACGGCTTTACCTATGTCGAGACCAGATTCGACTACGCTACCGGCAAGCTGAATGTGGTGAATGAGACCAAATATTCGGAAGGAGACAGGGGCAAGGTCCGCTGCTTCGGGGCCGACGACGTCCGGGAAGGGGTAGCCATCAATCACCTGGAAGGGGTTGATGTGTCAATCACCGGAAACTCCACCAACCCCACCCGCTTCCAGCACCCGGTTGCAGGTACCTATAAAAAAGAATGTATCCAGGAAGGAAAGAAATATTTTTCGGTGGCCTCGGGCGGCGGCACCGGCCGCACGCTCCATCCGGACAATATGGGCGCCGGTCCGGCCTCCTACGGCATGACCGACACCATGGGTCGGATGCACTCCGATGCCCAGTTTGCCGGTTCTTCGTCGGTTCCGGCCCATGTAGAGATGATGGGCCTCATCGGCATGGGCAACAACCCAATGGTCGGAGCCTCAGTCTCGGTGGCAGTTGCTCTTGAACAGGCGACACAGAAACTGTAAAAAAATTGACCTTTTAGCCAAACTGTGGAGGCAGCTTCTGTTTTCAGGCAGCTGCCTCCTGGAGGTTGCTTATCCGCTCATGCAATGGGCCATGGACGGCTGTTTCTTCGGTGGTTTCAGCCGACTATCGGAACGGGGGGGCATACTGTAATCCGCCCTTGTTCCACAGATTATTCAACCCCCTGTCAATCTTCAACAAAGACTTAGGGCCGAAATTACGCTCGAACACCTCGCCGTAGTTGCCGACCTGACGAATAACCTGATAGGCCCAATCGTCTTTCAGCCCGAGACTTTTCCCGACAGCGCCCTCAAGCCCGAACAATCTTCTCACATCGAGTATGTTGCTGGCCCGCTGTTCTGCAGCGCTGCGGGAAGTGATCCCCAGTTCCTCTGCATTGATCATCACAAAAAGCGACCATCTGACGATGCCCAACCAGACATCGTCACCCTGCCGCACTACCGGCCCGAGAGGCTCCTTGGTGATAACCTCTGGAAGAACCATTGCGTTCTCCGGGGCGACGAGTCCCAGCCGCAGGCCATGCAATTGTGACTGCTGCATGGAAAGAAGATCGCAGGCCTCTTTTTCGAAACCTTTGACCGCCAGCTCTAAAGTGTCATAGGGAACGATCTTGAATTCAATGCGATTTCTCTCAAAATAGTCTATGAGATTCTGCTCGGATGCGGCACCCACCGGCCCGCAGACCTTCACTTTTTTGAGATCCAGCAAACGTTTTGCTTCAAGTTTTTTAGGCACCATGAACCCCTGCCCATCATAATAACTGACTCCGGAGAAATGCACAGCCAGTGCCGAATCCCTGGCAAAGGTCCAAGTTGAGTGGTTGGACAGGATATCCACCTCGCCTGTAAGCAGGGCGCTAAATGCTTCTCCTTCGGCTAGCGGTATATATTCCACCTTTGTCGGACTGCCGAGGGTAGCCACAGCCACGGCGCGGCAGATATCGACATCGAACCCGGTCCACTTTCCCTCGGTATTGACACTTGCAAAACCGGGTGTGCCGGTGGAAACACCACAAAGCAGTCGGCCGCGTTTCACCACTTCTTCTTTAGTATAGGCCTCTGCCGACCCGGCAAAGGTTATCATGACGAGAATCCAGACGAGCAAACTTACTTTTTTCATACGCTTTTTTAGTGTTAGGATGAAGGACGATGAGAAAATACCTTTGTTGAAAAACAATACCAGTGGGCGAAAATAATTTCATAGTGTTATAGTTTTATCTTCGAAAAATCTTCCAAGAATCTAATTCCGGTTTACTGACATTGCAAAGAAAACAATCACGAACAGCAAGATTTGTTGCTGTCGAGACACTCTGTCGCCTCTACCAGGATCGTTCGCCGGTCAAATCCCTGCTCAATCGGGCAGTGCGAAAATACGCTCTGCCCGGCAACGAACGTAACCTCACCATGCAGCTGGTATATGGTGTCCTCCGAAACCGCCAGTACCTCGACCGGATTCTGCAACTGTTGTCAAAGACTCCTCTTCCAAAAATCGACCCCTTTATCCACCAGGCCTTGGCGACTGGCCTCTATCAGCTTTTTTTTCTTGAACGTATTCCGCAATCGGCGGCTGTCCACGAAATGGTTGAATGTTGCAAGATGTGGGGCATTCCGAAAAGACTGGAGGGATTCGTCAACGGCATCCTGCGCCAATCCATCCGACAAAAAGAAATGCTTACAGCTCAGGCTGGACGAGAAGAAAATGGTGATCCGATCATCAATCATCCCCAATGGCTGGTTGCCAGATGGAGCAACCATTTCGGTCATATCGAAGCTCTGCGGATTTGCGCAACCAATAACCGCGAACCCCTGCTGATACTCCGTACCAATATTGTAAAAATCACCCTGGATGATTTCCGCAAGGTGCTTGACGATGCCAATATCCCCAATCACCGGGGTGCCTATGCCGAGGATGCGGTTATTCTGCCTGGGTACCAGGGAGCCATAAGTGCAATCCCCGGGTATGTCGAGGGCTTCTTTCAGGTTCAGGACGAGGCGGCCCAGCTCGCCACCGGCCTGCTCGGCCCTTTTCGCCGGGGTGGGCGGTATCTGGACGGCTGTGCCGGACTTGGCGGTAAAACCTCGCACCTGCTCCAGTTTGCCGCAAGCCATGCCCTTACCATTCACGCTGTTGAACCGGAACCGTACCGATTGGAAAAACTCCAGGAAAATGTCAACCGACTGGCCGTGGCCCACGCACCGGTCGTCCATGAAAAAACCCTGCAACACTTTACCTTGGGAGACCTGCCACCCTTCGACGGCATCCTCATCGACGCACCCTGCTCAGGCACCGGGGTCACCGGCCGACACCCCGACATCCGCTGGAATCGTCGCCCAGAGGATCTTATCCGCTATCAGCAGGAGCAATTGAACATCCTTGGTCATAGTGCTGAACTCCTTGCTCCCGAAGGCATTTTGGTCTATGCCACCTGTTCTCTTGAACCTGAAGAAAATCAGGATGTGATCAAGGCCTTTCTTGCAGGAAACCGAGCTTTTCGCCTGACCGACTGCACCATGTACTTGCCTGAGGCAGCCCACCGCTTCATTGAGGGCCACTGCTTCGCCCCTCGTCCCGATGCCACCATCGATGGTTTCTTTGCAGCTCGTATGCAGCGCAGTTAGCCGTTGCCAATAAAATTGGCATAGAGAAAAATTGCGCAACGGCCTGCTAAAAGATATCCCAGGTTTTTCTTTGCCATCGACTAAGGTCTGTTGTACATTCTCCAGATTCTCATGACACAGTCCAGCCCCCCTTCTGCAAAAGAGGGGTTTCACCTGTGGCTGCACAGGTTTTCTTTAACCAAGGATACAGACAATGGCTGAAATTAAAAGCACGATGGACATGGTAATGGAACGCGCCGCCAGAATGGCTGCGGCCGCAACTCCGACTACAGACGACGAAACCCTAGTTAAAAAAGGAATGCGCCTGGCTGCCGAGTATATCAATGGCAAGGAAATTGATCTCAACCGTGAACTAGCGGCACAACCGCCCACCGAGCAGGGAGAGGTTGGTAAGGGCATGACCCAGACTCTGCTCCGTAATATCACCCTGCCCCGCACCAAAGAACTGCAAGCCTCGGGTGAACTTGCTCTGCAGGCTGTTTTAGCCCTGGCAGGCAAAAAAAATGAGGTAATAACCATTTGCCGGGAACTGGACCAGATACTCAAGCAGTACGGACAACACAAGGACCAGATGACCCAACAGCTGGAAGACGCAATCAAAGCACAACTGGAGCAGCAGGGCGCCGCCAGAGGTCAGGCCGGCAAGGTCAACACCAACCCTGCCATGCACCCGCAGTACCGGGAAGAGCTGTCACGCATGTTGACCGGACTGAACAACCAGTACAACGACGCTATGGACCAACGCAAGGCGATGATACTCCAACTACTCTCTCCTCCGGCCACCCGCTGATCCATGGGTCAAGTCAAACCCACCCTTGCCGTCTCCCGAGGTCAGTAAGTATGGATTACCAAAAACGGATTACCCAACTTCAGGCCCGGTTACGACGCAAAAAACTTGACTGCCTGCTCGTCAGCCACCCAGAGAACCGCCGCTATCTGAGCGGGTACAAGGGCGGGGATCATGGTATTGCCGAGACCTCCGGTCTGCTTCTTGTTCCGGCCAAGGGGCAGGTGCGGCTGCTCACCGACTTTCGCTATAAAATCCAGGCGGAGCGGGAAGTTCCTTGGGCCGAGGTGTCCCTCTACGGTAAGGGCATTGTCAAGCTTCTCGGCCAGCTACTGCCAAAGCTCAGTATAAAAACCTTGGCCTTTGAAAGCCATTACACCCTGCATTCCGCGGCTGAAAAAATGGCAGTAGCTTTGCAAAAAAAAGGCATTCACACCGTTCCCCTCACCAACCTTATCGAAGACCAGCGTATCATCAAGGATGAGGAAGAGATTAACCTCATCCGTAAAGCAGTACGCTTAAATGAGGAAGTCTTTGTCGAAATTTATAGTTCTCTTGCCGCCTGCCGGTCAGAACTCGATGTAGCCCTGGCCATCGAAACGGCAATGCGCCGGAAAGGAGCTGAAGGTCCGAGCTTTTCCACCATCGTCGCAAGCGGCGAAAACGGCGCCCTGCCCCATGCTGTACCCGGCCCGACAAAGCTCCAACGTGGTGGATCACTTACCATCGACATGGGTCTGGTCCTTGACGGCTACTGTTCCGATATGACCAGAAACTTCGTCCCCGACACACCAAGTGAGAGGTATCTCAAACTGCACCGCCTGGTGCGCCGCGCTCAGGTGGCCGGAATGGCTGCGATCAAGGACGGAGTAAGAGCCTGTGATGTCGACTACGCCGCCCGTAATGTTATTGAAAGTGCCGGGTACGGTCAATATTTCGGCCACTCCCTAGGCCACGGGGTGGGCCTTGCAGTCCACGAAGAACCTCGGGTTTCCTCACGCAACCGAAAAAAACTGCGTGCCGGCATGGTAGTCACCGTCGAACCGGGTATCTATATCCCCGGTTGGGGCGGCATCCGCCTCGAAAACATGGTCGTTGTTCGCCTGGACGGCTGTGAAAACCTTAACCACAATACAACCTGGCTCGACTTATGAAACCACCGAAATATTTTGTTCTTGATACCAATGTGTTGCTCCATAATCCCGAGGCAATCAATTCCTTTGGTGACAACTATATTGTGCTGCCGATGACCGTTATCGAAGAACTCGACAATTTTAAACGAGTCAACGACGAACTAGGCCGGAGTGCACGCCAGGTCATCCGCAATCTCGATCGCCTCCGTGCCAAGGGAACCTTGCGAAA
This sequence comes from Pseudomonadota bacterium, assembly GCA_018821785.1. GTDB lineage: Bacteria > Desulfobacterota > Desulfobulbia > Desulfobulbales > Desulfocapsaceae > Desulforhopalus_A. The sequence continues at coordinate 63,485 of JAHJLI010000043.1, forward strand.
TGGCGTCGCCCTCGACAACGGCGGAATGCTGAAGATATCTCTCGATGAAAAGTCCATTCCCGGTACCTTTCTCGAAATGTCCCTGCCGGATCACCGGATTCTCGCCGTAGCCGCTAACTTGGCGGCGGAAAAGAAAAAGGTGATTTTCGTCTCAAAAGATATCAACGCCCGGCTGAAAGCCGATGCCCTGGGCATCGAGGTCATGGATTTTGAGCAACAAAAATGTGATTTCGATAGCCTGTATCGCGGCTGGCGAGAACTCCCAGTGGCAGGGGAGATAGTTGATTCTTTTCATAAAGACAAAGGCACAACCATTGCGGGAGCCGATTTCTACACCAACGAATTTGTCATCCTGCAAGACCAGAACAATCCGAAACACAGTGGTTTTGCCAAGGCCTCCGGCAGCGACAGCCTCATCCATCTGGATCCGGCCTTTGACTGCGCCTGGGATCTTCACGGCCGCTCCAAGGAACAACGAATGGCTCTGGAGCTACTCCTCGACCCGAAGATCAAAATGATTACCTTGATCGGCAAAGCCGGGACCGGCAAAACCTTGCTTGCTCTTGCCGCCGGTCTGCACTGCGTCCTGCGCAAGGAGACTTATGACCGACTCCTGGTATCGCGGCCGATCATCCCCATGGGCCGCGATCTTGGCTATTTGCCGGGCACAAAAGACGAAAAATTGAGCATCTGGATGCAACCGATCTTCGACAATCTCAGCTACCTGATGCGGATTGGCCATAAACTTGAAGACGGAACGGTGCAAAACAAGATAGACAAACTTTTAAAAACCCAACAGCTCGAACTGGAAGCTCTCACGTATATCCGCGGGCGCTCGATCCCCGACCAGTTCGTGATTATCGACGAGGCCCAGAACCTCACACCCCATGAAGTGAAAACCATTGTCTCGAGAGCCGGGGAAAACACCAAAATGGTTCTCACCGGCGACCCCAACCAGATCGACAATCCCTACCTCGACGCGTCATCCAACGGCCTGGCCTATGCCGTCGAAAGACTCAAGGGCCAACCCCTTTACGGCCACGTAACCCTCAGTAAAAGTGAACGGAGCCCGCTTTCGGCAATCGCCACCGATTTTCTCTAACCCCAGGAAACGGGATAAGTACCTTAACGAAAATCGTTTTTAAAAAACAAGAAACGAGTTTCTAAGGTACAAAAAGGAACTACCATGCGCCAATTTGTCATAGATGAACTGAGTCCGATGGAGCGTGATAATATCGACTCCTATTTAAAAAGGACCATCAAACAGGGCCCGATGATCGGTTTGTATTGGATAGAGCTGCCTCCGGACCTGCACTCCGCCGCCCAGCAGGGACATGAAGAACACGGGCCTTTTTATCTGGCTGTCGAAGTGGCCGGCAGCGCCGTCAAATTCGAGCTGCTGGTGCGCAGCCGGTTCAACCTGCACTGCAGTTGTATCGCCCATACAACCGCTGTCCAGCGCCAGTTTGTTCTCGATTTTATTGACCGGATGTTGACTGCTGAAATGATCAAGGCATAGGTCCATTTCCCCTCTCTTTCCCGCACACTTCGATGAGAGATGACCCGCTTTCGTCCCTTACCTCCGTCATGGACCGGACAATCGCCGTAAAGGCACAGGTGACGGTTTCGACCGGCATGGGCAAGCGGTCAAGCACCCGACCATAAAGAGCGTCATTGGATGTGTTTATGGTGGAACAGGTCTTTTCCCCCTGTGTTGTCATGCTGATGCGGTACACTCGCCGATCCTTTACATCCGGTTCCCGCTGCAGCAGTCCAATTTGCACTAGCCCTTCCACAGTGCGGCTCAGCGAGCTCTTATCGAGGCAAAGCTGCTCCGCCAGTTCATTCTGCGATGGCCGGCCTAATTGCTCCACCGCCAAGAGACAATGACACTGAGCAACAGAAACTCCATGACAGCAGGCATCCTCTCTGAGCTGTGATACTATCAACTGCTCGAGTCGTAGCAGGTTCTTACTGAATTCCCGAACGATTTGTGTATCCATCCCCCCTCCTTTTTTGTTGTCTTGGGCAACTGTTGCATACAACATCTATTATTACAAAACAAGTCTTTACCGGCAGGGGGCCTTTTCCCTCCTCTCACCCTCTCTCCTCTTCTCCGATAATCGCTTCCCGCCATCATGAAAAGATGTCGGGTTATCCAAGGCAATGACGCTTAAATTGCGGCCCCTACCCCGGCACAGTCGGATTGTTATTCGAAACGGAAGTCGTCGACGTTGATATGGCCCCAACCACCACTGGACCTGTCAACAATCTGAATACGAGCCTCTTTTCCCTGTAGATGAGCAACATTCCAACGCACCCTCTGCATCGTTTCGTTGCACTGTCCGGTCGTTTTTAATACGCTGCGGTTGGAAACTCGAAGTTCCACATGTTCACTATCAACGTCACATCCTCCTCCGATGAGAAAGCTGATCGTCGGATTGGAAATCACAAAGGGCAGCGAGGTCAACGTCCCCTGCGGCTCATCGCCCTGCACAGCTCCGGCTACAAAATCCGGACGAGGTCGACTCTCAAAGCTGCCGATCCAATACTCGCCCTGATGACGCGAAGGCTGTCCTCTTTGCCGGGCAGTCGGGTTATCCTCGTAAGTTGGCTGGTATTTAAAGGCCTCGCCCACGCTCTCCCATCCCCGCAGATCGCCGGTTTCGAAGTCCCAGGTAATTTCACTTTCGAGCTCTCCATCTGAAACCACAGGGGATTCATTACCGCTGCCACTAGGCTCCGTTTTTTTTAAAGCCGGGACAGGAGGCGGTGGCAATGCCGTCGTGCTTGCGGCTGCGAGAGACTTTTTCCCCTGACCGAACAAGCCTTCGATCAAATCGCGACTCAGGCTGGTAAGCAGGTTTAAATCATTTCCAGTGGCATTACGGCCCAGTTGGGCCTCCCCTGTCTTGACATCAATCATCCGGGAATTAATGGTGTAGGCACTGCCGATTTTGACCACGGAACCAACGATAATGAGATCCGCACCAAGCATCTTGCCGAGTTCCACAGCGCTTTTTGTGTCAATCACTCCGCTCACCTGGAGTGCCTGCTCGGTAAGAGCCTGCTTGATCTGGGCTCGTTCTACCACTCTGAAACGGTCAGCACCAACCAGTTCAGTTCGCATTATCTCAGCCACGGCCTTTCCAAGGTATTCCTCCGAACCGATACTCTCAAAATCCAGTACAGCGACTGTGGCCTTGCCAGCCGCCCCTCCTCCCCCGAGATCAACTATAAAAAGAAAAACAAAGCAAACCATCAGAGCGATACTACCGGAGAATTGATTATTCATCGGAAATCCTCATAATGAAGGTTTCGGAACTCTCAGGAAAGAACACCGTTTACCAGGCACGGATAGGCCGAGCAAATTGTGTCGCGTCATGCTGCATCATAATAATACGGCTCGTTTGCCAGTTCTCATAGAAAAAAATACCGCTTGGAATTGCGGCAAAGGAATGTGCTGCAGCTATCATTAAAACCCCCCACACCTTCAGCGAGTTACCTGGCTACCTGCCCGTTGCGCCTTTTTGGATCGGGGATCAAATTTAGATATTTTTGCCATTTCCATACAAAGCCGTTCCTCTTCGCTGGTTATCTCATCCGGAATTCTCACTTCCAGTTCTACGATAATATCCCCAGTTGACCCGTTTCGCTTTGGCAAACCCTTACCTCGCAAGCGCAACTTACGACCATTTTGTGAGCCACGCGGAACCGACAGAGTGACTGTCCCATCCATGGTCTGCACTGGAATTGCAGCGCCCAGGATCACCTCCCAGGGAGACACGGCGACAACCGTATATAGATCATGACCGTCTGCTTTAAAACGGGAATCGGCTGCAATGCGGATACACAGCAGGAGATCTCCGGCTTTGCCACGCCCACTGCCCTGTCCTCCTTGCCCGGCCAACCGTATTACTGCTCCGTCGGTTATGCCTTTTGGGATTTTTACCTGCAATGTTCTGTTAACCGGATGTAACTTTCCGTCAGAACCAAACTCATATGACTGCAAGGTGAGAGTTCTGTTGGCGCCATGGAAAACCTCGCTCAGCGTTACGGTGATTTTAGCCTCAGTCGCCTCGCCTGAGGAATCGAAGCTACGATCGGCATATCCGGTATGCTCACCTGCACCTTGTCGAAAGAGATTTTCGAGAATTTCATTGAAATCCGCAGTTTCGCTAAAGTCATTACCTGCAAAACGAAACGACTGTGAATACTTGCTGCTGCCCGAGGCAGCATAACCGCCGTAGCCCTGTTGTGACCGTGGCCTGTCTTTTCCCTGCTGCCAGTTGGCACCATAGGTGTCGTAAAGCTTTCTCTTCTCAGGATCTTTTAAAACTTCTCTGGCCTCATTAAGCTCTTTGAACTTTTTATCGGCATCCTTATCCTTACTCACATCGGGATGGTATTTTCGGGCGAGTTTTCTATATGCGCGCTGAATCTGGTCGTCCGAGGCATTTTTTGAAACCCCAAGAATTTCATAATAATTTTTTGCTTTCATGCTCACCTACCGTTTATCGCACCTCCCAAAAATTTCCCAATATTGACTTTCTCCAAAATTTTTCCTTTAGCTACCGTCTCTGTCAAAGACATAACCTTTTCTTCGCCAAGGTAAACCATCCTGCTGATCATCTCATATACAGGATCATCTATATCGAGAAGTTTCCCTGCCTTCGCCAGCAGTTCGTGTCCCTTTCGCTGATACTTTTCCATCTCCCCAAGGATCTTTACCCGCTTGGAGTGTTTTTCTCGCTCGGTAATGAGCAACGGAAGAAGCCTCCGGATGGAAATTTCCACCAGAATGTCACGAGAAACCTGCCGTTCAGCGGCAATCCTCTCAAGAGCAAGCAAAGATCGCTTGCTGAGCACATAGGTCTTCGGACGACGTTCAATATTTCCAGGAGTGTAATCGGCAACCCATTCTGCGACTTCATCCAGAACGTCATCGCTCTCAATCATTTGATCGAAGAGAGATTTCTGTTTCACTCCAAATTGCCCGGCAATTATTCCGAGCAACTCAATAAGATGCACCGGCAGACGAAAGGTTGTTCGCACCGACTGCCTGCCCCTCAATTTTGCTTCAGAAATTCCAATTCCAGCCTGGTCGGCCAGCTCTTTATGATGTGCTGTTACAACCATTTTCCTTCCTCCTCAAATAACGATAGGCACATAATATTACTTTGTCAATTTTGGTCATATTAGTAATAATATGTTGTAAAACTGTTTTAGTAATTTATTTTTATTGACTCGTTGTTTTTGATAATTATGTTGTGTGTAACAAAAGATGAGGGCTTGGAGTGACAACCAGCCCTATAAAAAGCATTAACCCATAAAAATGGAGGAAGAGTATGTGGACAAGAATAAGAGATTTTGATCGGATGTTTCAGGCTATGGATCTGTTGCACTCAAGATTGAACGGGGTTGTCCAGAATGATGTCCAGCCCAGGTTGCCGGCTGCAGCATGGGGTATCACGGAGTCCGGCCCCCGGACCAATATGTACGACACCGGTGAGACACTTGAGATTCGCGTGGAAGTTCCCGGCATCAAGAAGGATGACCTGAACATCAAGCTTCAGGGCAACTATCTTGAGATCAGAGGAACCCGAAAAGCCGAAAGCCAGGAAGGCTTTTTGACCCATCGGGTCGAGCGAGGCGCAACCTCATTCACAAGAAGCTTTACCCTGCCTTCCGAGGTCGATTCCAACAAGGTCGAGGCAACGTTGAAAGATGGTATCCTGACTTTGGTGCTTGATAAAGCGGAGCCGGCAAAACCAAAACAGATTGCAATCAACTGATAATCATCCAAGACATTACTCTACAATATGGAGGTACAAAACATGAGCGAGAGACAAGATTTGACGGTGAGAGAAGAGGCGCTGGCTGAGCGCAATCGCCAGATTTCAACGGTGGCACCATTGGTTGACATTCTTGAGAACGATAATGAAATCCTGCTGTTTGCCGATATGCCCGGAGTCGACAAGAAGGATATTTCCATCAACATCGATAACGGTCGACTGGCACTCTCAGGAATCAGGGAAGTGAAACCTGTTGGGGCGGTCACCTGGGAAGAATTCGGTGATGTGGAATACCGTAGAACATTCTCGGTACCGCAAACCATTGATGTGGCCGGAGTCAATGCAGAACTGAAGGAGGGCGTTCTGCTGCTGCACCTGCCGAAATCGGAATCGGCTAAACCGCGCCAGATTGAAATCAAAGCCGGTTGAGAAAGAGATAACAACACCGGAAAAAACAGCACGGGCAATTACCAGCGCGGTAATTGCCCGTGCTGTTTTTGATTGCTCAAAGACTCGTTCCCGGATTCAACATGTGGCATGAAAAAGCCCGCCAACAGAAGTGCCGCCCCGGGCATATTTGTTATAAAGGTCAATTCCTTTTCCAGTACTGGCCACGATGACTTTTATCCCCTTGGCCTCTAGTATCTCAATGGTATTGTGTGGCACTTTAAGCCTGCCTAGACGACCGGTGGTGAGAATCACCACCTTACAGCCATGATCGATCAACTCACCTACATCACCCGGCTGAATGCCGCGATTGTGACCGGTACCGTGTTCCGACCAATCCCAGCCCCGGCCACCACCCGGCCATATTTTCCAATCCTTACCCTGGCCATATCCCGCCACCTCTATCCTGCCCCAACCGGATGAAAGAATGGCGGGTGCAACATCCTCTGAGAAAACGGGCCGTTGACGCTCAGTTCCCATCCCGGCGACATCGCCTACAGGCGCCTTCTTTCGTATATAGAGGGTCTTTTTGACGGTAGCGACCTTTTCGTCTTGGGCATCAACCACATCGACTAGAAATATTTCCGTGACTTTATTCCCCGATTCAGCCTCTTGGCGAATCTTGTCCAGACGCTCCGAATCGAGTGTAAAAACAACCCTTACCTTGCCGCGTCCGGGCTTAAGATATTGGATCCGTGCGGCCATATCCCAGACCACATACTCCCGGCCAAGATTACGAAGGAGCATCAACATGTAAAACGGGTCGGTCATGGAGAACAAACTGCCACCGTAATGGCTATTGACATAATTACGGTTATACCAGCGCAGCTTCATAGCCACCCGGATAGTTCGCCAGTTTTCGGCAATCTCTTCAACGGCAATTGCTGCCCCGAGATAAGGCGGCCAGCAGTTTAGTATCAAACGAAAAATACCAGGATGATCCATGGGGTTGAACCTAAGCTGGGATAGAAATTTTTTTATCATTATCTCTTGCAACCATACTTCTTTATGATAACAGGCCGCCAAAGCCGGGCTTCCGGCCGGTAACCGCATCGTTTAAGGTGATATGTCGGCCGGCCTCAACCCCTTCTTGGTAAGTGGCGCCATACACCTTAGAACCCCTGGTGGATGCCCGCCTGAGGCGGGGAAAACGCATACCGACAAACCATGCCAGTCGTTGTTCCTCCGCCAGAATCAAGGCACCCGCCTGTGGCTGAAAGGTCTTTTCCGTCCTGCTCTTCTTCTGTTCGCGAAGCTTCTGGTGAAACCCACGTAACAGTCCAAGAAAATAGCTGTTCTTTTCGGTCTGCACAACACCCCGAAACCTGTCCCGATTGGCCGACCAGAGGAGTGCCAGATGATTTTCGAGAAAATGAAAACAATATTCGGCAATGGCTACATTTTCCCTGGTTCCGAACAATTCAACGGTTTTGAAGCTGTCATTGCGACAGGGGTCATAGAGCTGCGACAAAACTATCCGAACAAAAAAGAATTCCTGTAAAATTGAACAGATATGTCGTTGATAACTGGCAATTTTTTTCTTTTTTCGATCAATGATAACACAGGCATAGCGGTGCTCACCCCCCTCCCCGAGGCCATGCAGGTGGTACTTCTCCAGCAATGCATTGGCCTTTTCCATGGCCAAGGCCGCCTCGTGCTCATTTGCCGACCGCCCCAGGGCCAAGAGTTTTTCAATTTTCGCCAGGCACCTCCGGCCGCTTTCCGAAAGCTCAGAACGGGCTGCAGCCTCATGCACCAAGTCCTTCACCACCACCCCCGGTCGCCGGAATTCCGGCAGCACCCCAAGCCGTTCGCAGGCCTTCTGGAAGAGTTCGCCGTGCGCTCTGTTACCGACTTGCAAAGAAACGCTGCACAACTGATGGGCCATTTCATGCTTTAGAACCTCAAGAGTGACTGACCAGGAATGCTGGAGGATAAGATGGCGGCTGAGACTAAGAATTCCGGTCGCTGCTTGCCAGCAGCCGTAGATTTTTTGCGAATCGGAGATCTCAAAGATCGGCGTCGGCAGCAGCACATTATGACTGATACAAATGTCTTCGTGCTCATGTTGCAACTGTTGCAGCCAGAGCGCTTGGAGTTGATCAATCCTCAGGTTTACGGTCATTTTTCCTCGCTTAGGACAAACGGGCTTGCTGGAGTTTTTACTTTAACTGGGCAAACATAGCGCTCTTTTGCCGGGCTGGCAAGGCCTGTGCCGGGGGGGCTCTGATATTGCCTTGATATTCCATAGTTCTCCGGTATAGTAGAAATCTCTACGGGGCGCCATTCGTCCGTGCAAAAGCACCGAGAGCCCCGGAAAAAGTGGCGATCGACTCAAGCTGAACCAATGCGGGCAGAAAGCCCGCAGCCCAAGGGATATAATCCCCTCCCACCGCAGAGGGGATAAGTGCCTTGGTGGTGTTTTGGTCACCAATGTTTTCCAAACTCATTTTCTTGTTTTTTATGACAGCTTTTAAGGAGTAAGGCACTAAATTCATCAACCATAATCTTGCCAACCCTGGCAGAGAAAAGAACATTCTTCCATGCTTATCGCGACAACCCACAAGAACACCGATTTTGACGGACTGGCCTCGGTCATCGCCGCCACCATTCTCTATCCCGGCTGCGTCGGGGTGGTTCCGAGAATGACCAATAGTAATGTTGAACGGTTTCTCTCAACCCATAAGACCGCTTTCAATATCATCCTGCCCAATGAAGTACCGTTCGACGAGGTGACCAAGCTGATTGTCGTCGACACCGACCAATGGCAGCGCCTTGACCGCATGGACAAGCTTGCCAAAAAAGACGGCCTGGAAATTGATCTCTGGGACCACCATATGATGCCTGGGGGTGATATTGAGGCCGGCTGGACGTGCAAAGAGCGCATCGGCTCCACCGTCACCCTTTTCACCCGCGAAATGCAAAAGCGCGGCATCCAGCTCAGCCCTCTTGACTCAACGGTCATGCTCATTGGTCTCTACGAAGACACCGGACATCTTTCCTTTCCCGGAACCACCGCCGATGACGCCCGGGCCGCCGCCTATCTGCTGGAGAACAAGGCTGATCTCAACGTCGCCGGATTTTTTCTCAATCCACCTTATGAGGAAAATCAAAAGGAAATCCTTTTTGAAATGATGAAAGAGACGGAAAGACTTAAATTTTCCGGTCATTCCGTTGGCTTTAATCATGTGAACCTCGACAAGAAAGTGCCTAACCTGGCCGCCGTCGTCAACATGTACCGAAAGATCATCAATGTTGACGCCCTCTTTGTGATTTTTTCCAGCGACGACCGCCACTCGATAATCGGCCGGAGCGGCGTGGAGAGCATCGATATCGGTCGTATTTTGAGCATTCTCGGCGGAGGCGGCCATAGCGGTGCTGGTTCGGCATCGGTGAAAAACTCGGAAATGTCTGTAGAGAATATCATAGAAAAAATCACTACAGCCTTGGCAGCGAACACTTGCGAGAGCGCCAGAATATCCGACATCATGTCTTTTCCGGTCATATCGGTGGGCCCGGATACTTCGATGCGGGAGGCTCAGATACTCATGGCCAGTCACAAAATCAGGGGAGTCATGGTCGCAGAAGATGCTAATATTCTGGGAATTATTGTGCTTTGGGACTTGAAAAAGGTAAAAAAGGAAAGCCAATGGGACAACCCGGTCAAGGCCTTCATGTCCCGCAATATCTTTTCAATCGGACCGGGCGATTCACCCTCGGTTGCAGCCCGCATCATGATCGAAAAAGATGTCGGCCATCTCCCTGTCGTACAGGATGACAAGTTGATCGGCATCGTCACCCGCACCGATATCCTCACCTATTATTACGATCTGCTGCCGGAATAGTCCGGACGCCCACCGGAAGTAATGAGAATGCCGGTGATAATGAGCAGGCAACCGGCCAGTTGGTGCCAGTGCGGCGGTTCACCAAGAACCACAAGCGCGAGGATAACCGAGCTTGCAGGCATCGCCGCCGTGGCAGCCCCGGCGGTCGACCCGCTCACCTGACCGACTGCCGCTGTCCAGAGAAGATAGGCGAGGACCGTGGCGAAAACTCCGTAATATACAATCGCTAGGATCGCCTCAAGGGAAAGACTCGTATTCATTACGCGAAACTGGATGGCGGCGGGCACGGCAAGGAGCAGTAAACTGCAAAAAATGAGGACAGCGGTATTGGTGGTTGCCGAGACCGAGTGGCAGATCCGTTTACGAAAGATAGTGAAAAGGGCCTCGGAAACCACCGCCGCCCCGACCAAGAGACTACCGAGCGCATTGTTTTCCCCGCTGCCCCCCAAAGAGAATATATTGATGAGCATACATCCCAAAGCGGCGAGTACGATTCCCGCCGCCATCCGCCCGGAAATCCTTTCCCCCAATAATAACAAGGAGAGCACTGCCAACACCGCCGGGGTGGCGCCGGTGATGATCCCGGCCTGCACGGCTCCGGTCATGTGCAGCCCGTAGAGGGTGAAGACCCTGAACAGGACAATCCCGCACAAGCCCTGGAGGAACAGATATCTCCACTCTCTTCCGGTCAGCAGTCGTAATTCGCCAAACCTGCCGAGCATCAGGGGAAGGATGCAGACAAAGGCCACCAGCAGGGAGCCAAAAGCCGCAACAAATACCGGAACGGTGGCAACGAGCATCTTACCCACCACCACGGAACTGCCGGCCAGGGACATTGCCCCGATCAACATTACTACCGCCTTATATCCTCGAATCCTCTCTCCGACCAACTGTTTTTCTCTGCCCATACCTCTCCTCCGAAAATTTTTTCTCACTCTACCGCCGGGAAGTGGTTTGCAACAGAGCCACTGTATAGTAATTTCAATGGTACCAATTTTTTTCTAGGGCTGCTATCAACTGCCCATAGACTATACCTTGAGGATAAGAGTATGTGGATGAGTGTAGACAGGAAATCGGCGGTGCCGATGACACGCCAGCTTTACGGCCGGATACGGGAAGAAATTCTCTCCGGTCGGCTCCACCCCGGTGCCCGACTGCCTTCCAGCCGGGAGCTGGCCAGCCGTCTCCAGATCTCGAGAAACGTTGTCCTTGAGGCCTATGACCTGCTGTATGCCGAAGGTTTTCTCGCCCCGAAGCAGGGCGACGGAACATATGTCGCAAGTGGTGCGGCCTTTACAGGCCCGGCGCGGAAGGCACCTCCGGTAGTTGAGAAGGTGACCATGGGCTACGACTGCCCGCCGGGCGTTATAAACTTCCGGGCTGGAACCCCGAACCTGAAGATGTTCCCCACCAAACTCTGGCTGCAGATGGTCAAGGAGGTTCTGCTGCTGCCGCCGGAGGAAATGTTCGCCTATGGCCACCCCGAGGGTCGCCAAGAGCTGCGTCAGGCTATCTGCGAGTATGTCGTTTCCCAGCGGGAGGTGGTCTGCCACCCGGAGCAGATCGTGATAACCGCCGGCACGACCCAGGCAATCGGCATTGCCTGCCATCTTTTAATCGGTAAACGGCTGGATGTGGTTCTCGAGGATCCCATCACCCGCGACATCCAGTTGATTGTCAAAAGTCACGGAGCCATTCTCCATGCCGTCCCGGTCGACAGTGACGGCATGCGAACGGCAGAGCTTCCACTCCCGCTCAATCCCACCTTTGTCTATGCCACCCCCTCGCACCAGTTCCCCATAGGCGGCACCATGCCCATCCAACGACGTATAGAGCTGTTACGTTACGCCGAGACAACCGGTGCCTTCATCATTGAAGACGATTACGACAGTGAGTTTAGATTTGACGGGCCACCCCTCAGTTCCCTGCATGGCCTGCACCCGGACCGGGTGGTGTATATCGGCACCTTCAGCAAGACCCTCTGCCCCGCCATCCGTATCGGCTATCTCATCCTGCCACCGCAACTGATCGGTCTGGGACGAAGCCGCAAGTGGCAAAGCGACCTGCATAATGAAGTCACCAGCCAACTCGCTCTTGCCCGTTTCATCCGTCTGGGTCACTACCTCCGACATGTGACCCGGATGCGCAAACATTACCAGCAAAAAAGAAACGACATGGCTGTCACTCTCACCCAAAGATTCGGCACGCGTATGGAAATACTCGGCAGCGCCACTGGTCTGCATCTTGTTGCCAGGTTTCCCGGGTGTGAGTTTACCCAGCATTTTTTTGCTGCAACGGAAGCTGCCGGAGCCCGCTTTTATCCGGTCGCCACCCATGCCATGAAGCTCGGAACACACCGGGATGAACTTCTTCTCGGTTATGGCAACATATCATCTGAAGAAATTCGTGTCGGCCTTGCCATTCTTGCCAAACATCTTGATCATTACCGAAGAGTTCCGGCGCCGAGCTAATGAAATATTTCTATTGACTTCACTTTTCCCTTCTGATAGAAACCACAACCGCACCGGCACCCATGAGCGGGAATAACTCAGTGGTAGAGTGCAACCTTGCCAAGGTTGAAGTCGCGAGTTCGAATCTCGTTTCCCGCTCCATTTCCTTTCCAATCACTCCTCCTGGGAGACTCTCATTGCACGACAATCGGCTTTCTTCTTTCTCTTACCACCCTTTCGTCCAGTCTTTATAGCCCCCGCGATTTTCCTTCATCCATTTCCCAAATTTTCAATCCATCCAGGAATTTTCTTTGCACTATCATAAATGATTGTTATTCTTAACAAGAATTAAATATCTCGATACCTTTTCGAATATTGTTACAGAAGCACCTCTGAATCTATTTGGAAATACGAAGTTTTTTCATTATTGCCACCCACTCGAAAAAATCTTTCCAAAAGCAAGATACCCTCGAAAGATCCTTGAGAAGAGGCCGCAATCGGGGTGAAGGTCAACTCAACACCTGGGAGTGAATTATGAGCGAGAAAGCAACGCTGACCATTGAGGGAAAGAGCTACGACTTTGATGTCATCACCGGCTCAGAAAACGAAAAATGTATTGATTTCCAACAACTTCGCGACACCACCGGCCACATCACCATGGACCCCGGCTTCGGCAATACCGGCTCTTGCTACTCCTCCATCACCTATGTCGACGGCGCCAAGGGAATCCTCCGCTATCGGGGTTATCCCATTGAAGAACTCGCCGAAAAAGCCTCCTTTGTCGAAACCGCCTACCTCGTTCTTTACGGGGAACTGCCGAAGGCCGCTCAACTTAAAACCTTTTCGGCAAGGTTGAAGGAACACGCCCCCCTCCATACCAATCTTGAGCACCATTTTTCCGGCTTCCCAACCTCTGCGCCCCCGATGGCAATCCTCTCGGCCATGCTCAATCTGGTTGCATGTTTCCACCCGGAAGTCCTCGAAGTTCCGACCACCGGCGAGGAATTTGACCGAACAGTGGCACTGCTGCTCTCAAAGGTGCGGACTATCGCCGCCTTTGCCTACAGGATGGCGGCTGGCAAGCCAATCAACCACCCCAATCCAAACCTGACGTATTGCGGCAATTTTCTGCATATGATGTTTTCAAACCCGTACCAGGAGTACGAGGTCTCACCGATTATCGATAAAGCCCTCAATCTCTTCCTGGTCCTGCACGCCGATCATGAGCAGAACTGTTCGACCTCAACCGTCCGGGTGGTCGGCAGCTCACGCGCCAATCTGTTCAGCTCGGTTGCCGCCGGGGTGTGTGCCCTTTGGGGACCGTTACATGGCGGCGCCAACGCGGCGGTAATTGCTATGCTTGAGGATATCAAGAAATCCGGTCGGCCTCCGGCCTATTATATCGACCGCGCCAAGGACAAGGACGACCCCTTCAAGCTCATGGGCTTTGGCCATCGGGTGTACAAAAATTTCGACCCACGCTCAATCATCCTCAAAAAGCAGGTACATGACGTTCTTGAAGCGCTGCACCTTGATGACCACCTTCTCGATATCGCTCTGCAACTTGAAGAGGCGATCCTGAAGGATGATTATTTCATCAGCCGCAATCTCTACCCCAATGTCGACTTCTACAGCGGCATCCTGCTGAGGGCCATCGGTATTCCGCTGAATATGTACACCGTCATGTTCGCCATCGGCAGAATGCCCGGCTGGATCGCCAACTGGAAGGAGCTGCATGACCATAAGTTGCGAATCTCCCGCCCGCGCCAGATCTATACCGGACATACCACTCGCAGCTTTATCCCCATGTCCGATCGATAAGCGACGACTTCCCGCCCGTCATTGCACCTCTCCCGGTTTCCAGGTTTTCCCGGAAGCCTGGCGAGGTGCACCACTCCCACCAACTATTTCTTATGTTGGTTGCCGTTTAAAATCCCCTTGATTTAACCGCAAATAGTGAAAAAATCCCTTGACTTCCTAGCCAGAAAAGGAAACCTGTTTTTCGATTGAATTTCAAGGCGGCCAATAACAGAGTAGATCGTTTAGCTCAGGTTTCATCTACAGCATTTATGGATTTTTATCTTTCTACTAAACCCTATGCAAGTTGGCAGCGAGGGACAAATGAGAACACCAATGGAAGAATAAGACGCTTTTGGCCCAAAAAGTTCGACATGGCGACACTCACCGACCAAGAAATTGAAGACAGGATTCTATTATTAAATTTGACACCAAGAAAGGTCTTGGGTGGATTAACACCATTGGAAGCCTTTACTGGCAGGAGTGTTGCACTTATTGCTTGAATCCAGCGGGACTCTTGAATGAGTTTAATAGTGAAATCAATTATCACTTTTTCTTTTACCCAAAGAGAGGAGATTAATATTATTAGGAACAAATACAACCCTTCAAAAACGTATACATTTAATGTGATCCATTATATTGTCATCCCAACAGTGCTCATATTTTTAGGCCTCTGGGTAACTCTTTCATATTTTTTCAAGAAAGCTGTGAAAAAAGAAACAGTACACAACAAATAAGGAGAGATCGTGGATAACTAGTCGATCTCAATCGATTAGTTGTTGTTGTGATCAAATTGAAAATGACTTCATTTTTTAGTTTTTACCTGGCATATAACAACTGAGGTATTAACTGGAAAAATTCAAGATAAGGGAACAACAAAAAGGGAGGCAGCAAACAAAAAATGTCAGAGCAAAAAAATGATGCCACAGAGCACATGATTGACAGTATGATAGCTATGGCCTTTTGGATGGGTCAGTCAAAAAAAAGAGAACTTCTTGATTCAAATTTTGATGTAAAGAATGATTGGTATAAGAAGACTAAAAAAATCTTGTCAATCGGGGTCGCTTTATTATTATTGTTACTTTTTACCTGGTTCAAAGGCTCTTAAGCAAGAACAAAACCCAATGGTTTCAATGGCTTTGACCAAATGGGCCCCAGTTCATTCAATTGCAAAAATTCGGAACTCATGGCACATAAAAACCCACTGACGACAAAGCGTCTATAAAATTCAAGTGAGTGCTATCTGTTCCTCACTGGAAAATGCCAGCCTACTCGGCACTCCCCAACCTCCATGAAAGCGTGTAATCCCCCCAGGAGGTTTTTATGGGGAATGAGGCAGGTTTTTCCAAAAGATGCGGATTATCTTCCAGGAACGCCTTTCATATTTTCCAATTCCGCATCGCTCTTCACAGCATTCAATTCTGCCAATCTTTTTGCGGCAGCCTCACGGACACCCTGATCAACATCTATTTTTACCATTTGTTCAAGAATGGTAACGTCTTTCAGCAACTCTGCTCCTTCCTTCCGGTACTCGGGGTTCGAATGCATGTACCTGGAAACGAATAAATCTGACAATCTGAATCGAGGGGCCATGACTTACCTCCTTTGCTTAAATTTATTGTTTGGCTATTGAAACATTTTTGATTTTCATCCAAAAAGTTACAAATAGCCCAAAAGGGTGAATTAAAAGGTGCTAAGCAGTAACAAAGACTGCAGTTCGATCCAACAGGATATGTTCACTGATGCTGACAAAAAGTGGGCAATTAAGGAACGCCCTTTTGAATTATGTTAGTGTGTACTCACTTACATGTCAAGGGGTTTTTGGACATAGCATAAGGATGTGGCGATTAGCGATGAGCGTCGAAAAGAGTATCGATACAATGACGAGAGAGAGAAGAGCATCCTGCGAGAAAAATATTTCGGTAACGAAACAGGCAGAATATTTTAGCGGCGTGCGACGGCTTCGCAATAGACAAGCCAGAGTGAAGTAAACTTGTCAATGAGCTGCATTCGACCTTCGCTCAGAGACCAGATGTTCACCAGGCCTTGGATGAGGGTGAAGAGCAGGGTTGCAGAGCCATCTAGATCAATATCCTGACGGACAGCGCCGTCCCGGACCCCAGCAGCGAGGAGTTCTTTCAGGCGGGAGATGTATTTGTCTATCGTCAAAGAGGCCTGTTTGTTCAGATTTCGATCGCCAAGGCTGATGATTTCGGCGATGACCTGGAATGAGATTCCTTTGCGCATGCCGATCATGGAAAAGTGGGTTCGGATGATTTTTTCAATGCTGTCGAGAGTTACCGGTTCATTGGCAACGGTTTCCGGCGAGATATCTCTGAGAAGGACTTCTTCGATATAGCTGAGCAGGAAGGAGATTATGCTCTTCTTGCTCTTGAAATGGCGATAGATGGCAGCTTCGGAAATGCCGACCTCTTCTGCAATTTTCTTGACCGTCAGATGTTCGCTGCCATATTTGAAAATCAGAATCGCGGCTGCATCAACGATCTGTTGTTGTCTGATCTCTGTGGTTTCCCTTTTTTGTACCAATGTACTTCTCCTGTAAAATCTGTTCCGGCTGCCGGCTGCTTCCCAGACTCTCATGGCAAAAACAACCTTTTTGCACAAAATAAAGCTTCTTCACCGACGCATCAAACCAATGTCGCCTCAAAACATAGTTGGCGGCGCTGGAAAAATCAAGCAAAACATGATGTTGAACGATGAGTATGTAACAAGGATCATCGACAAATTCTTAGGCAAACAGTAATGTATCACGATTCTCAATTCACTGCTCAATGCGCATAGCTGTAAGTTTTTCAGTTGTAAAGATAGAAGCACATGGTATCCTTCTGAAGACTGAGGAGTTTCTTGAAATAACAGCCACTTATATCGAGGTAGTTTATGGACATTATCAATTGGAGAGATGAGTTCAGCGTCGGCGTTGCCGAAATGGACCAGCAGCATAAAAAATTGCTGGCAATGATCAACCGCTTAATCGCTGAACAGAAAGTGCTGACCGACCCGAAAACCATAGCCGATCTGCTGACCAGCATGATCGACTACGCCGACGAACATTTTCGCGCCGAAGAATTCCTGATGGCCGAATATGGTTATGACCGGAAAACCGAGCAGGAAGAGGCACACCGGGCTTTCGCAGAGAAAACCCAATCCTTTTGTTCAACCGCCTATATTGGGCCGAACATCCTATCCGAGGCACTGCTGGATTTCCTCGGCACCTGGCTTGTTGGTCACATCCTCAGAGAAGATATGCAGTATAAGGAATTTTTTAAAAGCAAAGGTCTCAGTTGAAAAAAACCACTCCCCGTGGCAGTGAGCAGCACCATGCAAAGGACATTACCGAGGAGCTTTGACGAGCACTCACCGCATTTCCAGGAGATGGTCTCAAAAATCGAGCGCTATGGCATAATTGAGAAACCCGACGGCTACGGTAAACGAATCAGCGCCGCTAAGTAAACCTTTTCAGCAACAAACCGCTGCATCCCGGCAATCTCACCGGCAACCTTATGCGTCTTGACAGTGCACCAAGGTCTCCGTCCAATATCAATACAGGGTGTCGGCTGAATCGAGAATCGCCTTGTCGATACTCAGCCCCATGCGCTCTGCCGCTTTGGGGTTGATATGAAAAGCAAGGTCCTTCTGGAATTCTACCGGCAGGGTTTCGGGCTTTGTCCCCGCCAGAATCTTCCTGGCCATGGCTCCGGTCTGCTTGCCGTGCTGGTAATAGTCAAAACCCATGGCGGCAATTGAACCGCGCTTGACTGAATCGGTGTCGGCGCTAAAGAGCGGCAAGCTGGTCCGTTCGCTTACCTTGATGACCGACTCCAGCGCCGAAACAACGGTATTGTCGGTCGGCACAAAGAGGGCATCCACCTTACCGACGAGACTCTGAGCAGCCTGATACACATCCGCGGAGTTAGTGACCGGGCCATCCAGGATGGTGATGCTCATTTTCGCCGCAGCCACCTTCAGTCGTTTGACATTCGACACCGAATTCACCTCGCCGCTATTATACAGAACCCCTAGAGTTGCCAGTTTCGGGAGAAAACGGCGCAGCATTTCCAGGTGCTTATCCATCGGCATCTGATTCGAGACCCCGGTAATATTGGGACCTGGGTGCATATAGTCTTTGACCAGACCAGCGGCCAGGGGGTCGGTTATGGCAGTGAAGAGCATCGGGGTCTGCGCCAGTTGCGGCGCCTTTTCATAGGCCTTGGCACAGGCCTGGGCAGCAGGGGTAGCAATGGCAACAATCAGATCCGGTACATCGGAGGCGATCTGGGTAGCAATCTGCCCCGCCGTACCCATATTGCCATGAGCATTGTAATCCTTATATTCAGCGGCAACGCCATTTTCCTGCAGGTCATCTTTGAACCCTTTCATTACCGCATTCAGGGCCGGATGTTCAACAAACTGACTGATGCTTATTCGCGCCGCCGGAGCCGCATAAGCAGTAGTTGCCGTCACCAGGAAAGCGGCGGCCAGAAACACTTTGACAATTCTCTTCATTTTCTTCCTCTCGTCGGTTAATTTACGTCTTTTGCCTCTACGATACAGTACAATCCTATTGACCTTTCTAGAAGATTATGAGAAGTGCTTCAAGCAAATTGCGAATTCTCGAACCTCAATATTTTTATTCTTGAAAACTGCTGGTACTGGTTGTCGTGCATTTTTTCAAAAATCCCCTATTGCAAGCTTGCCTTACCTTTCATTCCGAGGACAAAAAATGGCTGGAGCACCTGTTTCCCTCTTTATTCAATGCCTTGTCGATACCATGTTTCCTGAAGTGGGCGAGGCCATGGTCAGGGTCTTTGACCGGCTGGCCATTCCCCTTACCTATCCGGATGGACAGACCTGTTGCGGACAGCCCGCCTATAACAGTGGCTACCGCCGCGAAGCGGCTGCCGCAGCCCGACATTTCATTGAGGTCTTCGAGCATGCTAAAGCCGTTGTCTGTCCTTCCGGCTCCTGCGTGCACATGGTCCGCCATCATTATCCCGAACTTTTTCCGGACGACCCGGTGATGACCGAACGGGCCAAGGCAATAGCCGCCAAGACTTTTGAATTTACCGAATATCTTGTCGATATCCTCGGAATCACCGATGTCATGGCCGAATATCCCGGCACAGTCACCTATCACGATTCCTGCCATCTCAGCAGGGGGCTCGGTATCGTGCGGCAACCGCGAATGCTCCTTGGCAAGGTCCGGGGTCTGGAGTTGATCGAAATGCAAGACAGCGATACCTGCTGCGGCTTCGGCGGCACCTTCAGCATCAATTATCCTGAAATCAGTGTCGCCATGGTGGATGAAAAAATCACCAATATTCTGGCCACTGGGGCAGACGCCGTTGTCGGCTGCGATATCAGCTGCCTGATTAACATCCTCGGCCGCCTGTCAAGACGAGGTGAAAAGGTCGAGGTGCTGCATATTGCCCAGATTCTTGCCGGTGAGAAAGGAGGAGATGCATGAGCGCAACAACCCCATCGAACTACCGAACAGCAGCCACTGCCGGCATCGCTTCACCACGCCTGCAAAAGAGTCTGCACGGACTGCAGAATCGATTCGGTAAGGGTGCCATGGAAATCTGGGCCACCATGACGGACCAGGAAATGCGCCGCCGGGTAAAGGATGCGAGGATGAACACCTTTGCCCATCTGGATATCATCCTTGCCGAACTGGCCAAAAATGTCCGGACCCGGGGAGGTCAAGTGCATTTTGCTGCAACTGCCCAGGATGCCATCGCATATACCCTGGCTGTGGCCAAAAGGCACAAGGTCAACCGTGTGGTTAAGGGCAAATCGATGACCTCAATGGAAATCAACATCGATCCGGTGCTTGAGGACGCAGGGATTGAGGTTGTCGAAACCGACCTGGGAGAATATATCATCCAGCTGGCGGGCGACAAGCCGTCGCATATCATTGCCCCATGTATTCATCTCGATCGCAATCAGATCGGCGAATTATTCGAGGAAAAACTTGGCATCGATTATACAAACGATCCGCCGACCTTGACCATGGCGGCGCGCAGGGCGCTGCGCGAAAAAATGCTCACAGCCGAGATGGGCCTGACCGGCTGCAACCTGGCCTGTGCCGAGACCGGCCATATCAGTCTGGTCTCAAATGAAGGCAACATCCGCATGACTACGACTATGCCGCCGGTCCTTGTCGCCCTTATGGGCATGGAGCGAGTCGTCGCCACCCTTGATGAGCATCGGGAGGCCCTGCAACTCCTCACCCAGGCTGCCGCCCTGCAGAAACTCTCCACCTACGTCAGCTTCCTCGGAGGCCCAGCAGCTGAAGACGACCCAGACGGACCAAAAGAATTCCACCTGGTGATTATCGATAACGGCAGGAGTAAAATCCTTGCCGATCCAGAGTTCCGCGAGGTCCTCGCCTGTATCCGCTGCGGTGCCTGCTTGAATATCTGCCCGGTGTACGGCAAGATCGGCGGGCATGCTTACAATTCACCGTATTGCGGGCCGATAGGGGGGGTGGTCACGCCGCTTCTCGACGGCATTAATAAACACGCCGATCTCTGCAAGGGCGAGACTTTGTGCGGGGCCTGCAAGGATATCTGTCCTGTTGAAAACGATCTGCCGAGAATGCTTGCCGCCCTGCGCCACAAACTGGCCTATGGCAGCGACCTGTGGAATACCAGCCAGCACAGCCCGGCCGAGGCCTATGTCTATAGTTTTTGGAAGATTGTGATTGGCAATCCTCGTTTTTTTCGGTTGATGCTCCGGACAGGCCGGTTCCTCCAGCGACCATTCGTACGGAAAAACAAGATGGTCAGAAAAATGTTGGGATTTGCCGGTGGCTGGACCAAAGGCCGGGATCTGCCACCCCTTGCCAGGCAAACCTTTGCCGAACTGTGGAAAGAAAAATACGCAGCCACCCGACCGAACCCAATTGAAGGCCAGAACGAGGAGGGCAACTGATGGACAGCCAGACAGCATTCATGAGAAACATCCGCCAGAGCCTGGGTCTTGCCCCCGATACAGAAAGGCCGAAAAGGCTCTTTCCAGCCCTTTTTGCCAAAGCCGACACTGCTTTGATCCTGCAGGACATTGAAAACCGAACGACAGAGCAGCAGAACGAGCTTGTAGAGATTCTCCAGGCCAACGCCTTGGCCTTAGGCGTGAATATCTCTATCGCCGGGTCCCATGATGAGGCGGCGGCGATTGTCGTCGACCTGGTCAGAACGAAAAATCCGGAATTCACCCATACCAAACACATAGTGCATCATGACCATCCGGACCTCGCCACGCTGCAGTTGTGGAAACGTTTCAGCCGAGAGGGCATCACCGTGCACACAAGCTTCAGTGCCGATCAGCAGTTGCGGGAAAAGACCATAGCCTCCTTTATTGGTATAACCGCGGCGGATATCGGGGTTGCCGATTCGGCCACTTTCATCCAGCTCACCCAGCCGGGACGCCCGCGTTCCACCTCTCTTGTGCCGTCCATCCATATAGCCTTTCTGAAAAAGGAGCATCTGGTGGCCGATCTACGCGAGGCCTATGCCTTACTGCGGGAAAAGGAGCGACTTGACAGCTTTGTCTTTATCACCGGCCCGTCGAAGACCGCTGATATTGAAGCGCAAATGGTTCATGGCGCGCATGGCCCCCGTGAAGTACATCTGATTGTATTATCACCTCCACCGATCGAAAAAGATGTCCGCGAGACCCAGAACCTGCAGCACACCGAAGAACAACAGCCAAACTCATAAGGTGACTTACCAATGAACCGAGATTATATCAATAAGACCACACTGCTCTGCCTGGTGGTGATCATTTCCGCCCTCTTTCTCACCATGATCCATCAGTTTTTGATGGCCATCTTCATGGCCGGGTTGTTTTCGGCAATGGTCAGCCCCCTGCACCACCGGCTCACGGCAAAACTGCGCGGCAGAGAGGCACTGGCTTCAATTCTGACGGTTTTCGGCATTGTGCTGCTGGTCCTTACGCCACTCGCCATTCTCATCACCATGGTCATTGCCCAGGCAATCAGTGTCGGCCAGTCGGTCACCCCCTGGGTCCAAGGTTTTATTAAAGAGCCGTCAACACTGTCGGCCCTGCTGGAAAAAGTCCCCTACTATGAGGAAATTCTCCCGTATCGGGACATAATCATTCAAAAGGCCGGCGAACTCGTCGGCACCCTTTCCACTTTCCTCATTGATTCGCTTTCTTCTTTTACCAAGGTCACCATCGGCGCCATCTTTTCGTCTATCATCATGCTCTATGTGATGTTCTACTTCCTCTCTATGGGTGACCTTCTCCTGAAGAAAATTCTTTATTTTCTTCCCATGGACGACGACAGTGAACAAAAATTATTAAAACGTTTTACCTCGGTCGCCAGGGCAACGATCAAAGGCACACTGATAATCGGTATTATGCAGGGTGCGATATGCGGCATCGCCTTTGCTATAGCCGGAATCCACGGCCCGGTTTTCTGGGGCTCGGTGATGGCGGTCATGTCGATCATCCCCGCCGTCGGTACAGCGATCATCTGGCTGCCGGCCCTCATTATCCTGGCCTTGACCGGAGACTTTGCCGGGGTAGCAATTCTTGCCGTTCTGTGCGGTGCTGTGGCCGGCAATCTGGATAATGTCCTACGCCCCCGCCTGGTCGGCAAAGACACGGAGATGCACGATCTTTTCGTGCTCTTCGGCACCCTTGGCGGCATCTCGATGTTCGGCCTTCTGGGCATTATTCTCGGTCCGATTGTTGCCGCCCTGTTCATCACCATCTGGGAGATCTACGGTGAGGCTTTTAAAAATTATCTTCCCAATGTCGAAGTCGTCCTGAAAAAACGTCGGGACGACCAGGACTACCCCCGGTAAACAGGATAAGTACCTTCTCTTCTTTTCAAGCGCGAGGCCCTACCCCTTAATGCCCTACCTACTTCTTGTTCTTACAACCCTGTTCTGGTCCGGAAACTTTGTTATCAGCCGGGGAATGCATGCGGCCATTCCGCCCATGGCCCTTTCTTTCTGGCGCTGGGCCCTGGCCTTTCTGATCCTTGCCTTTTTCGGCATGGGTCATCTTCTGGCCGAGCGCAAGCTTGCCATGCAACACAAAAAATTCCTGATAGTCCAGGGCCTGCTGGGGGTGACCGGTTTCAACAGCCTCATTTACCTTGCGATGCAGACCACCACGGCCATTAATGCCGCGCTGGTAAATTCCTGCACCCCGATCATCATCGTCCTCATTTCCTGGGCCATGTTTAAAGATCGCCTCAGCCTTAGGCAATGCCTCGGTGTCGCCGTCTCCCTCTCCGGCGTCCTGCTGATCATTTCCCGCGGAGACCTCACGACACTCCTCCATCTGCAGTTCAACAGCGGCGATATCCTGGTATTTATTGCCGCATGCCTCTGGGCCTTTTACTCCGTCAACCTGAAAAAATATCCACGTGGCCTGCACCCACTGGCCTACCAGACGGCCATTGCCGTGGTCGGATTGACCGCCCTACTACCCCTGTATCTTCTGGAGATCGCATCCGGAAAGACCCTCGTGATAACCACTGGCACTGTGGTCACGGTCATTTATGTGGCGGTTTTTGCCTCGGTTCTCGCCTTTATCTTCTGGAACCGGGCGGTGAGTATGCTGGGAGCAAACATTGCCGGACCCTTCATTCATCTCATGCCGGCCTTCAGTACCGTTCTTGCGGTTTTTTTCCTTGGCGAGACCCTCACCAAAAATCACTTGATGGCAATTCTCCTCATCTTCGGGGGAATCTTCATGACCACTTTTCGGAACAGAAGAAAGTGATAACCTGATATTGCGACTATAGCCTGGAAAACTTCCCCGGTTTTCTAAGGTACTCACCCCGGTCAACCGGGATAAGTACCTTCACGAAATTCGTTTAAAAAACAAGAAACGAATTTCTATTGTACTAAATTTATTTCTTTTAAAAGCAGTCGGTCTATCCCGTGACTCTGGGGATCTACCAGTTCAGTGATGACTTTCTTGTCAATATGGGCAACAATAATATCGCCAATCTCTTCAATGACATCCTCAAATATACCAATCCGCTTCATCCCATTGGTTTGATGACGATTATCATCAGTCGGGGTCATGTACTGAATGACATCCACTTTATACCGGTGCACCAAAAAGAGTTGCAGAAGAGTCATAAATCGTCTTCTTCGCAGCTCAGTATTATGAATGATTTGGTTGCGGATAAATAGAAACACTTTGTCCTCGCGGTCACATAAGACGGTGAACACAACCTCGGCGACCACGTTTTCCGAACCGTCGAGAACGACAAGTTCCAGAATGTCGGAACCCGATCTCTGCGGTCGCAACCGAACCTTAAGTTCTTTGGTAAAGTTGTTTGTTTTTGACCACCTGGACACCCAGCCATCAAGAATTGAAATTGGCGGTTCAATTTGGACCAGGTGTTGAAATTGAGTAGACCCCTTGCCCATTGCCTTGGTAGTTGCGGTTCTTCCCGAACATGCAGCCAGAGCTCCATCCAGTCTGGGGCCGCCAACCAGAGTCTGCGGCGTTGTATAGGGAGATTCAAGCAGCCGGAGTTTACGTTGCAACCTCGCCAGGGTGAGCATCCCGTCCTGCTTCAAAGCGGTGGCCAATTCCTCACCCGCCACGCCATCTGCCTGATGTCCGCCGTAGGTAATAAAATTAAATACATACCCCAGCTTTCCTATATCACTGGGAAATCTCCGCATCTCCTCATCACTCATGCCGGTTGTATCCCAGTTGAACGAAGGTGAGAGATTATAGGCAAGCATTTTGTCCGGATAGACGGCATGGATAGCCTCTGCAAATTCAGCAGCCTCCTTTAAATTTGCGGTTTTGGTCTCCATCCAGATAATGTCGGCAAATGGTGCAACCGCCAGAGATTTGGCGATGGCGTATGCCATGCCGCCGCGTATCTGGAAGAAACCTTCAGTCGTCCTGGGCCGATTCCAGTCCCATGAAACATTCGCGCCGATTTCTTTTGCCTTCTGCCTTGCCCTGAAGTGCGATACATGCTTTGCATACTTCAGCCAATCTTCTACGGTCATAACTGTTTCCTGACCGTCCTCCTTAAGGAGTTTGATTCGGTCGGCGACTGCTTCTGGAAAGGTCTTAATCCCCGCCTCAGTTTCCCAGGCCTGTACCACAATGGTCATAGCCTCATCGAGCATGTGTTTTATCTCCAGTCTATCGGCTGAAACCTTCCTGGAAATTATCTCTTCAATTTTTTCATAGATACCTGCCGATTTAAACCAGGAGATAGCAAGACCATAATCGTTATCAGCCAGGACAAATAACAGATGTCCGAGGATATCTTTGTGTCCGGATTCATAGAACAATCGTTGCAGCGCCAGGGCACAGAATTTATAGAGAGGAACCTTCAGATTCGTGGCACCCAGTATAAAGGCATGATCCCTGCTGTCGTTATTACTGTCGAGCAGGGTTGCTGCTTCCGCATCGGTACGAGCCACGATAATTCCCGGGACCTGCATTATATCCAACTGAAAACGGGCGGTATTAAGCCGCTTTATCTGTTCATCCACAGAAACCAGAACCTTGCCACCCTGATGGCCGCATTTTTTTGTTCCCGGTCTCTGGTCTTCAATATGATATCCGGGGACGCCCACCTCGACAAAGCGTCGTATCAAGTTGCGGACATGGGCATCGCCGCCATGCCCGGTATCGGCATCGGCAATAATGAAGGGGCGAAAATCATATTCCGGCGATTTCTTCCTTTCCTCTTCAGTCATGCGGGAGCGAAAAAAATTCTGATTTCTGTCGGCCGTAAGCAGTGCTCTGACAATGGGAGCCGCCTCGTCAGGAACCTGACTTAAGGGATACGATGCCAAATCTGCACCAGGGTCTTCATTAACAGAACCCTTTGCCGAGGTTGCCCACCCTCCCAGGTAAATCCCCTGGATGCCGACTCTTTTCATGGTAACCGCCTGTCCGGGAGAATAGGGTCCGAAGGTGGTAATTGACGTATTATTTTTAAAGCTGTCTCGCAGGAGATTAAAAAACCTTCTGCCGCTTCTCTGGCCACAGTATAGTCATTGGCGATGATTCCCTGCTGTTCTGCCACCTGGCGTTCAGAATAAAGTCGTTGAACCCCGTCAAAACGGGGCCTGGAGAAGTACTCTTGAAGTTTGCTGATCTGTTGTTCTAACATTTTCCACCCCTTTTATTTATGATGCATTGTCCAAATTCTTGGTTATTCGCCGGCCGGTTTTTTTGAATTCGTTGATATAGGCTGCGACTCGTCGTTTCCCTTCAGAAAGATTTTCATTATTGAGGTTTATATTCAGGAGATCGATATACCAGGGAATTTTTACACTTTCTGCGATATAATCCTTTACCATTTCATAAATTATGGGAAGTGATGTCGTTTTTGATTTTTCATGAACATCTCTCGTATCCGCCTTTAAAAGCTTGGCATATTCTTCTTCTAGGAGGCGTCGAAAAATCTCCCCGGTAAACACCTGTCCTGCCCTGATCTCCGTTTCCCGATCATCTTCAGTTATGACCCCACCCTTATGCACCCATTCCCAAAGAATGCTCAAGCGAATTTCACCGGTGGCCATGTCTTCCATGAGGTAGAGTATGTCATCGTTGCCAAAAAAATCGCCGGCCTTCAGAGCCGCTGCCTGGAATCCCTGGGCAAAGGCATTGCCGTATTGCAGGGCAACACTTATAAGATTTCTCGCGCCACGGATGGTTCGAGGAGCATCTTCCAGGAGGAACAGGTCGTCGGCATCTTTCTGTTCATAGGTAAGCCTTGGAAAAGATCTTCCTAGCTGATTATTGTTGCCAACCTTCTCCCAGACAGGTCGTACGATGTGGACCATTTTCCAATGGGCAACCCATTTACCACTGGCACCTGCCTGTTGTTCACGCTCCGCACCGGCAAGGGCCTTCCTCATACCGGCCTTTACTCCTTCTGCCGATCCGACAGGAATATTAGGCTCCATGCCTCCCTGAAACAGGGCATAATTGCCATTTTTATCAGGGGTATTTACACATCTGCGAACCCTGTCTTCATATATTCGCATATAGCCAAAGGTCATGCCTATTTCTTCTATGTTGGGGTTTATAAAGGTGTTGTCCCAAGCCATGGCATCTGCAACACTATTGATGTAATCCCAACGTCCGGTGTTGAAACCTATAAAATGACCACCCAAAGCAGCTCGAATTTCCATGACCTGGAAGGTCGCTTCAACCTGCTCAAGAAGGACGTAGGCGAGGATAGCATTATCTTTTAAGCCCAGGATCGATTCGAGCATATCCAGGAGCTTCTTCCAGAATGCGGCCTCCTCGGCGGTTTGGATTTTTGGCAGGTAGAGGACCAGAGACGAGCCGTTTTTCTGCAGCTCGGCGTGGGTATTGCAAATATAAAGTGCCGTGTCAACGATCGAAGCAGCAAGACCCCGCCCCTCATCATCCCTGATATGTCTGTCATCGAGGTGCAATCCTCGAGGTCTGAATATCCTGGTAGTAAAGGTTAATTGTTCCTGCCAGTTTTTGATAATTGCTCTGCCAAGAAATGACTCGGCCCAGCTATTCATTTCCTTGGCCACTGACTCAGCAACCCCCAGAAATAAAGGATCGTTGCCATATGCCAGCTTGAGATTCCGCAGATTATCAAGAGACATGGTGTGGATCTGTCCGAGGGCATCTTCCCCGTCAAACATCCAGCCATCGGCTCCAGAAAGGAGCGCGTACGCTACATTTCTGATGCTGCTGGCAAGTGGGGCACGGGGCTTTGCCGCCGGGCCGGTTCCTTGAATCCATTGCCTTTGCAGGTCTGCAGGAATGGCGGGGCCAACAAAATTTCCCGCCCTTGCGTCGGCAACTTTTATGCTGGTGCCGGGAATGACTCCGTTATGATCAAGAAAATTGATTCGCTCTTTATTTTCAAATCGCCGCTTTCTTCTGGCGTATCGTTTTTCCATGAGAGCGATGCGTTCCCCATTGAGAAACGAGAGGCTTTCAAGGGCTTCAAGGGCATGCGCATTGAGGACATCCGGGTATCTCTCCAAGAGTTCCTCGGAGAACAATAGTCGTTTCTTTTTCGTGTCTGTCATGGCAACTCCTTTATCTTTTAGTTTCAGTTACAGTAAGGATTGCGAAATGTGGTTGTCAAGCGAAATTTCGCTAATTTGTTTATTTGTTTTATTCTTGATTTGTCTAAGAATAAAAGTATATTATTGATCATGAAACAGAATATGAACACAGAGAATGTAAAAATTATCTTCGGGCTTAAGGTGAAATCTTTTCGAACAAGCCTGGGATTATCATTACAACAGCTTTCGCAAAGAGCCGATATTGCCATTTCGTATCTCAGCGAAATTGAATCCGGAAAAAAATACCCGAAACCAGACAAGTTGATCCGTCTGGCGCAGGCTCTTGGGGTGGAATATGATGCACTGGTCTCAACAAAGGTTGGTAAAACCCTTGATCCATTTGCTGCGCTCATCAATTCTGAACTGATAAAAGAGTTTCCCTTTCATCTGTTTGGCATTTCTGCAAGTGATATCCTCGGACTGTTTAAGAATAATCCAGACAATGCCCAGGCATTTTTGCAGACTTTCCTGCAAATCAGTCGAGTCTACGACATGTCCCTGGAGACTTTTCTCTTTGCCGCGCTGCGGACCTACCAGGGCCTTCACAAGAATTATTTTCCCGACTTGGAAAAGTTGGCCAACCAGTATGTTCGTAGATACGGAATTGACGGAAAATCATCGACGCTTGATCAATTAAAAAAGATCCTGGAAGACCACTATTCGTATACAATAGATGAGACAGAGCTATCACAACACCCTGTTTTGAGAGGGTTTCGATCCATCATCAGAGGAAAGGGGCGGCTATCTATAAATGATAAGCTCCTGCCCTCGCAAAAGGCGTTTATTCTTGCTCGAGAGATTGGCTTTAATGAGCTTGGCATCGAAGAGCGCCCACTTACTTCCTCATGGATTAAAGTTCAGAGCTTTAATCAATTGGTTAATAATTTCAAGGCTTCCTACTTTGGCGGGGCGCTGCTCTTGCAGCAGGATATATTAGGTATTGATATTAAACAGTTATTTAATATCACTAAGTGGAATGGGGATTCTTTTACGGAACTCCTCGTTCTGCACCAGGCAACACCGGAAATGCTTCTTTACCGGATGAGTCAGATACTTCCGGGTGTTTTCGGGCTTGAAAAAATATTCTATTTTCGCTTCACCAACTCCACCGATCCCCTGTCGGTGATCCTGACAAAAGAGCTTAATATGACAGATACTCTTGTCCCATATGGCCTTGGCATCAATGAACACTACTGTAGACGCTGGCTCCCTCTGAGGCTATTAAAAACGTTGCGGAATCAAAAACTTCCCATCACGACGGGGGTACAAAAAATACAATTTGTCGAAAGCAGCACCTCTTTTCTCCTTATAAGCATGGCGCGACCTCTTTCTCTTTCGAGAGAACGTGGCTCAGCGATCGCCATTGGAGTGAAAATCGACAAAAAATCAGAAGCTTCCATTAAATTCTTGAATGATCCGGCGATTGCGGGCGAGATGGTCAGTGAAACCTGTGAGCGTTGTCCACTGACTGATTGTAGCGAAAGGGTGGCTGAAGCAACTATAATCACTGAGAGGAATACATCTGAAACTCGTGAAAAAGCGCTGCAGCAGTTTATTCAATAATAATTAAATATTTAGAGTAAATATTTAGTAAATATTTAGGGTCAGAGTAAATTTATCAGCTCTTTTTCCTCCATCCCAGCGGGCGCCCTCTTTTCCTCGCCTGTAGCCTCCTGCCGGCTAAAGCTTCAATTTGTTCTATAAATCGATCATTTCCGAACGTCAGTCCCTTTTTCGTATTTGCTCGTATTTCCTCCAACAATTCTTTGTCGATTTGTGTGCTGAACAGAGCCTGATAGCTTTTTTGTCGCTCTTCGGGGTCTGCCCCTAAAGCGAGGTATTCCAGGTGTGGTGTACATAAATCAGAAACCATACCTGATCCATTGACGCTATGACTTGACCATAGATAATCACCGGGGGCTGCAACCATCCCAGCTCTGACAGGATTAAGTTCTATATATTTGTATACTTCCAGTAAGTAACGGCTCTCCTGAACTAGGCACGATTTGTAGCGGCCTTCCCACAATGTGCCGCTTCGCTGATATTTATAATTAAAATAGCGCACAAAATTGCGCCCCAATGCTTGCATCATCAGACTTACAGCTCCCTCCTGTCGAGGGGTGCATAATAAATGCACATGATTGGACATCATCACCCAGGCATGCACATCCACTCTATATTTCTTTGCATACTCTTTAAGCCAGCCAGCATACGAGCCATAGTCTTCTTCCGCAACGAAGCAGACTTGGCGGTTATTGCCTCGCTGGATTATATGAACCGGGACATTTACTGGTGATATTCTTGGTAGTCGTACCATAGCCCATGATCGCGAGAGTGATATTGTTATTTTTTGCTCAATTTAATATATTTGAATCCGAACTACAAATTTAATTTTACTCTGACCCCGCTTAATAACACTTACTAGCAAACCAGCAATCACCGCGGGCGACTCCCTGGTCGTTGCTTGACCGCCAAGTGAAACACCCAGAAGTCAAGCCCGCCCCTTTGACTTCTGGCTTTGTACCATCGCCTGCGGCATGTTGGGGAGAAAACAAAACGATGGCTCTGGGTGTCGCCGATATCCCCAAAAGTCAGGCAGCCAAATTCTTTAATGTCAATCCAAACCTCCAGCAGGTCTTTTTGCTTTTCCAATTTCTTCAAGGTATTTCTCTGAGCCCTGTCTCAATCGCTCCACTTCTTCAACACCCAGTCCCTCGGGATCATATCTCATCCGCAGGTGGAGATGGTAGAGGTCTTTAAGCTCCATGCGGTCAAAAGCATTCCATTGATATATGCGAACTACCCAGTCAACAAAGCTTTCCTTTTCTCTCCGCATAACATCTGATTGCAGGCATATATCCATAATAGGTGAAAATGGTGAAATGATTCTCTCAAACGAACGTACCTTTTCGACTTTTTTCTCACCCCCAGCCTGCTTGATTCTCATTCGACGATAGATCCTGATGACCAAAAACGATGTCAGAACGATGACAATTGTCGAATAAAAGAAGGTGTTTTCAGTTCCGCTACCGATCCGAAAGAGCCCGTATTGATGACGAATGAGTCGAAAAATATCCTGTATGGTTTCAAGTGTTGGCGCTTCTTCCAAGTCTTTCTCCGCCCAATTGGCAGGGGTGGTATCGACAACTATCCAGGAATTGTCGACGAAGGCCTCTGCCCAAGCGTGAGCATGTCTTTCTCGCACCACATACTTTCTCTCCAGCCAACTTTTCTCAAGGATCGCATATCCCACAACATACCGGCTTGGGATACCATAAAGTCTCAAAAGAAGCGCTGTGGCGGTTGCATAATATTCACAAAAACCTGTTTTCTGTTTCAGGAGGAAATTACCGAGCGGCGTGTCATACTCTTCTTTGCCGAGAAAACTCAGTGAATAACTGAAATCCTTTTTGAAATACTGCTGTAAGGCAGCTATTTTATTGATATCTGAAAAACCTGCCACATCAATACGTCCAATCACCTCCTGCAAAACATACCTTTCATTTTCAGGCACAATAAGATTTCTGGCAGTTGGTAGATCCGTCTTAATCTGCATTTCCGGATGATACCAAAGATCGTAGGAAATAATTGAAGCACCGTCTATCACCTTCACAACACCGTTTCTGTTTTTCTCAATCTCAAAAATTGTATTACTTTTGATGTGATACCCCCCATGAGGATAGGGCAATAAGCCCTTTTCCTTGGGCAGATTGTATTGCACGCTGAGCGTTTTGCCTTCTTTATGGGGTGGGTCCACAAGATTCCAGCTCGCTTCTTCGACCGGCGCAAGAAATGCAAAATCTGCCTGGGTGCCTAACCAATTTCCTCTTGCGAACAGCGAATAGCTTGCCTCTTTAAAGAGATGCGGTGGAGCATAGGGTGCATCAACACGCATAATTATTTCGCCGGATACTTTCAGCCTTCCTGTCTCACCAAAATTCACATGACTTTTATAAGGATCACTGTTTTTCTCTCTATAATATCCACGCCAGAAGTGATGTACCTTTGCAAGAATGTGGCTTTGAGCTAATTCCATTCCCATGATGGCGGCATATCCAAAGCCTAGAGAAACTCCGAGAAGTATGACAAAAAGCGTTGATGAAAAGGAACGCCCGCGGTTTTGGTAAAGAAACCAAGCCAGAATAAACCCCATTACTGGATAAAACCAGAGAGCCCGGCTGTTTCCTGTTGCTGCGGCGAAAATGCATATCGCAAGATAATAAAAACGAAAATCGATTGGTTTATGGGCATGGATCTTCTTTTTGCTTGTCAATCTGGTTCCGATAACAATTTTATCGCTTGTGGAGTAGAGTTGGGCCACAATAAGAGGCGACAAAATGAAGGGGAGCCATCCGGCTGTTATGCGCAAAAAGTTAATAGGCTTATGATTTAACAGAACAAGTGCCAACGAGCCAAGAAAGATCAGAGAGGTCAAATCGGAGACTTTAATGAAATCATCTTCTGTAAGCGTATATCTGGTTGTTGCCAGATTGTGTCCTTCTAAAAGCAGACAAAGAAGCGCGCCGACAAGGAGATTGTCAGTTTCGACGCCCCAGAACAGAAGAGCGACACCAATGATGAGCGGTGGCACCTTCATAGGAGTGCGATCTGTTCCTCTAAGTTTTCAAGATCTATTTCTCTCATTGGCGTTTCAACCGCTATCTTCTTTTTCTTAATAGCAAAATCCTCTCTATTTTCAACAATTACAATGACCTTCATGGGTATCTTATTCCCAGCGAGGTATTTAATCAGATCGTTACGTTGTTCATCGAGATCAATTAAGATCAATACAATTCCTGAAAGCAAGGCAGAAAAGCTTTTGACAAGGCTGGTCATTTCGACAAAGGATTTGTCCTGACAGGTCGTGACAGAGGCAAGTATTTCCAAGATTCGTTGCCGATCGGCAAGTCCTCGACCGATGGAAGCTGTAAGGCAGTCACTCCCAACAAAAAACAGGTCGAGAACAGAATCTTCACCGTCCTGCGTCATCATGATGGAGGCGGCAACGGAGACTGCCTGTTCGAAAACATTACTGTATGTTTTGGGAGTAAAGCAGTCTAAGATGAGACCGTATCTGGAAAAGTATTCGTCACGATATTGTTTGACGATTGTTTTTCCGACCCGGGCTGTCGACTTCCAGTCTATGTGTTTAATGGGATCTCCGTGGCTATACTCCCTGAGAGAGAGAAATTCATTAGAATCGCCACGATTTTGAGCAGCAATTATTCCTCCCAGGTGATATTTACGGGAACCTGGAAAGAAGAGTTTGGGAACAGGGTAAAGTTTGGGCAGAATCAGAAGATTTTGAGGATTTTCATATTGGATTTGATGCTTGCAGAGACCCAAGGGATCGATGCCGGTCAGTATTTGGCCGCAGAAATGGACAGTCCCTCGCTTCAGTGGCATGAGGGTGATTTCCATTTTTAAGATTTTCCCCGCCACCAGTTCCGGCAATTCCTGATCGCAACTCTCTATCCTGCTACTCCACCGCAAAAGCCAAAGCCACCTGTAGTACGCCATCTTACGATCAAAGATATTGCGTTTCTCTTCCCCTTCCTCCCTCGACGAACTGAACTCCTGCCAGGTCGGCAACTGTTCGATTGTATGTTCACGGTAAAGAACCGATTTTATATTTTTTCGGCTCCGGTTTTCTATGTAAACAGTATATTTGAGCTCTCTTCCAGCAATACACGTTTCTGGAAGAATTCTTCGCATTTTCAGGTTAGCACGAAATCGAAGAGAAGAGAGAAATGCAAGAAAAAGGAGACTGGAGGCAATAGCAAATATCTGGTAAATCATTGTACTTTGGATTTCAATTCCAAAGAGGATGGCGATACAAACGATCAGCAGGAAATGTTTTCCGACTGGGGTGAATCGGGAAGAGAACCATTGTTTGATCCTCTCGGTGCGTCTATAGAGTGCATAAAGACGATAGCTCATCCGGGTTTTTTCATCTCGTTGAGAACTTTGTGAATAACTGCCTGAGCTGTTATTCCCGCGAATTTCGATTGCGGCAAGATCTGTAATCGGTGCCCGACGACAGCCACAGCAGCTTCCTCAATATCCTCTGGAATTACAAAGCCTCTGCCGTCGAACAAAGCCAAGGCCTGGGCAATCTTCATCAAGGCAAGAGATGCTCTGACGCTTGCGCCAACAGCAACATGCTCATTCTGTCTTGTCGCTCTTGCGATATCGACAATATAATACCGTAATTCCTCAGATATTCTTACAGACAACACTGCATCCATGACCCTGGAAATATCCTCTTCACAGGTTACACTCTCTATTGTATTGAGGGGATGGCCCATGAGTTGCTCGGAAATAACCAGCACTTCCTCATCTCGCTCCAGATACCCTGGTGAGAGTTTTATCATGAAACGATCCATCTGCGATTCCGGCAAAGGGTACGTTCCATGGGACTCCACAGGGTTTTCTGTGGCAATAACAAAAAAGAGATTATCGAGAATCATTCTTTTGCCTTCGACAGTAACCTGTTTTTCTCCCATTGCCTCAAGAAGAGCGGACTGTGTCCTAGGGCTCGCCCTGTTTATTTCATCTGCTAATAAAATATTCGTAAAAATAGGCCCTTGGTGAAAAGAAAAGACACCCTCGTGATGGTTGTAGACGGAAACACCAATGATATCGGATGGCAACAGATCCGGGGTGAACTGAATTCGTTTGAAACCCGTTCCTATTGATTTGGCGAGGGCCTTTGCAAGAGTTGTTTTTCCTGTTCCAGGAACATCTTCCAGCAGAACATGCCCACCGCAAAAAAACGCAGCGAGCATCATCTTTATCATTTGCTCCTTTCCCTTTATTACCTTCTGAATATTCCCCAACAAGAGAGTATAGATATCAACCGCAATCATCAAGCCCGCCTTTTCCATTTTTTATTTTTTGATATCTGTTGCTTATGACAAATTAACCAGCGAACCACACTCCGCATAAACGAAAGGCATCGCGCTGGTTCAACACTTTTATTTGAGTATAACAACAACAGGCAGGGAGGGGGAGGCAAATTCACATGAAACGACTGGATCGGGTGGGATGGGCAAATCACTCCTCTTGAAATCCAGGCGGTTTTCAAGAGGAGGACGATAGGGCCTTACTCTTTCCAGTCCGGGCGGATATGCAGCTCGGTCAGTTGTTTGCGGGCAACAGATGCGGGTGCATCGGTCAGAGGGCAGGTAGCCTTCTGGGTTTTTGGGAAGGCGATGACGTTGCGGATCGAATCACTGCCGGTAATGATCATCAGCAGCCGATCAAGGCCGAAGGCCAATCCACCGTGCGGCGGAGCACCGAGTTCCAGTGCGCGCAGGAGAAAGCCGAACTTCTCGGTCGCCTCTTCAGCACCGATGCCGAGGACCTCGAGCACCTTCGATTGCAGCTGCTTCTGATGGATTCGGATGGAACCACCGCCTATTTCGGTACCATTCAGCACCAGATCATAGGCGCGACTTAAAACAACGGCTGGATCGCTGTCCAGTTTGGCGATATCCTCATCCTTGGGGGCGGTAAAGGGGTGGTGCAAGGCCTGATAGCGTTTGTCTTTTTCGTCATATTCCACAAGGGGAAAATCGGTGACCCAGGTAAATCGGAATTCCTCCTTTTTCAGAAGTTCCAAACGCCTGGCAAGCTCGACACGCAGCTCGGAAAGCACCTGGAAAACCACTTTTTTGACGTCGGCGCCAAAAAACAACAGATCCCCTTGTACCGCGTCGGTAGCGCTGGCTATTGCGGCGCGCTCTTCCTCGGTAAAAAATTTGCCGATCGGCGACTGCCACTCACCGCCTTCTTTGACCTTGACCCAGGCCAACCCCTTTGCACCGAACTGGGCGACATATTCAGTCAAAAGATCGAGTTCCTTCCGGGAAAACTCGCCACAACCCTTGGCGTTGATCGCCCGAACCGTGCCGCCCTTGTCGGCGATGTCCCTGAAAACCTTGAAGCCACAGTTGGCGGCGATGGCGGTGAGATCAACCAGCTCCATGCCAAATCGCACATCCGGCCGGTCGGTGCCAAAACGATCCATCGCCTCGGCGAAAGTAAGACGCGGAAACGGCGGGGCAAGGTCGAGCCCGAGGGTATCCTTGAATAACTTGGCAATCATCCCTTCATTGAGTGCCATGATCTGTTCTTCGTCTACGAAACTGAGCTCCATATCTATCTGGGTAAACTCCGGCTGTCGGTCGGCCCGCAGATCTTCGTCGCGAAAGCACTTGACTATCTGGTAGTAGCGATCCATGCCGGCAATCATCAGCAATTGTTTAAACAACTGGGGTGACTGCGGCAGGGCATAGAATCTCCCGGCATTGACCCGGCTGGGAACCAGATAATCGCGGGCGCCTTCCGGAGTGGAGCGGGTAAGCATCGGGGTTTCGATATCAAGAAAACCATTATCGTTGAGATAATTGCGAACGCTCATCACTGCCTTGTGGCGCATTACGAGATTGGCGGCCATTTCCGGTCGCCGCAGATCGAGGTAGCGGTACTGCAGGCGAAGATTGTCCGACACCTCGACATCCTCATCAAGGGGGAAAGGTGGGGTCTCGCTGCTGTTGAGAAGACGCAGTTCGGTAACAAGAATCTCTATCGCCCCAGTCGCAAGCTTCGGATTCGCCATATCGCCCGGCCTGGACTCGACCCTGCCCTGCACCGCGAGAACCCACTCACTTCGGACCTGGTGCGCCTTGGCATGAACCTCGGGATTGATCTCGGGGTTAAAAACCACTTGAGTGATACCCCTTCGATCACGAAGATCAATGAAAATTACCCCGCCATGGTCACGCCGACGAAGAACCCAACCCATCAGCGTTACCTGCTCACCAACATTTTTGCTGCCGAGATCATTACAAAAATGTGTCCGGCTCAGCCTTCCCATCGATTCCATAAGTGCTCAATATGTTAAATTTTTTTACTTTGGTATTGTTGTCTAGGTTGTTGAAAACACTACCGATCAGTTTTTCCTAGGCAGTAAGTTGGAAAAATGTTCCTATTTCTTTTGACATGGTATTTGGGCGGCAATATCGGCAAACGCCAGCGTGACTTCCTGCTGTTCTTCAGTCGCCATGTTACGCAAAACCCCCTTGCCCGATGCAAGTTCGGCATCGCCGATTATGAGGACAAACCGGGCTCCCGCCTTATTTGCCTGTTTCATCTGGCTTTTCAGGCTCCGCCCTTCGTGATCCATGGCAATCTTATATTTCCCAGCCCGCAAGGCATGGGCCAGAGAAAAACCACTATGGCTGCCTTTCTCGCCAATTCCGGCGATGAACAGATCCACCTCCTCAACTGCAAGAAAACCGTTCTCCTGCTGCTGCAACAGGAGAACCAGCCGTTCCATGCCCATTGCAAAGCCGATACCGGGACTGTTCTTCGGCCCACCAAGTGTTTCGATGAGTCCGTCATAGCGCCCACCGGCAGCGACTGCAGCCTGAGCTCCAAGATCTGAAGTAATAAACTCAAAAGTGGTGCGACAGTAGTAATCGAGCCCGCGGACCATGAACTTGTTGAGGGTATACCGTATGTTCAACTGCGCCAGCCCGGCCTGGACTTTTTCGAAATGGTCGGCGCAGGGAGTACACAAATAATCCTGCAGGGCCGGGGCGTCGCACATCTGCGCCCGGCAGGTGGGTATTTTGCAATCTAATACCCGCAAAGGATTTGTCATGCTCCTCCTTTTGCAGTCGCTGCAAAGCGCGTCCAACCGCTCGGTTATGTAAGAAATCAGCTGCACCCTGTAACCTGGCCGACACTCCGGACATCCCAAAGAATTCACCTCAAGGCTGACGGATATTCCCAATTCGCCGAAAAGCATCGCCCCCATCGCCATGAGCTCGGCATCAACCTGCGGATTTTCCGACCCCAGCACCTCGACATCCATCTGATGAAATTGTCTGAGACGCCCTTTTTGCGGACGCTCATGGCGAAACATCGGACCGATGGTGAAAAGCCGCTGCACTGGTTTCTGCACATACATGCCATGCTCTATATAGGCGCGCAGCAAAGATGCTGTTGCCTCCGGGCGCATGGTGATTTTTTTGTCAACGAAGGTGTACATCTCTTTTTCGACAATATCGGTGGCCTCCCCGATAGATCTGGCAAAAAGCTCGGTTTCTTCAAGAATTGGTAACCGAATTTCCGAAAAATTGAATCGTACAAAAATATTCCGAGCCACCTTTTCAAGATATTGCCAGAGCTCAACCTCCCCCGGCACAATATCTTTAAACCCTTTCAGGGCCTGAATTTTCACAACGTTCTCCAACAATAAAAGAAAGGAATGTCTTCAAAGTCTTCAGCAACTACGGATGGAAACGACTCCAAGTAGCCTTGGTTAAAGCAGGAAAAAAGCTTGAATTTAACCGCAATGCTGCCGTTTTGTCAAGATACCCTCCGACAATCCTCCATTTTTGCCCCGCGATTTTGCCAAGGAAATGCCCGTTTTTTCAGCTTTGACCGGATTTTTTTACAAATAGCCTGCAGTCACACACTTGTCTTGACAAATATCTGCAAGCGATGCATTATCTGGTTTCTTATCGCAAATGCACACTTATAAGGAGCTCTTCCCACATGAAGTTACCTTCATTAAAAATTGGCCCATTTACTGCCTCATTCCCATTAATTCAGGGCGGCATGTCTATCCGCGTATCCACATCTGCGCTTGCAGTTCCTGTTGCCGATTGCGGCGGGATAGGGGTCATCGGCGGCTCTGGCCTGCCACCCGAGGATCTTATTGCCGACATCAAGAAGGCAAAGGCGGCAACAACAGGAGTCGTAGCGGTAAATATAATGTATGCCATGAAGGATTTTTATCAGCTGGTAATGAGTTCGATCGATGCCGGTATCGACATGATCATCACCGGAGCCGGTTTTTCAAGAGATATTTTTAAAATTGGTCGGGAGCGCAATACTCCGATAATCATGATCGTCAGCTCCCCTACCCTTGCCAAGCTCGCCGAGAAACTCGGTGCCGCAGCGATCATTGTTGAGGCCAAAGAAGCCGGAGGCCACCTTGGTACCGACCGACCCTTGCGAGAGATTTTTCCGCCTATTCGTGAAGTTATTAAAAAGATTCCATTGATAGCCGCCGGAGGCCTTACCAACGGCTACGAAATGGCGGAAATGATGGACCAATACGGGGCAGATGGCATCCAAATCGCTTCCCGCTTCGTTCTCAGCAAAGAATGCGACATCGCCGACGAATACAAACAGGCCTATCTCAATGCCAAAAAAGAGGACATTGTCCTCACTTCCTCTCCAGTCGGAATGCCCGGTCGAGCTATCAACAACCCCTTCGTCAAAGCGGTCAATGCCGGAGAGGATGTCAGTACAAAAAAATGCCGCCAAGTCTGCCTTAAAAAGTGTGATCACCACTATTGTATCAACGAAAGGTTGCTGATGGCGCGCGACGGCAACACCCGTGAAGGCCTTATTTTCTCCGGTGAAAACACCTATAAGATGGATACAATCCTTTCGGTTGCTGATATTTTCAAGCAATTCAAGCAACAAGCGGAGGCTGTGTACAAAGAAGGACTGGGCTTCAGCCCGGCGACTTGACCACGACGAATCTCAACATGGATCATACAAAAGAAGAAGAATTTACCAAGGATGAGCCCATCCTTGCCGCTCGTATTATTCCCTCCGAAGAACATAATATTACCCCAGAGCTGATCGATCGTGACGCACTTTTTATCTTGAAAAAACTCGCCGGTGCCGGTTATGCCGGCTACCTTGTCGGCGGCGGAGTCCGCGACCTGTATCTCGGAAAAACACCAAAGGATTTTGACATCAGCACCGATGCCAGGCCTGGTCAGCTGCGCAAGCTATTTCCTCACAGCAATACCATAGGCCGACGCTTCCGCCTGGTCCAGGTCTTTTTCAAGGCCGGAAAAACCATCGAAATCAGTACACTGAGATCTCTCAGCGAGCACGACATTGATGGGCCGCAAGAGGTCCTTGCCCCCAACAACACCTTCGGCACTTTGAGTGAGGATGCCAGACGACGAGATCTCACCATCAATTCGCTCTTTTATGAAATTATTACCGGCACAATTATCGATTATGTCGGGGGCACCGAGGATCTCGATCGGGGCATTATCAGAATAGGTGGTGAACCTGCTCGCAGGATCGGCCGCGACCCAGTGCGGATGATGCGGGCAATTAGGCATGCAGCAAGAAACAACTTCAGCATTGAAGCCGGAACATGGAAAGCTATTTGCGCACACAGTAATGAGCTTTCTCTCTGCCCGCCGTCCAGACTCCGTGACGAGTTTCTCAAAGATCTCTATGGTGGTGCCGCACATCCATGGTTTCTCCTCGCAGTCGACTCAGGCATTTTCACCAATCTTTTCCCCTTCTACAGTATTATCCTGATGAATCAGGATAATTTCGATCAACGGAAAGTACTTCTTGAAAATATTTTTCACACCATTGACCGGGCCAACTCCTTGGCAGTTCAACAGAACATCCATCGTCAGCCTGATTTCTTTTTATTCGCTTTCATCCTTGTTCCTTGGGTGGAGGCTCGCTGGCAACTTTTCAGTGAATTTCGCAAGAGTAGTGTTTTATTTCAATTAGCCAATCAGATTCGTGACGAGGTAGACCGAAGCATCGGAATCCGTCTCAACCTACGTCGTTCACTCCGCCAGGATATGGTGGGCCTGTTGATCAATCTCTCCCTGCTCATCCACAACAAAACGCCCAGCGGTTGGCCCAAATGGTTGAAACGGAAAAGCTATTTCAGAAAAGCGACGCTGTTTTACCATTTCTACACAGAAGCTCTGACCGGAGAAGCAATTGCCGACGAAGTCCTCATTACCGATACTCCGCCACGACCGCTTGAAAGCCTTCAACCTTCTCCGGGCAGAGCTACCCCAGAAGAGGAAAAACACTCTCCCTCTAAATGCAAGCCAGCATTTTCTTCAAATACCAAGGGTGGCATCTTCGGTTTTAAGAGATAGATTCCGGTTTTTTCTTGCACCCGCCGACATTCAAACAGAACGATAATATTCTGCATGATCAGTTAGTTAGTTCCATACCCTTTGCTGTACAAAACTACGATCTCTTTGCTGCCCATTTTCAGTTGATTCATAGTCGCAATCCCTGGTGCTCATTTTCAACGCTCAACCTTATTGCGACATTGGGAAAAATGTTGTCCAGGCCAACAGCACTGAAATCAAGCCATTGTGCGTCTTGTGCGCAACCAATGCTGAATTAAAAAAAATCAGCATAAAGCTCCAACAAAGACAGAATTTGCGCTTGCACTGATATCACAAAAGTGGTAGTTTTTGGCACCTTTCAGTCTAGAAAGCCCATTTGCACAAGTTTTTTTGTGTTTCCGCCGCAAACATTGACGCACTCTTCGCACAATGGTGACAAAAAAACCTTCCAGCGCTGTTTACGCCGCTCACTGGCTCACCTTCTCGGCAAAAGAACAATGCAAAACGGTCTTACCAGCATACCAATCAGAGCCAACCACTGTTTTGTTCAGTTTTCTCACCATCATTTATTTCCTCGGTCAGCGTTTTTTTCTCTTCTTTTTCTCCACCCGTTTCTTACACACTTTAGAATTTCCTTCCGCTTCCTTTTTTCACAGTTTTACACAGAGAAACGCAGTAGCGGGGTTGATGTTCAAATACCAAAGCCGGCCGGCTTTACCTTGTTCTTTTTTTTCACTTCTTCGGCATCGCTCATGTCGGAGCAACCGCGCATTGGCGCACACTTGTTGTCACACAGCAATAGGAGGTTGATATGGCAGACACGGTAAACAACACTCTGGAACCGCAGCTTGATCGGCGCGGATTCCTCAAGGGATGCACAATGGCTGCGGCTGCTCTAGGGCTGTCCGAGGCGATGATCCCGAAACTCGTGGAAGCGGCTGCAACCGCCGAACGTCCACGGGTCATCTGGCTCCATTTCCAGGAATGTACGGGCTGCACGGAAAGTCTCCTGCGCTCCTCGCACCCTGATCTGGCCCACCTGCTTCTCGATATAATCTCCCTTGATTATCACGAGACAGTCATGGCTGCGGCCGGTCATCAGGCCGAACAAAACCTGCATGATACAGTTGACAAACATCCCTTTATTTTGGTTGTCGAGGGTGCAATTCCGACCAAGGATAACGGTATCTACTGTAAAATCGCCGGCAAGACCGCCATGGAAATACTCGCCAAGGTAGCCCCAAAAGCCACGGCAATTATTGCTATCGGCACCTGTGCCACCTTTGGCGGAGTTCAGGCTGCGGCACCAAATCCAACTGGAGCTGTTGGAGTACAAGATCTAGTGAGTGGTAAACCGATCGTCAACATCCCTGGTTGCCCACCAAACCCGGTATCTTTCCTTGGCACCATTCTCCATTACCTGACCTTCAAGAGACTGCCCGCCCTTGATAATTTGAATCGCCCGCTCTTCGCCTATGGCCGAAGAATCCACGACCATTGCGAACGTCGGGCACATTTTGACGAAGGCCGTTTTGTTGAGCAATTCGGTGATCAAGCACACAAGCTCGGATACTGTCTGTACAAAGTGGGCTGCAAAGGCCCCGAGACCTTCTCCAACTGCCCGGCGGTACGCTTTAATGACGTCGGTGTTTGGCCGGTAAGTGTCGGTCACGGCTGCATCGGTTGTACCGAGCCGAATTTCTGGGATACCATGACTCCGTTCTACGAAAGACTTCCAAATGTTAAAATCCCTGCCAGCGGAATCATCGACAGTGCAGATCAGGTTGGCAAGACCGTTCTCGGTGTAACTGCCGCCGCAGTCGGTATCCATGCTGCTGTAGGAATTGGCAAACGGCTGATTAAGGGCAAAAGCGAAGAGTAAAAACGACGAAAATTCTTGTTCCACATGAATGATTAGCGATTTATAAAACTTTTACCGGCGCTCGGAAAAAAATAATTTTCCTTAACTGGTAGTCACTATTTGGAGGTTTCACACATGGCTCAGCGAATCACCATTGATCCGGTAACCCGGATTGAGGGTCACCTAAGAGTAGATATCGAAGTAGACGGAGGCAAGGTCACCAAGGCATGGTCCTCCGGCCAGATGTACCGCGGTCTTGAGAACATTCTCAAAGGCCGCGACCCCCGCGATGCGTGGTTATTTGTTCAGCGCATCTGCGGTGTTTGCACGACGGTCCACGCACTTGCTTCCGTTCGTTCTGTTGAGAACGCGCTCGGTCTTGAGATCCCCCTCAACGCCCAGCTTATCCGCAATATGGTGCAGTCAATCCACTGTCTGCATGACCATATAGTCCATTTTTACGCCCTCTCGGCCCTTGACTGGGTTGATGTAGTCTCCGCTCTTAGTGCCGACCCAGGTGCTACCGCAAAACTCGCCGACAGTCTTTCCGATTGGCCTGGTAACAGCCCCAAGCGTTTCGCTGCTGTGAAAGACAAGCTGAAAGCTCTGGTAGCAAGTGGTCAACTCGGCCCCTTCGCTAATGCCTACTGGGGTCATCCGGCCATGAAACTGCCACCTGAGGCCAACCTCATGGCGGTTTCCCATTATCTGGAAGCCCTTGATTATCAACGCAAAGCTACCCAGGCCCTAGCCATCATCGGCGGCAAAAACCCGCATATCCAGAATCTTACAGTTGGCGGTGTTACCACCAACCTGAATCCTGAGAATCAGACCGCTGTCACCATGGAGCGACTGAATCATATCAAG
This sequence comes from Pseudomonadota bacterium, assembly GCA_018821785.1. Lineage (GTDB taxonomy): Bacteria > Desulfobacterota > Desulfobulbia > Desulfobulbales > Desulfocapsaceae > Desulforhopalus_A. The sequence goes on from JAHJLI010000043.1 coordinate 107,599, forward strand.
GAACTCGTTCTGGAAGTACAGTCGTTCATCAAGATGGTCTACATGACCGACGTTGTTGCCGTCGGTGCCCTGTATGCCGCCTGGATTCCTTACGGCGCTGGCGTCACCAACTACCTGGCCGCACCGGACATGTTCCTGAACGCAGCCGGAACCAAGGCTGATCTCCCTGGTGGCACCGTGTTTGGTGGTGACCTTAAAACCATCAAGCCAATCAGTGTTCATGCTGACAAATATTTCCAGGAAAACGTCCAGGAATCCATCGCCAAAGCCTGGTATGAAGGCAACTGGTCAAAACATCCTTGGGAATCCTCTACCGAACCGAAGTTCACCGACTTCCAGGATGAGGGTAAATACACCTGGCTGAAGGCCCCCCGTTTCCAAGGTAAGCCGATGCAGGTCGGACCTCTGGCACAAATGGTCGTAGGCTATGCCCAAGGCCATGAACTGACCGTTAAGAGTGTCAATGACTTCCTTGGCCGTGTAAGCGCTGTAGCCGGCACCAAGGTTGGTCCGGAAGCCCTGCATGGTACCATCGGACGGCATGCTGCCCGTGCTGTACGAGCTGGAATGATGTCCGACCTCTGCCTCAAGCACTGGGATCTCCTGGTTAACAATATTGCTTCCGGTGATTACGAAATCTTCCGCCCCTGGACGTATCCGAAGGGTGAACAGCGCGGTGTCGGTGTTCATGAAGCACCCCGTGGGCTTTTGTCACACTGGATCGTTATCGAAAACGGCAAGATTAAAAATTACCAGTGTGTTGTTCCTTCCACCTGGAATGCCGGCCCAAGGGACGAAAAAGGCCAACTCGGCCCCTACGAAGCATCACTCGTCGGCAATCCGATTGCTGACCCGGAAAAACCCCTCGAGGTTCTTCGTACTATCCATTCATTCGATCCATGTATAGCCTGTGCCGTACATATGCTCGATCCAGAAGGGAAAGAAGTTGTGAAAGTGAAAGCAATATAAGGTCTCTTCACACACACTTAAAAACTTTTCTTTCCGGCTCAAACCGCAGGAGGTAATAGAATGGCAACATACGAAAAACATCATTGCTGGAGCATACTGCTTCGGCTGTTTCACTGGATGTTTGCTCTGTCTATCGTGTTTCTGGTGACGACAGGGTTTTACATCAACAACCCATGGACAAATACCATGATCGAGGGAAGCTTCAGCTTCCCCATGGCAACCATGCGCTACATTCACTTTCTTGCAGCGTATACCTTTTCAGCTGCAATAGCGATCAGGCTGTTTCTCTATATCTTCGGCAACGCCCAAGAGAGAATATTGGATATTCTGCCGGTTACCGGACGGAATATCAACAACCTGTTCATGACCCTGTTGCAGTACAGCTACATCAGCGACAAACATGACGAGAGACTCGGCCATAATATCTTGGCAGGTCTTGCCTATCTCTTCACCTTTTTCGCTGCAATTTTCATGATTGTCAGCGGCTTCTACATGCTTTACCCGGAGGCCTCTTTCTGGGCCGGATGGGGGGTGACGATTTTCGGCAGTCAGCAATTTGCCCGGTATATACACCACATCCTTATGTGGTGGTTTATGATCTTTGCGGTCATCCATATCTATCTCTGTATATGGAATGACACAAAGCAACCCGAGGGACTTATTTCCTCTATCTTTACCGGTGTTAAATTCAAGCACAAAGCATAAGCAGCAAGGGGTCGAAATACTTGTCCAAGGTACGGTTCAGGGCGTAGGATTTCGACCCTTCATCTACAATTTAGCCTGTCGATTTGGGATTTGCGGCACGGTGACCAATACCGGTGAAGGGGTGGTCATCACGGCTGCCGGGCCAAGTGACAGGCTTTA
>JAHJLI010000044.1 GCA_018821785.1 Pseudomonadota bacterium
ACAGAACAGAAGGGCCGACTTCGTAGTTGTACAGTAGTATAAACAGGAGATATACATGTCTTATAAGAATATCCTGCCGGCAGGAATTGTGTTTCTTCTTGCCTGTTTCGCGGCCCATAACAGTTTCGCAGCTGATCTGAAGTTAGCAGTAATTAATGTTCAGAAAATCATTGTAACCTGCGATTCAGGAAAAGCAGCGAAGGAGAGGTTTGATGCAAAGATGAAAGAGCTTCAAGGGAGTTTTAAAAAAGAAGAAGAAGCTCTCAAGGTTCTGCAGGACGAGATCAAAAAGAAAAGCTCTGCTTGGAGTGAAGAGAAAAAGGCTGAAAAAATACGTGAATACCAGAAAAACGGCCGAGAGCTTCAAGCAAAAACTGATGATGCTCGCTTTGAAATGAAGCAGTTGCAGGATAAAGAACTTGAACCTATCCTGAAAGCTCTTGAAAAAGTTGTCGAAAAATACGGCAAAGACAAAGGCTATTCCGCAATTCTCGATTCGAAAAACGGTGTCGTGTATTTCGACGACGCCATTGAAGTAAGTGATGCAATCGTTAAAAAGCTGAATGAGGCCATGGCCGGCAAGTAGATCTTATTGTGTGTCGTCTGTTTCATTGTTTTAAAAAACGATGTAGAGATCTCTCTCTACATCGTTTTGTTTTTTATGGAGTGTCTTTGCCATCATTACACTGGCCAGGTTATTTCTCGACCGTGGCCGAGTTTCCTTAGAACTCCTTCAATCTGTGAAAATCTACCCCTATTTCTAGGAGTTAACTTACTGCTATAAGGAACGACATGGCGATTAAGAGCATGACTGGTTTTGGCCGCGGCGAGAATACCAGTGGCGGCAGGGTTTGGACCGCCGAAGTGAGATGCGTGAACAACAGGTATCTCGATTTGAAAATGAAACTTCCGCGAGGCTATACTCCCCTGGAAGAGCGGATACGTCGAAAAGTGGGCATCACCTGTCAGCGTGGGAGAATCGAGTTGTTACTGTCGGTGAGTGGGGACGTCTCTGATCTTCAGGAGGTCAAAGTTCATCTCGCCCTGGCCTCGGGGTACAGGGATGCCTTGCAGACTCTAGCCGAGGAATTTGCTCTCCCTTTGGTGATTACGCCACAACTTCTGGCCTCATTTCCGGAAGTTTTGCTCAGGGAACAAAAAGACGAAGATCTTGAAGAGATCTGGCCATGGGTCGAAAATGCTCTCGATGAGGCTCTCTTGCAATGCGATATCATGAGACTTCAAGAGGGTGATGCTCTGGCCTACGATTTGCAATCCCGTCTACAATTTTTTTCCGCAACCATTGATACCATAGAAAAAAATATTCCGGAGCTGTTGGCACAGCGGACACTTACTCTCAATGAAAGACTTGAAAAACTTCTCGGTAATGTCCAGCTTGATCCGGCTCGATTGGTTCAGGAAGTAGCTATAATGGCTGACAAGACAGATGTCACCGAAGAAATTGTCCGGTTGCGTTGTCACATTAAACAGTTTAACCTGTTTCTATCCGAGGAGGGTGGGGTCGGCAGAAAGCTGGATTTTCTCATTCAGGAATTTCTCCGCGAGGTTAACACTTTGGCGTCGAAAATCAATGACGCAACGCTGGCACATTTAACCGTCGACTTGAAGAGTGAACTGGAAAAGATGCGCGAGCAGGTACAAAACATTGAATAACAATCTTTATACGATATGAACTGAGTGGTGAATTATGCTGCTGTTAAATATTGGTTTCGGCAATACAGTAATGGTCGAAAGAGTAATAGCTGTCATTAATACTGGGTCTTCTCCGGCACGTAAGCTAAAGGAAGCCGCGAAGAAAGAAGGGAAACTGGTCGACGTGACCGAGGGGCGACGCACTCGATCAATTCTGGTGATGGACTCAAACCATGTGATTCTGTCGTCGGTTCAGCCTGATACTATTAGTCAACGATTACAGGCAATGAGTCCTGGCTATCATTTGGCTGACTATTACGGGCAGCCGAAGCTCCCGCCGAGAGAATCCTCATGACCATAGGCAAATTATTTGTTGTCTCTGCACCTTCCGGCACTGGCAAAACCACTCTTCTCAAGAGGGTAATGGCACAGCTTCCCGGCTTGTCTTTTTCGGTATCCCACACTACCCGGCCTCCTCGACCCGGTGAAAGGAGTGGGGTCGACTATCACTTTGTTTCCAAGGCGGAATTTTTGTCAATGATTGACCAGGGCCTTTTTCTCGAGCATGCTGAGGTCCACGGCAACCGCTATGGCACGAGTAGGACAGCTGTTGACCAACAGCTTATGGCCGGAGTTGACATCATTCTTGATATCGATGTGCAGGGAGCGTCGATTTTGCGCCGCTTAGGCCAACTTGAAGCCACGCACATTTTTATTTCCCCCCCAAGTATTACCGAACTTGAGAAGAGGCTGCGGGGGAGGGGGACAGAAAATGAAGAAATGCTTGCCGTTCGCCTTGCCAATGCGCGAGTTGAATTGCAGGCAGTCAAAGACTATGAATATCTGGTCATCAATGATTCTCTTGAGGAAACCGTTGATCTTCTTTCCTCGATCATTGTAGCGGAGCGGGCGAGAGCACACAGATTCCCTTCAGGCAAACCGATTGGCGATAGAGTACGATCATGAAAAAAAATGAGAGAGATAAGGGCATCCCTGGGGAAAAACGAATTCGACTGAGTGAAGACCTGCTGTGGGGTATTCATCCGATTTTTGAGAGTCTTGAAAAAGAACCCGAGCGTATCACCGAGATCCTCCTGCAAAAAGATAAGAGGGGCGGGAAAATCGAGGGTATCGTGGAAATGGCCCGTCTTCACAATGTCAAACTCACCTTCACTGATTCATTGCGTCTCACCGGAGAAGGCAGTTCACAGGTTCGCCATCAAGGTGCAATTGCTCGGATCAGTGACACACCTCTTGTTGAATTTGCTACATTTGTCGAAGAGATGGCAGAAAGGGTTGCAGGGGGAGAGCGAGTTCGACTGATGGTCTGCGATTCCCTTCAAGATCCGCACAACCTCGGAGCGATAATCAGGTCGGCCCTGGCTTCTGGAGCTGCCGGGATAATTGTCACAAGGGAGCGTTCCGCGCCACTTGGTGGAACTGCCGCAAAAGCCTCTGCCGGGGCAATGTCTCACATTGCTATATGTCAGGTGACCAATCTTGTCGCCGCCCTGAAGGATTTGAAAAAGGCCGGGTTCTGGATTTTTGGTGCGGTAAAAGAAAGCGAGGCTCAATCACTTTACGCGACCGATCTTACAGTCCCCAGTTGTCTGGTTGTAGGAAGTGAGGGTAAAGGAATCAGGCCCTTGGTAAAAAAAGAGTGTGATATACTGATTTCCATCCCCATGACCGGAAGCCTCGATTCTCTCAACAGTTCTGTGGCGGCAGCGGTAATCCTCTTTGAATCACTAAGACAACAACTCGCTTTACCAGCTCAATGACAGCTTTCAACAAGGGTATCCCCTGCTGTTATCCTTGTTTTCGCTGCACTCCACTATGCCTGCTCAGAGCAAGGCTTTGAAAGCTAAAGCACAATCTCCGGTCTGCACTCGTTCGCCTGTTATTCAGTGATTTTCAAGAAAACGTCCTCGTAGAGCTTTCGATACCCTTCGATACTGCCGGGATCAAGCCATCTTTCATAAGCTGCCCGGTACTTTTCAGTTGGTCGTTGCGCCAGGAGTACCTGGTTGATCGTTTCGATTGCAGTTTTCCCCCACTCATTCTTGGAACAGGCCACATAACTGAGAGACGCCTCGGGGTTGACCTGATTTTCCGCTACGGCGAGGGTCATTATCTGGTCGCGGATGCCCATGGTTTCAGCTAGATACATGGCCTCTTCAGGAAGACCCGGCAAGGCGTCAATACGGCCGGCCTGCAGCATTTTGAAAAGATTCAAGGAGAGTTCAGGGCCTTCGTAGGCAAAGGTATTCTTGTCATTGCTATACGTTTTTAAAGCGGTATCGAATTCGATACCGTACGACCGGTTGGTTGATCGGCCGATGATCAGTTTGCCGTCCTGGAGGATTTTTGCAAGACTCACCATTTTATTGCCGCCGAAAGCTTGAAATCGATCTTTGTGAATGATCAGCACCGGAGGCAAAGTGAAAACACTGGGAATGGAATAGTAAGTGAACTCCAACCTCTCAGGGGTCTTGTACATGCCGACACTGCAAGCCTTCTCACCTTGTTTCCATTGCTGGTAGTGACGAGTTATGTTTGCTTGCATGTGGGTATGTTGATATTGCGGTAGATACGATTTGAGGATGTCGGTTATTAAATCTTCATAGCCTTGACCTTTGAATTTGCCATCATGAATGAAAAATGGCGGAGCAACAGCCTCCAACCATGCCAGTGCGTCCTGTGCCAGGGCTCTGTTTGGAGCCAGAAGGATGAAAAACAACAACAAAGCTACGGAAAAGCGATTATAAAGATGCATCCTCATGCCTCCAGTTGAAATCGTAGAGTATCCGAAAAACGACGTGTTTTTCAGAACATTGGTCGTAGTTTATCAGGTGTAAAGGATTTTGTATATGGCCGCTCCGATTTTTTCCAGGGTGTAGGGTTTGCCGACAAAGGCAGCTGCTCCGAGAGCCAGAGTGGCTCTGACATCGTCATCTTCGGCAAAGCCGCTGGCAATCAGAGCCTTTTGCTGCGGCTGAATTTTCAGGATTTTTTCATAGGTCACCCGACCATTTTGGCCGGGATTCATAATCATATCGAGAACCAGGAGATCGGCGGAATGGGTCGCGAGATAGGTGACGGCCTCTTCTCCCGAAGACACTGTCTCCACTTGATAATTCAAAGATTTCAACAGTTCGCCGGCAATCATTCGTTGTCGAGGTTCATCATCGATTACCAGGACATGCTCACCATTGCCTTTGAAGGATCGCCAGTCGGATGTTTCGGAGACCGCCGGGGCTTTCTCTTCTACTGAGGGCAGGTAGAGTTCGAAGGTGGTGCCCTGGAAATCACTTGTGACATTAACTATGCCACCGTGATCTTTCAAGGTATTCCAGACCACGGCCAGACCAAGGCCGGTGCCGCTTCGGCCCATGACTTTTTTGGTATAGAAGGGTTCGAAAATGTGCTCAATTTCATGAGGAGAGATCCCTGAGCCGGAATCGTAAATAGCGATTTTTGCATACAAGCCTTTAGGAAGTTCCCGCCCTGTATGTGGCATCTGCTCAACCTGATGATAGTTGCGGGTCGAGATGAACAGTGTGCCTTTGCCCTGAATCGCCTCCATTCCATTGGTGATCAGATTCATCAGACATTTTCGTATATGGATGGGTGAGCAATAAATATTGAGCAGGTCTTCATCCAGGGATGTATTGATTACAATCAGTGGATAGCACAAACGAAGCTGATGAAAATCGGGGGATGCCAGATAATCCTCGATGAGGATATTGAGGTTCGTTACCTCCCTGGTGGCTGCAATTCCTCTGGCAACCGTCAGGAGATCGGCGACCACCTCAGCGGCATCCAGTCCAGCCCTGCGGATAGCCTCCAGAGGGCGTCGCATTCGATCGTTTTCTCCCATATCAAGGAGCAAGAGTTCCGGATAGCTGATGATTCCCGAGAGAATATTGTTCAAATCATGGGCAACACCACCGGCCATAAGTCCGATGGCTTTCATCTTTTGGTCGCGAAGGAGCTGCTCTTCCAATCGGTGACGGTCGGTCATATCAATGACTATCATTCGCACCCCAATGATTTTATCGCCTTTATGAATAGGGGCCGATCGCAAGAGTATCGGAAACGTCCTGTTTTCAGGATCTGTGGCAATAAATTCTTGTAAGCCGGTAGAATCATGCAAAAGAGAAGCATGAAAATGTTGGATGGCCCTTTCTTTGTCTTCGTTGGTAATGAACTGGGAAAAAGTTGCGGGGATTGTAGGCGCTAAGGGGATTTTCAACCGCTCTTTCGCGGCCTTGTTGTAATATTCGATCTGCCCTTTGAGATCAGTTTCTAGAACCATCTCAGGAAGGAGGTCAACGAGATCATGAAATCGTCGCTCACTCTCCTGCAGGTTCCGGGTTCTCTCCAGTACCTCTCGTTCAAGAAAATTTCTGTGGGTATTGAGATAGATAATAAAAATGGTGGTGAGCAGTACAAAAAGAAGAACTACGAGAATATTCAGCAGCGGGAAGATGACCATGATGTATTGTCGGGCATTAAGGCTGCCGATGGTCTCGTTTTTGTGAAAAATATTCTCGGAAAGTTCTTTCAGGCCGATGAGGCCTACTTTGTGTAATGCAAGGGTGATCCCTGTAAGAGGGGCATCGGAAATTCGTAGGAATTCGTCATCACCAGGGATGGAGATGGTGAGTTCTTGGTAGTGGTCAGCCTGTACTGCCAGCTGGAGATAGGCCTTGGCTCCATCCAGGTTGAGAGCCCACGTATCGTCGGCAATAATGAGTGCATGGGTTTTGAAGTGTTTGCGATCTAATTCAGCATCTTGCCTGATGTAGATCAAAGAGATGAGAGAAAAAACAGTGAGAAAGATGGCCGGGATGTAAAGATAGCGGCTTCTTTTACTGAAGATCGGGTTCATCATACCAGCTGGATCAGGTTATGGTTATTGCAAACCCGTTTGAGTCGCGTCACTTTCTCCATGCATTATTTTTTCTTCTCAGCCATTCTGGCCTTTAGTAGGGCGCCCAAGCTGCCAACCTCGCTTGCCGGTTTTTTCTTTTTATCTTCGGCGATAAATGTCTTGTACTCAATGCGTTCTTCTTCATCTTTATTTTCCGGTGACATGTAATCGACCGGGACCAGGCTTATCCTCTTCTCGGCAAGATCAACACCTTCAATTTTCACTTCGATATTTTGGCCGACCTCCACAACTTCACGAGGATGGTTGATCCGGCGACCGCTGCCGAGCTTGGAGATATGGATCAGACCGTCAATACCTGGGGCCAGTGTAACAAAGGCTCCGAATTGGGCAAGCTTAGCTACTGTACCTTGGTGCGAGGAGCCTTCCGGGAAGTTTTGAATTCCCTCGACCCATGGATCAGCCATAGTGTCTTTGTAGCTCAGGGAAATCCGATCGTTTTCCCAATCGAGTTTTTTTACGACGGCCTGTACTTTCTGGCCGACGGTGAAATATTCATCGACTTTCTCGACTCGACTCCAGCCTATTTCTGAAATCGGGATGAGGCCATCAACGCCGCCTATGTCGACAAAAGCACCAAAATCCCTGATCGAACTGACAACACCCTCAACGGTTTGGCCTTCCCTTAGGGTTTGTTGCAGTTTCTCACGGATCTCCTGCCTTTCCGCTTCCTGGATGGCGCGAGCCGACAACACAATGTTTCGGCCGTTTTCCTCGAATCTGGTGATCAGGAATTTCATATGAGTCTCCAGATAGGCCTTTGCCGCGTCTTCAACCCGTCGCATTCCCATTTGGGAGAAGGGACAGAAGCCCCGGACATTGCCGCCGAGGGTGATTTCAAAGCCGCCTTTGATCTCCGCCTTCACAAAACCTTCCACCGGAATGGCGCTTTGAAAAGCTTCCTCAAGGTGTCTATTGCCTGCACCGCCACCGATGGATGTGGTGAAAAGTTGTTCGGATGGCTTGGATTTCAGGTAGAATACGTCAATCAAATCACCAATTTTATGGGTAAAATTTCCATCCCCATCTTTTATTTCGGAGCTGTTGAGGACACCCTCGCTCTTGCTGCCCACATCAAGGAAGGTCGATTCGTTATTGATCCCGACGATGGTGGCCTTAATTTTTTGCCCGGGGGTCAGGTGCCTGATTTTTTTTGTTTCTTCAGCTTTGAACAGATCTTCAAAGCTTTCACTGAGTGTGTCTGTCATGTCATTCCATTAACGAAACTACGGTTTACGGTAGCTGTCCGGCTCATTGCCCGACAGACACCAGGTTGCGGAGCATAAAACTTAACTCCTTTTTGTTCCCCATGTAATTTCAGGGAACAGACTATCAATCAGAATACCTTGCATCTTCTAGCCGCCAATGTCAAGAACGGTAAAGGTGCGGGCGGCCAACTTTGAGTGAGGCGCGACGCTCGGTGATTGGGGGCATCCATTTTAACCGTGGTGTTGCCTCCGGATTGCCAGCGATAAGGTGCGGGTGCCTTCACGAAACATCAGCCGTTTGTTGCTCATTTCAAGTAAGAATTCCTTAAGAATTGGGTTGGAAATGGTTGGAAAAGCAGCAAGAATCTCTGACATATTCCGGGGTATCGCACAAAAGAGATATATTTCTCGTGATACACCTCGCAGGCGGTGCAGGAGGGTTTTACCGCTTATCCGTTCCTGGGAGATGATCAGAAAGGTGCTACCGTCCCGGTAATTGAGTGGATGCGTTGATTTGTTCTTTCTCTGTTGATGAAAGTCCTGCCAGGCTCGAAGCTTTTTCGTCACCGGTCGCCAGAGTTTTCGTTGTTGCTCCCTGTCACCCCGATAGCTGTTGCTGATCATGGTCATCCCCCGCAGTATTGCCTTGGGAAAAAGTTTTTTGTTTTTGCTGTGGGGGAGAATCGCCTGAATGGAGAAATCCTTTGGGTTGGAGTAGATAGGGGAGCCATAGCCCAGAAAGAATACTGCTGCCTGAAGGGGGGCAAAGGGGAGTACGAAATCAAGATTGGTCAGGGTCTCGGCAATTTCCTCGGCAGTGGTGCCGGGAAACTCGGTGATGAGATTGCCCTCAAGGTGTATCGAACAACTGCTGGACAGTTTCATGGCGGCGATATTGTCGATAACTGTAGAGCCCTTGGCCATCTTTGCCAGCAAGGTTGAGGAGAGGGCTTCAATGCCGACCTGGATTGTCCTGAGCCCGCCTTGGCTATACAGTTCTAACCGGGACTGTTCAGAAATCACCCTCAGTTCGGCAAAAAAATCAAAATCCATGTGGGTTGCTGCGATACGTGTAAAGAAACGATCAGCCTCTTGTGACGGGAGGGCATTGTCGGCAAAGGCAAATTGCAGGCAGGCATGGGTTTTTGCCAAATGGGTGGTTTCCGCGACCATCCTGTGGCCGCTTTTAAACCGGTAGTCAGACCATTGCAGGTTCAGATTGCAAAAGGAACATCGGTTCCACCAGCACCCCCGGGAGAACTCAATCGGCAGCACCGGAATAAAAACCTCATTTGGAAAAATGTCACGTATCTCATTGAAATAGGGGGTGAAGTTTGGATACGGCAGGTCGTTGAGGAGAACCTTCGGGACGTGCACCTCCGTCGGCAGTGAAGCTTGGCGGGAGAGAATTTCGTCCGGCAGCGATTTTTCCATTCCGGCAAGGTAGCGGCAGAGGCGCAGGAGGGATTCCTCCCCCTCGCCGTGAGTGAGGAAATCTATTTGCTGAAATCTCTCAAAAAGGGAGGTGCCGACTTTGCCTGAGCATGATGAGCCGCCAAAGACAATGAGCATTTTTGGATACTTTTCCTTTATCTTTGCGGCCAGATAAAGAGAGGGCAGGAGCTGGAAAAAACAGACGGAGAGCCCAAGCAGGTGGTAGCAATCAAACTTTTTTGTCCTGAGCCATTCGGATACGCTTTGTTCGACCTGCTTCACCAGTTCCTCGAAATCGGCAATGACTGAACCTTTCTTTAGAAGACTCTGCCGAAAGAGCTGTTTTGCCTGGGATTTCATCAGAGGAAAAAGAAGCGGCGCAAAGAGGGCTTCTCCGGCCCAGCCTGAGCGGGCAATACGCGCGTAGGTTTCAATGCCGATGACCTTGGCCAGGTGGAGGTAAGGATGAAAGCAGTCAACAGTGTAAGCTGATTTTTCCTCGACATAGCTTTTCAACGTCGCCAGTTGGAGGGATGGCCGATTGACAATCGGCCAAGGCATGGAGACAAGGGCGACCTTTAGTGGGATGGGGGAGGTACCTTCCGTCATGCTAGCGGATAATCTCAGTTCCCGGTGGCGGAACAAAGGTGAAAATTGCGTCAATTTCCTCTTGATTTTTCCCGTTCATCACCGTATCCACCTCAATATCACTGAGGTTCAGGACGGTGATGGTGCCGAAGTGATCACGGATTTTGATGCGGCGAATAAGGGAGGTGTGGGTCACATAAAGATGGATGTCCTGGACTTGGGACTGTGGGGTTTTGGGGATGAGTTTAATGACCTTGAACTCGTCCTCGTTGGTCGATTGTTCGTCTTCGTTGGCAGGGCGGATATGAAAATCCCTCTTCAACACACCTTTGCCTGTAAAAAAGGAATAGGTCAGGTCGGCATCGAGCTGCTCCGCCGGGCTGATGATGAGTTGTTTGAGGTTGGCAAAATACATCGAAAACACCACTCCGTCACTGATCAGTACCTGTTGGTCGGGGCTGGTGTAGTCCCAGCGCATTCGGGCTTTGCCGTCATTTTTCAGAAAGACAGCCCGGCCCGACCCCTGGCGTGGTCGACCGGTCATTTCTCCTTGAATATCCTGAAAGAAATTGAAATTTAGGCTCTGCATGGTATCGTAGCGAACTTGCAGCCGTGCGGCAATATCCTCCGGGTATTCTACCGGACCTGCCCCCGCGAGGCCTGTGGTTATCGTCAAGGTGAGAATAACAGCGAAAATTTGGGCTATCTGAGCAAGTTGAGTCATTGTGTCTTATTATATGGGTTGAAGATCAATGGGACGATGAAAAATCTTTGCAGCGATGAACTGGGTAGATTCGGTGATGTCGGTCACAAAATAGCGGTTCCGGGTTGGGTCGTGACTCCCGTCTGGTGTCAAAACTGTTTGGCCTGCCAGATAGTTTTGCAAATATTCTGCCACCGCCACGGAAGAATCAATAAGGGTAACTTTTCTGCCGATCCGGGGTTGGATCAGGTGTTTCAGTAAAGGATAGTGGGTGCAGCCAAGTACCAAGGTGTCAATCTGCCGCTCTTTCAGGGAATGGAGATATCGACGTAGAATCATCTTGGTTTCCCGTTTGGCAATCCAGCCCTCTTCAACAAGGGGAACGAGCAGGGGGCAGGCCGTGGAAAAAACCATGTATTCCGGTTGTTGCGCTAGGATCTTTGTCTCATATACGCCACTGCGAATGGTGGCGCGGGTGCCAATTATGCCGATCCGACCCTTTTGCGAGCACACAATTGCCTGCTCGACGGCAGGACTGATGACTTCAATAATTGGAACGTTAAATTCCTGGCGCAATCGATCAGTGGCAACGCTTGAGGCGGTATTGCAGGCGATGATGATGAGTTTTGCCCCGTTTTCAAGAAGAAACCGTGTGTTATTAATCGAATACTCAATGATGGTTCGAGCGCTTTTGCAGCCGTAGGGAGTGCGGGCGATGTCCCCCAGATAGAGCAAGGGATAGTTCGGTAGAAGCTGTTCAACAGCCCGGGCCACGGTCATCCCGCCGATGCCTGAATCAAAAATACCGATCATGAAAAATAACAGAGTGTTAAGGTGGATGAGTATCTTGGAAAAATTATGTGCTTGTTTATTTTGAAAAATTTTCCAGGAAGAGACCTGTCCCGTTTGTCGGGGTTCGGGGCCGGAGTGGGCAATCAGAACACATTATGCATGGAATATACCAGAAAACCAATGGAACAACAAGCAGCCACCGGGATGAGATTGCAGATGGAATATTTTAGTTGCCTGTTGCGGTACAATATGTTGACAGATTGTTGAATGGGAATTATTTTGCCGAAGTCCGGTAAGGGCATAGTCGTTAAAGTACTATGATGTGTAGAAATGTTCAGTAAAACAAATGAGATGGTCAGTAATTAGAGCTATAGGTGGATAGGATATGCCAGTTTACGAGTACGAATGCAAGAAATGCATGAAAATCATTGAAGTGCAACAGAAGATGGCCGACAAACCATTGAGTAACTGCCCCGAGTGCAGTGCGCCGGTGAAAAAACTCATGTCCATGAGCTCCTTTCAACTGCGCGGCGGCGGTTGGTATGCAGACGGCTATTCGAACACCAACGGTACTGCCAAACCTGAGGCTGCCAAGCCAGAGGTCGCGAAACCCGCCCCACCATGTCAGGCGGGTGCCGGTTGTGCCGGATGTCCGGCAGCGGCAAGCGCTTAATACTCCGCCCTTCCACCCTTTATTCCTTCTGGCCGCCAATAATGGCCATTGCATCGCCATAAGAGAAAAAACGATAACCCTCTCTGATTGCCGTTTGATAGCAATTAAGGAGGGTTTGTCTGTCGCATAGGGCCGACACCAGGAACATCAGGGATGAATCTGGCAGGTGGAAGTTGGTAATGAGATTGTCAATTACCCTGAAGCGAAAGCCCGGATAGATATACAGATTGCACCAGCCGCTCATGGGCTGCAGGGAGTCGGTGACTTGTGCTGCATATTCCAGTGCACGTACGGTTGTAGTGCCCACCGCCCAGATTTTCCCTCCTCTCTTTTTTGTCTCCAGCACCGCCTTGACGGTCTCTTCCGTTATACTGAAATACTCTTCATGGATGAGGTGGCAGGTGATGTCCTCCTCTCGTACCGGAGCAAAGGTGCCATAGCCGACATGCAGGGTGACCTGGCCGACGAGTGCACCTTTTGAGCGGATGCTCTTCAGCAACTGTTCGGTAAAGTGCAGTCCGGCGGTTGGGGCGGCCACAGCCCCTGGGAGGCTGGCGTAAACGGTTTGGTAACGATTGACATCCTCGGCGGTGCAGCCTTCAGCTCTTGTGATGTACGGCGGTAAGGGAACCTGTCCGCAGGTTTTAAGTGTTTCGGCTATTCCGATTGTCGAGTCATAATGGAGCCGCAATTCGACCTTTCCATCCCCTAAATCGACGATGATGTGGCAGTGCAGATTCTGGTTAATGGTGATTTTTGTTCCAGGCTTTGGCCGTTTTGACGATTTAATCAGGGCAGTAGCCCTGGCTGTTCCTTTTGCCTTGTCTTCAATTGCTGGATATTCAAGCAAAAAGACTTCAGCTTTCCCACCTGTTTGTTTGCGCCCGAGTAATCTTGCCGGGAATACCCTGGTATTGTTTACAACGATCATGTCTTTTGCCCCGATGAACCCGGCAAGATCGCTGAAGCGGTGATGGGCAAGGGTGTCGTTCATTTTGTCAACCACCATCAGCCGGGATTCGTCGCGCTTGTCCGGTGGACGTTGAGCAATGAGTTCTGGTGGAAGATGGTAGTTATAAGCGCTTAACAGATGATCTATATTCATTATGGCGGAGAGATGCAAAAAATGGCATGGGCTGCAATGCCGGCGATGCAGAGATTGAATTAATGCGTTAATGTGTTTTCCTCTTGGAGGAATTCTGAAAACGATCCATTTTTTGTGGAGTTGATCTCATTACCATGATCCTGGCCCTTGCCGCAACCGAAATAGAGATGCAACCTTTCCTCCTGCAGTGGTCTGGGACAGGTCCCTCTTGCCTGACCTTGGTGACCGGAGTCGGGCCGATGGAAACGGCCTTTCGGCTGACCCGGTTTCTCTGCGAGGCCAATGAGAGGGTGCATGCGGTGATAAATTTTGGTATTGGCGGTGCATACCTGCAACCTGTCGGACACCCTCAGCCGGAGTTGCTTGAGCTCTGCCTTGCCGAGCAGGAGGTCGTGGGCGATCTTGGAATATGTCTGCAAAACGGGGTGGAATACCTCGACCGGTCACTCACCGGTGAGCTTACATTCCCGCTCGATTCTGGCCTTTTAGGCATTGGTCGAAAAATTTTAGTCGAGGCCGGCGAGCAGTGTTTCTGCGGAGTGTTTGTAACTGTCAACGCCGCATCTGCTACCCGGGAACGCGGCGACATGTTGCAGGGCCGGTGGCAGGGTCTATGTGAAAATATGGAGGGCGCTGCAGTTGCCCGGGTTTGTCGGGAATTTGCTATTCCCTGTATGGAACTGCGAGCCATTTCCAATTATGTCGAGGACCGCAAGCCGCAAAATTGGCGGTTGTACGAGGCTTGTTTAAAGGCGGCGCAACTCGCCGCGCTTATCATCAAAGGGATGTCTGTATGAGCACTGCGCTTTCTCTCGGGTATTCGCCCTGTCCCAACGACACTTTTATATTTTACGCCCTGGTTCATGGAAAGATTGCCACGGCCGGACTACATTTTACCGAGCCGCACCTAGCGGATGTGGAACAGCTCAATCAATGGGCTTTGGCCGGGCAACTCGATGTTACCAAAATGTCCTTTCATGCCTTTGGCCATGTTCAGGACCAGTACTGCGTCCTTGCTGCCGGCAGTGCCCTTGGTCGCGGATGTGGGCCCTTGTTGATTGCCCGGTCGGCAATTGAGGCCGGTCAACTG
>JAHJLI010000045.1 GCA_018821785.1 Pseudomonadota bacterium
CGAATTCTTCCTCAGCCTGCCGGAAATCAATCCGGCCGAAATCAGCCTCACCACAGTCAAAGGCAGTCAGCTTATGCGACCGCTTTTCGAGTTTTCCGGTGCCTGTGCCGGCTGCGGCGAGACCCCGTATGTGAAACTGATCACCCAGATGTTTGGTGACAGGATGTACGTCGGCAACGCCACCGGCTGCTCCTCTATCTACGGCGGCAATCTGCCGACCACCCCGTATTGCAAGCGTGACGATGGACGCGGACCTACCTGGGCCAACTCCCTGTTCGAAGACAACGCCGAATTTGCGGCCGGCATGCGGACGACCGTTAACAAACTCGGTCTTCAGGCCGGCGAACTTGTTTTAGAAGCTGCTGCGACAGGGCTGATTGACAAGAAACTATCCAAGGCAATTCTTGAAGCTAAGCAAGCCACCCAGATGGATATTGAGGCTCAGCGGGCGCGTATAGACGAACTCAATGCCGTCCTCGTGAAAAACAGTGGCAGCGTTGCTCGACGGCTCCTCCATGTTACCGACTTCCTTGTAAAAAAATCCGTTTGGGCTTTCGGTGGCGACGGCTGGGCCTACGATATCGGTTACGGCGGCCTTGATCATGTCCTCGCATCCGGCGAAAACGTCAACATTCTCGTCATGGATACCGAGGTGTACTCCAACACCGGCGGACAGATGTCCAAATCCACCCCGCGTGCAGCAACTGCCCAGTTTGCAGCCGGCGGCAAGAAAATGCCTAAGAAAAACATGGGCATGATCTTTGCCACCTACGGCAATGTATATGTAGCCCAGATCAGTCTTGGTGCCAATCCAGCCCAGGCCATCAAGGCGATCGCCGAAGCCGAGGCCTATGACGGTCCGTCACTCGTTATTGCCTATGCCCACTGCATCAATCATGGTATCAACATGGCCCTCGGTCTCGAACAACAAAAGAAAGCCGTTGCCTGTGGACACTGGCCACTCTACCGATTCAATCCTAATCTGGAAGCAGAGGGTAAGAACCCGCTGATCATCGATTCTAAAGAGCCGACCATCAACTTCGAAGAGTACGCACTCGGTGAAAACCGTTACCGCATGCTTAAGATGGTTAACCCGGACAACGCCGGTCAACTCCTTGCAGATTCCCAGAAGGATGTATTGAAAGGTTGGAAATTCCTCAAGAGCCTGTCTGTCGCCCTTGAACCGGAAACCAAAGAGCAGAAATAGCTGTAAAGTATATGCCGCTCAATTCCGACTGTTGCCGAATTGAGCGGCACAAAAAAGGCCGAGCGGGCAATAGCCCGCTCGGCCTTTTTTGTGCAAATCCTTGCCCCGAATATTACTTGTTGCTATCTGCTTCTGTTTTTTTTCGTTCGGACTCGGCCTTTAATTCCTCATACTCTTTGATGGATTGCATGACACTCTCGTCCTGGCGAACTTTTATCTGAGCGATCTTGGCTTTGACCTTCTCCTCTCTGATCTTCAGCACTTTTGCACCGAAGAGCGTTGCAGCCAGATACTTGAAAGAAAAGAGCATCAACTCCACATCGTCTTCCTTGATTTTTCTTATGGTCTCATCATCAATTTCATATGTATCGAGAAACGAGCTTTCAAAGACAAATTTGCGAAAGGTAGCAATATCCGTAGATGCCATGAAAAACATCCTCTTCGCCTGTTCCGACAAACTGGCTTGTTG
Organism: Pseudomonadota bacterium; assembly: GCA_018821785.1. GTDB lineage: Bacteria > Desulfobacterota > Desulfobulbia > Desulfobulbales > Desulfocapsaceae > Desulforhopalus_A. Next base: position 1,677 of record JAHJLI010000045.1, read on the forward strand.
ACCAAATGATTTGCGCCGCATAACCAGACGCAACCATTCTTTGTTCATCTCATCGCGAACATCGACGCCTTGGTCGGCACGCCATTCACGGATCGTCCACTCCTTGTCTTCCTCAAAGCCCTTGCAATGGTCTTCCCGTACTAAAAAGAAGAATTTCTCCTCCTGTGAAGTATTTTCGTTGCCTGCGGCGTCTCTCGATCCACCCTCATGAAAATCGGCCATTCCCACCGGATAATAGCGGCATGCCGTTGGTCGATCTGTATATACCGTGCAACCACCAGGAGTAACAAAGGGACATTTGTTGTCATCTTCGCGCAACTTAATCATTACTCCAGGCATATCGGTATTTTCGAGATATGTCGGTTGAGTAAATTGGTGGAGAAATTCGTGGGCAGGAAGGTCCAGTCTCCTGGTCAACTGAAGAATATCATAGGGCGTCAGAACGATTTTAATTCCACCACAACAGGCGGTAAAGCACCTCACACCAGGATGACAACGAAACTTCAAAGGACTTTCCAGAGTAAGTTTTCTCGGAACAATGGAGGAGGGATTTTTCTCTTTGCCAAAAATTGTCTTCTCTTTGGCGCTTTTATCTTCATTACTCATCACATCACCTAATTGAAATATTATGACAGACCCCGCAGAACGGGATAGTTTCTTGCGAGCAATCCGACATAATAAACTTCACTGCCTTTTGTGTAAACCTATTTCACTATCACCCCCTCGATAAACCCTCTTCGAGAATGAAAAATCGGCTTTAAAACAGACCCGGATGGTGATCCTGTTAAAAATGGTCCTCTCGACGTCTCTTATTTGTTGCAGTTTTCTCAGTTTCTGCATATATGTCTGGTTGCTTTAATAGATTTTTTCATTTTAAATGCTGGGTAACCGGCAAAAGAGGTTTTTAATAGCATGAAATTGTTCAGTCGACCAATAGATTTATCCGGTGTCAGCACAGTTGTTTACCACCTACCAAATGGCCCTGCTCTTTTTCTGAAGATTGAAGGTATTGAAGAATATCTTGATCTCGAACTCGAACTCGGACATGTCTGTGACACTTCCGACATTGATGGGGTATTACACTTTTTCCCCAGAGGAAACGCCTGATTTAGCACTCTTCCCAGTCCAACCAGCCCCATTTCCCTTACAAAACCGAGAAAGATACCGTCTCTTCCTAGCCATCAGTTAGACGCCCAAGTCTTTTTTCGACGTTATGGACCTACCCGTAGGTGTAATGGAGGGTATGGCGGCATACCTCTGATGCTACATCAGATACACATAGGCCGCCGCGATGACGCAAGGCAAAGATTTGCCGTGGCTGGAGATTTTATCCTTTCAATACTTTCGTTATCGCCTCTCCGAGACTTTTGGCATTAAACGGCTTGTTAACGATGGCATTGACCCCGGCAGCCAATGCCGCCTCGTTGTCCTGGCTCTCATTCTGCGTGGTCACCATGATGATTGGTAAAAGCTTGTCAGTATATTTTTCCCGCACTTTCTCAGCCAGCTGTACGCCGGTGATTTCAGGCATATTGAGATCAGTAAGAACCATAATCGGCTTTTCCGTTTTGAGCCATTCTAAAGCCGAGGCCGGAAACTCGAAAAGAACAGGTTCATATCCCAGTTCATGCAAGGTGGCTTTGTAAATATTCAGAATCATCCGGGAATCATCCACCGCCACAATCTTCGACCGCACACTTGTCTCAACGGTTCCGGTAAATTTCTTTACAAAATCAGTCTTTCCCGTCTGCTCCAGCAGCTTATGATAATGATCTCGTATATCTCGGTGGGTATGGGGGAAATATTCAAGTGCTAGTTTCTCAAATACTTCATCATCAGCCAGATAACTGAAGATATTGTCGACTTGGCCATTGACAATAATCTTGGCAATATGCCTGGCCTCTTTCTCTGACCCCCGCAGAAGATTCTTTATGCCGGCTCCAAGAATAGAAGAAAAATTTCGGTCAATTGCCCTTGCTGCTGCCATGCAGACATGATCCTCTGGATCGGTCAAACCGGCAGTAAGCGTATAGGCACCCTTTTTCAGGGGTAAAAGCGCTAATGCTTCATAGGCGGCAAAACGAACGTTGGCGCTTTTCGGTTCATTGCTGAGTAGTTTGCGGATGGGGATAACTGCCGATTCGTCGCCGATGTCGCCCAAAACGTTGAGAGTGTGGATGCGAAAATCCGGATCATCATGAAGAAGATTTTCAATGAGAATGGGTACTGCCTTGGGACCAATACGCACAAGTTCGGCTTTGGCATAGGTCCGCATATGAGCGTAGTGGGAACGTATGGTATCGTTGAGCTTCTCTAGAGATATCTGATCCTGAACTTCGGAAAAAATTGAAAGGATCAGGTAATCGATTTCATTGTCGGTTCCCATCCGCTCAGCAAGTCGGTGCATTGCCGTAGGCGTCCCAACCTGCCCGAGAGCCTGGACCGCTGTGATGATGAGTTGCCGATTAGCGGCATAAAGATAGTCAGTCAAGGTATTTATCGCATCAGGATCGCCGATAAGGCCAAGGCTCTCGATGATTAAATGAATTTCCGCATCGTCTTCAGATAGAGCAATAAGATCAAGTAAAGCAGGAGTTGCCTCTTCAAGGCGCAACTCACCTGCCACCCGAATGAGTTCTATTTTTTCAGTAATTTTCGGAGATGCCAGGTATTCAATGAGTTTCTCAGGATACGCTATGAGGATGGAAATCAGTGTGTCCCGAATGATCGGCATTTCTTCAGCTACGACTGCTTGATGCTTTAAAAGATAGAGATACAAAGGCACAGAAAAATCCGCATCTGCTCTGGTTAAAAAGTACATCAGCTTGTTGCGGGTTTTTTGATCTACATCATGCATGTGTGCCAAGACAAGTTGTGCCTTGAGAATGTCGCCGGTTTGAATATTAGCTTGGACTTCCTCAATCATGTCTTGCGGATTAACATCGGCCATAATTGCTCCATAGTTTTTTTAAGAAAAGAATTTCCGCCCTCATTAAGCAATCACCTGCCCTCTTGAGAAAGTATCATATCACGGGCAATCGGTTTTTGTCTAATTTTGTAAAAAAAAACCTTCTCTGTTAATCTACGGCACAGAATTGAAACAAAAAAAGAGAAAACGGTCGACTTAGCGCACTGGCAGCCATTCCGGCCCCATACGTCGAATAACATTGAAACCTCCAGGTAATACCGTGTTGTTTTTCACACCTACAGAATCGAGAAACACCTGGATTTCATATGACCGCGAGCCGGCATTACAGAAAATAATCAGCATCTTGTCGAGCGGCAACTGAGAATACCGATCGCGTACCTGATCATATGGCAAGGACAACCATATGCCCGAGCCAAACCTTTCAACAAAGGGCGCTGCCTGCTTTTCATGCCGAACATCAAGCACCTGCCAGTCTGGCCGACTGGATGGATCGGCCATCCACACAAAAAAGTCTTCCAAGCGCATCTGTCTCATCCGCTCATCGCAGAGATTGTCGGCGACGTAGGCAGCAGCGTTAAGCGGATCAATGGCTGTTGAGAAGGGAGGGGAATAGGCCATCTCAATATTGGCCAAGTCATCAATGGTTGCACCACTACTGAGAGCCACTGCCGCTGCATCGATGCGAGCCGACAAGGCGTCGTTCAACGGTCCGGTGCCCTGAAACCCTAGGACTTTACGGGTTCGCCGATCAAAGAGCAACTCCAGACAAATAATATCCTGGCCGGGATAGAAATGTGCCCGGTCCGAAGGTGAAGAAAGAGAAAA
>JAHJLI010000007.1 GCA_018821785.1 Pseudomonadota bacterium
GTCATTGGCATTCTCCTTGGTTAAGGTTTTTTGTAAGACTTGTTGCTGCTGGTGAATACAACAATCTATTATGATATTGTAACGTCTACAGAAAAAAAAATGAACTTAATAATTCTCTAGCGAATAAATAATGCATTATTCAACTTACTCTATTACAATTTTTTTGGTCATAAGACCGACCTCTTACCGTAATACTGATCCAACAAGCTGATGCCGGGAGCAGAATGTGCATTCAATTCTCAACCGTCCAACCTTTTTACTTGCATACTTTTACTGGAATGAGTATATTGCAAATCTTAATTCTTTTTAAGTAGAAGCACATTCCTTCAGGTTCTCCTCGTTAGTCTCTTTCTTTCCCTAGCGTCGCTCGTTGCCGTAGAAGTTCATGCTGTTTACTTAAGCCAGAGGAGCAGCATGAGACCCTTAGATGGATACCCCTGTCGCACTTTTACAAAAACCGACAGCATCTCTCTTTTCTGTCTCAACCCCCTGGTCACATACGTCAATTTAAGCACAATTATCTTGTCAAAAAAATGCAATTTCACGGAGTTCAAGCGATATCCGACAGGACCGTCACCGGCCCTGCTTGCACTGATATAATGCCTAATACCGGCGGATCCCATTGGTATCCGCATTCTTGAGAGGCTTGGCAACGACCTGGCAGCTCACCACGAAGTACTTGGAGTATAAATGAGTTTCAATGATTTTCAGTTTCACCCGACGATAGACGCCGGCATCACCGCCTGCGGCTACACAATCCCCACCCCGATCCAAAAAGAGGCTATCCCGCCGATCCTGGCAGGCCGCGACATCCTTGGTCTGGCCCAGACCGGCACCGGCAAGACTGCTGCCTTTGTCCTCCCTCTGCTCGAGAGGCTGCTGACCGGACCCCGCAAGAAAGTCAGGGCACTGATTGTAGCACCCACTCGAGAACTGGTCGAACAGATCCATGAAAATATCGGCAGAATGAGCCAGCAGACCGATCTGCACAGCATGGTCATTTATGGCGGCGTAGGCAAAGGCATGCAGATCAAAACACTTCGTGCCGGCGTTGAGATTGTTGTCGCCTGTCCCGGTCGCCTGCTCGATCTGCTGAACGATAAGGCTTTAACCCTCAGCGCCGTTGAAGTTCTTGTCCTGGACGAGGCTGACCACATGTTTGACAAGGGTTTTCTTCCGGATATCCGTCGAATCATCAGGCTAGTTCCAAGAAACCGCCAATCACTGGTTTTTTCCGCCACCATGCCTTTCGAGATTCGCCATCTGGCGGAAGAGATTCTTAAAAACCCGGTAACCGTGCAGATCAATCATACCCTGCCGGCCCCGACAATCTCCCATGGCCTCTTTCAGGTGGCAACAGACCAAAAGACCTCGTTGCTGAAGAACATCATCAAAGAGCGGGAAATGGCCAGCACCCTGGTTTTTACCCGCACCAAACATAAGGCTAAAAGCCTGGCTCTGCAGCTGGAGCGATCCGGCTTCAACGCCTCTTCGATACAGGGTAATCTTTCCCAACAAAAGAGACAGCAGGCCCTCGACGGTTTTCGCGACGGCACTTATAAAATTCTCGTTGCAACCGACATTGCCGCCCGCGGTATAGATGTGACCGGCATTTCCCATGTCATCAATTACGACATGCCGGATACCGCCGAGACCTATACGCATCGGACCGGACGAACCGGTCGTGCCTCCCGTACCGGTCAGGCTTTAACCTTTGCCGGCCGTGAGGATGGCAAGATGATCGCCCTCATCGAGCGTAATCTCGGCAAAAAAATGGTCCGCGAGACAACTCCGGCTCTTGCCCCGTTGACGGAAGATGATCGCCGCGAGGAAAAACGTGAAATCTCACCCCGCCAGCAGGGACCACGGCCTAAGAAAACCGGCACTGCCGGACAAAGTAAAAGCCGCCGCGATAAGGCCTGTGCCTTTGATTTCGGCACCAGAAAAACGTATCAACGATAAATAGCCCCGGTAAACGGGATACGTACCTTCACGAAATTCGTTTACAAAAAATAAGGAACGAATTTCTAAGGTACTAATAGATTTTGTCTGGATTCCCAGACTTTCAGTCGAAGTGTCAAGTGATGTTTCGACTACATTACAAAGGGGTAAAACCCGAACAAAGGAGTAGTACAAGATGGCTCAAGGTACAGTAAAATGGTTTAACGATGCAAAAGGATTTGGTTTTATTGAGCAGGACGGCGGCAAGGATATCTTTGTCCATCATACTGCAATTCAGGCCCAGGGCTTCAAATCCCTGGAGGAAGGTGCTCGTGTGACCTTCGAGGTTGTTGACGGCCCCAAAGGTCCGGCAGCATCCAATGTTGTTCAGCAGTAGTAATTTATCTCAGTCGGCTGGAAAAGACCTCGCAGACCGCGGGGTCTTTTTGTATCAGCCTCAAACACTGAGAGTTTTACCAATGCCCCCTTTAGAAATTCGTTTCTTGTTTTTTATAAACGAATTTCGTGAAGGTACGTATCCCGTTTACCGGGGTTAGAGGAAAGAACGTGTAATTTTTCTGAGTGATCCAATACTCATGTTGCGATCCAACATGGGCAAGCAAAAGGAGATGATCTTGGCGAAACCTAACTATTCATTTGAAAAGCGTCAAAAAGAACTGGCAAAGAAAAAGAAGAAAGAAGAAAAAAGGCAGCAAAAGCAGGAAAAGCTGAAAAATCCTGACGAAGATAAGGGAAACTCTGGTCTTCCTGAAGAGTTGTCGTAATTCCACATTTTCATCAGCGAATTCACACTATGCCATGGGGACATCCTGGTGGCTTTTTATGAGGATACAACCATGATTACCGCATCCAATATTGCTCTCTCCTATGGCAAGAGAATCATCTTTCAAGATGTCAATATCAAGTTCACACCCGGCAACTGCTACGGATTGATCGGCGCCAACGGTGCCGGTAAATCAACTTTTTTGAAGATCCTGGCGGGACAACTTGAGCCTGATCGGGGCGAAATTTTCAAAGGACCACGGGAACGCATCGCGGTACTCAGCCAGGACCAGTTCGCCTTCGACGAGCATTCGATTATTAATACCGTGCTCATGGGCCATAAAAAGCTCTTCAAGGTGATGGCCGAACGTGAGGCAATCTATGCCAAGTCCGATTTTACCGAAGAAGATGGCATTCGCTCGGCGGAACTTGAAGCCAAGTTTGGCGAGATGAACGGCTACGAGGCGGAAGCGGAGGCGGCAATACTCCTCAAAGGCCTCGGTATTCCCGAAGAAATCCGCGATCACAAGATGAAGGAGCTCGACGGTGGCGATAAGGTGCGGGTCCTGCTGGCCCAGGCCCTCTTTGGCAATCCGGATATTCTCCTGCTCGATGAACCTACCAACCAACTCGACTTGGCGACCATCACCTGGCTTGAAGAGTTTCTATCCCGTTTTCAAAATACGGTCATCATCGTCTCCCATGACCGGCATTTTCTCAATCAAGTCTGCACTCATATGGCGGATATAGATTTTGGCAAAATCACCGTGTATGTCGGCAACTATGACTTCTGGTACGAAGCAAGCCAACTCCATTTTCATCAGAAAGAGACCGAGAGCAAAAAGGCCAAGGCAAAAGCTGAAGAGCTCAAGGAGTTCATTCGTCGCTTCAGCTCCAACGCCTCCAAGGCCAAACAGGCGACTTCCAGAAAAAAACTGCTTGAGAAGCTTACCATCGAACAAATGCCCTGTTCCTCTCGCAAGTATCCCTATATCAGCTTCAAGCCGGAACGACCATGCGGCGATATCATTCTCGAAATCAATGGACTCAGTAAGAAGATTGATGGGGTTTCTTTGTTTCAGGACCTCAACCTTACCGTTAACAAAGGCGACAAAATCGCCTTTATAGGGTCCAACAGCCTGGCCAAGACAACCTTGTTTCAGATCCTGGCCGGAGAGATTGAACCTGATGCCGGAAGTTTCCGCTGGGGGGTGACCATGAAAAATTCTTACTTCCCCAAGGAAAATGGCCAGTACTTCAATAGTCAGGAACTCGACTTGATCGGCTGGCTTCGTCAGTATGCACCAGTCAAAGAAACTGAGAGTTTTATTCGCGGATTCCTTGGTAAAATGCTTTTTTCCGGGGAAGAGGCTACGAAAAAAACGTCTGTCCTTTCCGGTGGTGAACGAGTTCGCTGCATGCTCTCGAAAATGATGCTCGCCGACGCCAACGCCTTAATCCTTGACGAACCCACCAACCATCTTGACCTTGAGTCAATCACCGCCTTGAACAATGGGCTGATTGCCTTCTCGGAGATTGTCCTCTTCGCTTCCCATGACCACCAGTTTGTCTCGACTGTTGCCAATCGGATTGTCGAAATAACAGCAGACGGCATTATTGATGTGATGATGAGCTTCGACGAATATCTGGCGGAAAAAGAAGCGAGTCAAAATGGGGAGACTGAATATCTGACCAGAAAAGCCGCCTGAGAGACCCTGGCAAAGAACTGACACCCCGGGGAGAAAGACGCTGTTTCGGTTGTCTTTTGAGGGGGGGCAGGTCCCTGCGCACCAGGAAATTATTGATCTTGCCATCCAATGCCTTTTTTCCAATGGCCTTGAGAACAGCGCAAGACGCAATAAAACTCGCTTCAAGCCAATGAGCCTTTTCAACGGATTTCCCCCAATCCCCCAAAAAGCCGTTTTTCCTTAGCAGCAACCCGCAAACATCCCGCCCTTCCCCACCACATTTGTCATTGCTCGCCTGTGTGAAAATAACCGCTTGATATATGTTATAAAAACATCTAACCTATGAGAGGCTGCATGGCAGGCAATTTGTTGTAACTCTCAGCAAATCGCAACTCTCACAGTAAGTCCCTGTCCGGAAATCTTTTACCCTACTCTACTGAATCCGGACACTCCACCATCAGGAGGTTCAGATGCCAATTATCACAATATCACGAGGAAGCTACCACCACGGCAAATCAATCGCCGAGAAACTCGCAAAAAAATTAGGGTACCAATGCTTTTCCCGAGACCAGATCCTTCAAGATCTTGATGAATTTCAGCTTCCTGAAATCAAAATGGTCCGGTGCCTGCATGATGCCTTTTCCGCCCTGGATCGTATGCCCCACGGGAAAAAGCGATTCTCTACTACCATACGCTCCGCCATCCTGCAGATTTTTCAAGAGGGCAATGTCGTCTACCACGGACTCTTTGCCCACCATTTTGTACGTGACATCTCCCATGTGCTGAAGATTCGAATCATTGCCGACACAGCCAACCGGGTGGCCGATGAAATGACCCGCGAGAATATCTCTCTTGAACAGGCCCACAGCATCCTCAAAAAAGATGATGAAGAAAGGCGTAAATGGGGCATGTTTCTGTACGGCATTGATGTCATGGACCCGGAAACCTATAACCTCATCATCCGCATCGGCCACCTCTCTGAGGACGACGCCGTTGATATTATAGCCAGTGCCTCCAGCCTTCCCTCCTTCCAGGAAACCCCCGAGTCAAAAGCGGCTCTAGTTGATTCGGCAATGGAGGCTCTCGTTAGTCGAAAACTGTTCGATTTTCCTCTTGCAGCGGTGGTTGCCATAAATGGCCAACTGACCATTTCCCTCAAAGTTCCTGAAGGACAGAAGGAGATTATCCGGGAACGTATTGACCACATGTTGCTCACGGTACCGAGCCTTACACAATATACCTTGCAATTTGAACCATATTATTGATGCTGAAGATGATGGAAAAACAACAATTGGTAAAGATGGTCCTCAGTTTTGTCTTGCCGCCGGCACTTGTGATTCTGCTGTTTACCGGTGCAATCAGTTTCTACATTGTCCCATCGACTGAAGACGCCTTGATGCAAAAAAAGAAAGACACCGTTCGTGCAATTGTCGTTTCAGCGACATCGATTCTGGAAAAACATGCCCAGATGGAGAGCGCAGGATTGGTCAGCCTTGAAAAGGCCCAAGAGCTTGCCTTGACTGAAATGCGCGCCTTGCGCTACGGCGCAGATAATCAGGAATATGTCTGGATAACCGACCAGAAACCGATGATGCTGATGCACCCCTTCTATCCAGAGATGGAAGGAACTATGTTGGACAAATATGCTGATTCGCGGGGCGATATATTCTTTAACCGGTCGGTGGCTATTACCAGGCAGAATGGTGAGGGTTATATCAATTACATGTGGTCGAAGGGACGTAATGTCGAAGAAGTTGTCCCTAAACTCTCTTATGTTAAACTTTTGAAACCCTGGGGATGGATCGTAGGCAGTGGTATATATCTTGACGATGTGCAACGAGAAATCCGCGCCTTCACATTGCAGTTGCTGATGATTTCAGGTTTGATTGGAATCGTCGTCTTACTTCTGCTCTTGTTTGTTGTGCACCGGGGCTGGAAGAGTGAAACGGGAAGGTATCTGGCCGAGGAAGAGCTGATCCGTTCCCGAGAACGATATCAGGCCCTGGCTCATGCTTCTGATGAAATGATTATCCTTGTAATAGCAGGGGTTGTGGCCGGTGCTAACAGAAAAGCCTGCGAAAACCTCGAACTGAAGGAAGGTGAGCTGATTGGTCGGAACTTCGTGGACCTGATTGCAGGCGATTCGAAGCAGACGACTCTTCTTTCGATGGAAGCTGGAGGCGAAGCTACCCAGATAGAGGTGGTGTTCCGTGGAAAATCATCAGACCATCGACTCATGCTTTCGGCAGAACACGCTACTGTCCACGATCGACCTGCCATTCTTTATACTGGCCGCTCCCTGCGCCGGCCTGATCAAAAGGAAACCGTCCCAATTATCCGGTATCTTTTAATGCAAAGCGGCTTTGGCATCGTCTTGTTAGATTCCCCCCAAAACGGCAAGATTGTTTTTGCCGACCAGACTGCGGTATCCTTGTTGGCTGGAAGTGGTACGCAATCCTTGGCTGGAAAATCCTTGAATAGCCTGGTACGTGAGGCCGACTGGCAAAGAATGCTGCTGCAATTGACGGAGGATAAGCGAGTTGACAGAGTACACATTACAAAAAAAGGCCGGAATACTCAGAAGATTTTAGCCTGGGCAACAATTGTCGATGAGGAAATGGCAGCGAAAGGACAGGTGGCAATGGTTATACTCGACGACAGCCTGGCAGAAACTGCCCGCCAGACGGTGGAAGACCTTTTAGCGGCCGCCATTTCACCAGAGCGACTCCTGCCCGGAAACAATTTCCTAGAAAAAGAAACCCTGACTTCTACCGAAGAGCAGCACTTTCTCCAGGCCGCAACTGTTGTGCGTGTGGCTTTAAAGACTGGCCTGCATGCTGAAAAAGCCACGAGGATAGCTGCCCGTGCCATCGACAACATCTTTCAAGCGGGGGTTGCTCAGGCTGTTGACACACTAGGGAGTCCACCATGCCCCTTTGCCTTCCTCGTCTTAGGCAGCATCGGCCGGCAAGAGCCAACGATGAATCCTGATCAAGATACGGCAATTATCTACAAAACCGGAGATGGCAGCGATCAGCGGGAGGACTACTTTCGCAAATTTGGTGTTTGTGTAACCGCATTCGCCGCTACGGCTGGCCTTCCACCATGTGATGCAGGCAACAGCGCGGAAAACCCCGACTGGTGTTTAAGCGAGGCCGCCTGGCACAGGTTGTTTACCACATGGATTAATGACAGCTTACCTGAGGATTTGTTGAAGGTGAACATTTTCTTTGACCTCCGCACTGTGGCCGGAGACGATGCATTTGCTCGTCGGCTGCAGCAGCAGATCTTTAAAGAAGTCACGGCTAGACCGATTTTCCTCTATTATCTGGCGCAGAGTACCCTTGATTTTCGTTTACCGTCGGATCTCCTTGGACGGCTGCGAGCGGAGGGCCCCGGAGCAAACAGCATCAATATTAAAGGCACAATGCTGCATTTTGTCAATTTTATCCGCATCTACGCACTGCAACGCGGTATTGCTGAAACAAACACCATCGACAGACTTAAAGCACTTGCTGCCGGAGAGTATCTGCCCCATGATATATTACAGGATACGCTTAACGCATGGAAATTCTTACTGCAGATAAGATTCAATAACCAGATTGAAGCGCAGGAAAAAAATTTCTCTCATCAAAATATTATACTCCTCGACGAACTCGACTCCTGGAACACGACAATGCTGAAGATGGCCGCAGGTCATGTCAGCAATCTACAACGCCGCTTGTCCAAGGACTTTGTGCAAAGAATCTGAAGACATCCTGGTCAAAAAATCCTGCCGAAAATCAATCATCTCACGTGCATGTTTAAAATATTTGTTATAATTATACTGTTCCAGTCAACCATTAATACCAAACCAAGGTCATAACTCATTTTTTTCTTTTCGCCAATAACCCACCATTTTTCAATGAAGCTCTTTGCTTTCCAAGCAACAACTATGATTAAATAGAAGTGAATGACATCGTGTTTCGAAGTATTATTTGACCAGTGAAGGAATATACCATGGCCAAAACACATGAACGACAGAGGATACTCATTGTCGACGACGAGAGACAGATTCGGGGTGTTATCGCAGCCATCGTTGAAATGGAGGGCTATTTCTACAGCTTAGCGGAAGATGCGGAATCGGCACTGGAAATACTCGCTCAGCAACACATCGATTTACTCATCAGCGACATTAACATGAAAGCCATGTCGGGTTTGGACTTGCTTGGCATTACAACACGTCGCTATCCAGATCTTGCAGTCATCATGGTAACCGGCGTCGATGACCGTGAAACAGCCATCGAGACACTGCACATGGGCGCCTATGGGTACGTAACCAAGCCCTTTCAATCGAACGAACTGATCATCAATATCGCCAATGCCCTGCGGCGCAGACAACTGGAAATAGAAAACCGCAGACATCGTGAGGAACTCGAGATTCTCGTTGAGGAGCGTACCAGGGAGCTTTTCAAGTCGAGGGAGGAGTCCATCCATATCCTCTCCAAAGCGGCTGAATTCCGAGATAATGAAACCGCGAAGCATACCATCAGAATGGGCCATTATTCTGAGCAATTGGCCAGATTTTGTGAACTTCCGGAATCGTTTTGCCAGAGAATTAAAAACGCCGCTCCCTTGCATGATGTTGGCAAAATAGGCATTTCAGATACTATTTTACTAAAACCGGGCAAGCTCACCGTTGAAGAATTCGCAATCATGAAAACTCATTGCGAGATCGGCTTTCGGATTCTCTCTGAATCCACTTCAGACATCCTCAGCCTTGGAGCCGAGATCGCCCTCAATCATCATGAAAAGTATGACGGCAGCGGCTATCCTCGGGGGCTATCCGGTGAAAATATCCCGATTACCGGCCGCATAGGAGCAATCTGCGATGTCTTCGACGCCCTCACCACCGAACGGGTTTACAAGAAGGCCATCCCTTCCGACCAGGCTTTTCTCATCATGAGTGAGGGTCGGAGCACACACTTTGACCCTCGCATCATTGATCATTTTTTACGTAATTTCAAATTGTTCGCTGAAATCCGTAGCCACTTTTCCGATTAGTCGGAAGAGTATCGACCGACGCTATTAGTCACTTGTCGGGTTCAGTAACGTAGAAATTCATTTCTTGTTTGTTAGAAAGAATTTCGTGAAGATACTAATCGCCCCTTCTGGGAGATTAGACAATCGGTTGTTGCTCGGTGACACGTGCACCATTTTTCTGAACAAGAGGAAAGCTCAGGATAAATGTCGTGCCCACCTGAGGAACGGACTGCACATCAATGTATCCTTGATGCGCTTCGACCACTTCCTTGACCAGGGCGAGGCCCAGACCTGAACCGGTAATGTGGCGGGTGGCCTTGCCTTTAACTCTGAAAAAACGGTCAAAGATATGGGGAAGATCCTCAGTGCCGATACCAATGCCGGTATCCTGCACTCTAAAATTGACAAAACCACCAGTAACCTCAGTGCTGAACAACACCTTACCGCCATCCGGGGTATACTTAATGCTGTTGGAAACGATGTTCATGATCGCCGTACGCATATGGTCGTAGTCGACGTTGAACAACCAATCTTCATCGCACGGTGTGTGATAGAGGCTTATACCTTTGCTGTCCGCTTGCGGCTTGGCGATCTCGATGACGTCGCGAATAATATCTTCCCCTCGTATCGGTTCAAGGTTGAAGACCACTGTACCGCTTTCAAGTTTTGACAGATTGAGAAGATTCTCAATCAGGCGGAGCAGATCTTTCGTCCGAATCGTCATCCTTTTATGCAGGGCATTGCAGGAACTGGCCGCCTCATGTTCACAACCAACCTGCAAGGCGTAAATCATTTGCTCAATCGAGGCAAGGGGAGCTTTCAGCTCATGGGCGACCATGGCCACAAAATCGGACTTCATTTTATCGATTTGCTTATGGGCACTGATGTCTTCAAAAGTGGTGACCGAACCGACAACCTCGCCCTTCTCATTGGTCACTGGAGAGCAGTAGGCCCGAAGAAATTTCCGGGAGATAGCGCCGGGTGCAAACTCCCGGGTCACAACCTTAGCCTTGTTCATAGCCTCGTTGATCATGTTGACTGCCGTCTGATCACGAATTGAGGCAGCCAGATGTTTGCCGATGAAGGGATCGGTCTGAATCTCAAGGATTTTTATAGCGGCCGGGTTATGGAGAACAACCACTCCTTCGGTGTCAGTGATGAGAACCGCCTCGGCCATACAGCTAAAGACGGTTTTCAAACGGCTTTGAGATTTGTCTATGGCCAGAAGACCGATGTTCTTTTCTTCACGCAGCTGCTCAGTTTCGGCGCGCATGGTCAGTTTATCGATGGCCCGATCAACTACTATCCGGATATAATCAGGGGTAAACGGTTTGCCGACAAAATCGAAGGCTCCCTGTTTCATGGCAACAACCGCTTTGGTCACTGTCGCGAAACCGGTGATGACAATTACCTGTACATGCGGTTGGTTTTCCCGAATCCAGTCAAGGACGGCAAAACCGTCGAGACCCGGCATCATGAGATCGGTCAGAACAATATCAAACTTAAACTCCTTGAGTAGTTCCAGGCCCTTGTTTCCGTCCTCAGCCTTGGCAATTTCATAGCCTCTCTTAGCCAGAGCGCGTTCCACCCCTTCCCGAATAACTTTTTCATCGTCGATGACCAGAATGCGCACAGGATCCATAGTATTATTCCTTAAAACCTGAGGACAAAATACGGATGTGGGGCAGGACCGCTCCTCTTACCGTCACCACGTCCAGGTGTCGGCAAGAGGTGATACCGTATTATTTCAACCAGCTTTTAATTAAGGTGAGCAATTCCGCAGGCTCCACCGGTTTTGGCATATAGTCCTCCGCCTCACTTTCCAGCATATCTCGATGGGTATAGGTGCTGGTGGTGACCCGATCGGCCACTGCAGTGAGAAGGATGATCGGGATTGACGCGGTGGCCTTGTCGGCTTTCAGACGGGCACAGGTCGCATGGCCGTTCATCACCGGCATCATCACGTCGAGAACGATAAGATCAGGCTTTTCCTCGGCAACCGCCTCAAGACCTTCCTGTCCGTCGTAGGCAACCCTTACGTCATAGCCACCGCTCTCGACGATAACACGCACTGCTTCGACAAAATCAGGATCGTCATCTACCAGCAGAATTTTCTTTTTGTCAGCCATTTCTCTCCTCCATTATTAAAATTAAAAATAATTCTCTCTTTATTATTCTACCACCGGTCGAGGCAGCAAACCAGCACCGCCGATGATTTCTGCCAATTTTTCTTCCCACTCGATGGCCATCACATGTATTCCGGCGATGCCTTCCATTTCTTTCAATTCCTGAATCTGTTCTATGCACATCTCGATGCCTTTTGCCGCCTGCTTTTCCTTCGGTTCAGCTGAAATACGGGCAATCACCTCTTCAGGGATATCCATTCCGGCAACCATCTTGCGCATGAATTTCCCCATTCCTGCGGATTTGAGGGGAGTTACCCCGGCAAGTATCTTGATCTTTTCATGCAAGCCCTGTCTTTTTGCCAGTTCCATATACTCTTTGAATTTTTTCATGTTATAGATGCACTGGGTCTGGACGAAATCAGCGCCTGCGGTAGCCTTCATTTTTAATCGCGGCACCCTGATCTCAAACGGGTCGGCAAACGGATTGACGGCACAGCCAATAAAAAACTTCGGCGCCCCTTCGAGTTTTTTCCCTGAAGGGAAGATACCCTCATCGCGCATCAATTTTACCAGATGGATAAACTGCATCGAATCGATATCAAAGACATTTTTCGCCTGAGGATCATCACCAAATTTTTGGTGGTCGCCGGACAGACAGAGAATATTGCGAACCCCCAGAGCCGATGCCCCAAGCAGGTCGGACTGCAGGGCAATACGGTTTCGGTCGCGAACCACCATCTGGATCAGCGGTTCGACCCCTTGCTCCTTGATCAGCATACAACCGGCCAGAGAACTCATCCGCACAACCGAGGTCTGGTTATCGGTAACGTTGCAGGCGTCGACATTCCCTTTAACAAAGGCCGCCTTCTTCCTGACAACATCCGGGTCGGCGCCCCGGGGAGGACCGCATTCCGCGGTAACTGAAAAGTGCCCGGCCGCCAGTACCTTTTCAAGATTGCTTCCCGATTTCATTATATCATGTCCTCCCTGATAATGCGGCGCGGACCGCCATCTCTTGCGCTCGACCAACCCTTAAACGGCTTGAATTTGGTGTAATTGTCCATTTGATCAAGAGCTTTCAAACGATCAATTATCAGCTGCCATCCGCATTTGACCGACTTATCCACTTCACAGATCCCCTGTACCGAACCGCCGCAGGGTCCATGAAAAAGAGACTTGGCGCAGCGGGTAACCGGACAGATACCGCCGGTCAGGTGCAGGACGCAATCGCCGCAGCCCTGGCATCTCTCAGCCCACTCACCCTGTCTCTCGGTGACCCCGAGAAAACCGGTGTTGATGCCCGGCAACAGAGGAGTTGTGGTAAACTTCTCGGCCAAAAACTGAATCCCGGCACCGCAGGCTATGGACAGCACTGCCTGGTAGTCCTCAACATAGGGACGCATCTGCTCGACATATTCAGGATCACACTGCCTCTCAAGGCTAACTTCCCGGATCTTGATTGGTTTACCGCTCGCCTCACGGGCAAGTCGAAGTGTCGAGGCCAATACCTGCACTTCCTTCTCACCCCCAACTCTGCAGACGGTTACACAGCCATGACAACCGGCCAGGATGATGTTGTCGTATGACTCGATCATTTCCATGATCTCTTCAATAGGTTTCGGTGTACCAGTAATCATGTAGCCTCCTTCTGAGATACTGCGTGAGCTTGTCCGGCACGCACCCGATTAATGGGACTTTGGCCGAGCTCCCGGACTCTTTCTACGAACTCGTTGGCATAAGCGGCAAATTTCGATCCCTCACCGGCACTCAGATTGTACATCCTGATGCGATCAGGGCCGATTTTTATCTTGTCAAGGATATCATACACCCTCTTGACCCGTGCTCGGGCGCGAATATTTCCCGACACGTAATGACAATCTCCTTCCAGACAACCAACAACCATTACCCCATCTGCGCCGTTTTCAAAGGCCTTAAGGAGCAACGACTCATCAATGCGACCGGTGCAAGGCAGCATGACAATGCTGATTGCCGGGGGATATCTTCTTCTTTCCGAACCTGCCAGGTCCGCTGCGGAATACGCTCAATGGCGACAGGCAAAGACTATAACACTGGGCGAAAAGTCACTCATTATTCTCCTCCTCCTGCATTTTTCACATCACTCCGACTCAGGACGCGCTGTAAGCTTCAATCTTTGCTCTAATATTTCTGTCGTCATACCGACCAAGATGAATGGTCTTGGCCGGGCACTCGGCCACACAGATGCCACAACCCTGACATAGCGCCGGGTTGATCTCAGCGCTATGCTGGTCGTTGATGACCGGCACCCCATACGGACAGGCCCGCACGCAGGTCAGACAGACTGCACAATTGGTCGGATCAACCACAGACACGACTGCCGACATTTTCATGCTCTCCCTGGACAAAAGGGTAGCCGCCCTGGCCACAGCCGCTTGGGCCTGGGTGATACTCTCGGTGCTGCTCTTTGGCCCATGGGCAGTACCTGCCATGAACAGCCCTTCACTCGGCAGATCAACAGGCCGCAGCTTGGCATGCGCCTCTATAAAGAAACCATTTTTATTCCTCGGCACCCGAAGCATCTGCGCCAACTCCTCGGCATCTCTCGGTTTCATTCCAGTTGAGAGCACTAGCAAATCCGGATGGAAACGCACCGGCAACCTCACCGAGGGATCGATGACGGTGATTTCGATCCCGCCTTCCTCGGTGGTAATCTGTACAGGATTTTCCTCAGGATCGTAGCGAACAAAGTTGATTCCCTCCCTCCGTGCACGGCTATAGTCAACCTCTCCCAGACCGTAGCAACGCATATCACGGTAAAGCACATCAATCCGCGCCTCCGGATGCATACCCTTCAGCCGCCGTGCATTTTTTACCGCATGGTTGCAGCAGACCCGGGAACAGTACGGCAGATGATCCGCGTCACGGGAACCTGCGCACTGCAGCATGACTACCCGGAGATGATTCCAGTCATTGCCTTTACTCTTTTCCAACGCCGCCTCGAAATCGGTCTGGGTAATAACCGTGTCAAGCACACCCAGTCCATGTATCTCAGGGCGATACTCCTCTGCCCCGGTGGCAACAAGGATTGCCCCGTGTTTCAAGGTTCTTGTTCCTCCCGAGGGCATGACAATCTCTGTTTCAAAGGAGCCGACGAACCCCGATTGTTCCACCACCTCACTGCTGGTAAAGACCTTGATACGCTCATTATTCAGCACCTTTTCCTTTAATTCACCAAGGAAATCAGCAAATTTTCTGCCATCAGCGCTGCGCTGCAGATGCAGGAGTTGGCCGCCCAAAAGCGGCTCCCTCTCCACCAGATACACGCCAAAACCCTGCCTGGCTGCTTCATGGGCCGCAGTCATTCCAGCCACCCCACCACCAACCACGAGAAGCCGCGCATCAACGGCGAACTCCTGCTCAGGCAACGGTTCCCCAGCTGTGGCATTTGCCACTGCCATGCGTGTTAAGCGTTTCGCCTTCTCCGTTGCCAACACCGGATCATCGGGATGCACCCAGCTGCACTGATCACGGATATTTGCCATATCAAAGAAATATTTATTCAACCCTGCCTGCTGCAGGGTCGACATAAAGAGCGGCTCATGTGTGGTTGGCGAACAGGCAGAAGTAACCACCCGGTTCAGTCCGTGCTCCTTGATGATTTCCCGCATCCTTTCCTGGGAGTCCTGGGAACAGGTATACAGAGGATGCTCCGCATACACTACTCCAGGTAAGGTTCTGGCATATTCAGTCACCGCTTCGACATCAACCACCGAAGCAATGTTGGTGCCGCAGTGGCAGATAAAAACCCCGATGCGCAAGCCTTCATCCGGTTCGATAACCCGCTCCGGTGGCAACACATCAGCGGTTATCAAACTTCCCCGGGCTTCCGCTAGGCTGGCTGATGCGGCTTCCGCCGCGGCCGACGCTTCACAAACCGTCTCCGGGATGTCTTTCGGTCCCTTGACGGCACCACTGACGAAGATCCCAGTTCTTGATGTTGCCAACGGCTGGTAACAGTCGGTAACGACAAAGCCGTAGCGGTCAAGGTCGATCTCCAGTTTGCCGGCCAGCTCTTTTGTTGCCTGGGGAACCTGAATACCGACCGAGAGCACGACCATGTCGAATACTTCGGCCTTTCTCGACCCTGAATCGTCGACGTACCGGAGTTCGAGGTCGCCGCTTATCGGATCCTCGAAGATCCTGCTGACCATGGCCCGCACGAAACGGACATTGTGATCCTTTGCCCTCGTCACATAATCGTCGAAATTCTTGCCAAACGAGCGCATGTCTATATAGAAGATGGTCGGCTCGATACTCGAGTCGTGTTCCCGTGCGATAAAGGCCTCCTTGGTTGCATACATGCAACAGACCGAGGAACAGTAATCACGGTCGCACGAATGGTCGCGGGAACCGACACACTGAATCCAAGCGATTTTTTTCGGGTGTTTCGAGTCGCCCGGCCTTGCCACAGTCCCGGAAGTCGGTCCGGAAGCGGAGAGAAGTCGCTCAAACTCAATACTGGTCACGACGTTTTTATACAGCCCGTAGCCGAATTCACCGCGAAGCCTGGCATCAAAGACCTCAATGCCCGGTGAAAAAATCACTGAGCCAATGGCTATCTCAGTCTCTTCTTCCCTATGGTCGTAATGGATTGCGCCCACTCCGCAGATCGAGGCACAGGTGCCACAAGCCCCGGTATTCAACCTGACACAACTTTCTTCATCAATTACCGGAACCCTGGGCACCGCTTGCGGATAAAAGATGTTCACCGGTTTTCTGCCGTTCAGACCCTCATTAAAACTGTTGAGGAGCGGTCGCAAAACCTTGTTGGTGACTTGGTCGATGCTGAGATAATTTACCGGGCAGACCGACACACAGGCCCCACAGACCTGGCAGATATCAACACCCGCTTCGATACCTTCTTCAACCATTTTCAGGGCACTTATGTTCATCACCTTGTCACAGGTGATGACACAGAGGCCGCAACGAATGCAGTTCCGCTGTTCCGTGCCTTTACATTCCTTTTTTAAGAGTTGCGACCTGGCATGAACCGCCGCCCCAACGCTTTTATCGAGATCTATTGCCTGGTCAATGGTGATGGCTTTGAACTTTTCCGGACAGGCGACAAAGCAGGCCCCACATCCGGTGCATTTATCCTGATCAATGGCCGCCACCTGCTTCTTTTCCCAACTGACTGCGCCGTGCAGACAGGCTTTGAAGCACCCGCCACACATGCTGCAAAGGGAAGTATCAACAGAAAAATTCCATTTGCTCGATCTCGTCGGTTGCGGCAATCCTGGCCCGCGGATAAGCCTTTTTTCCTTGGCTCGCGTACGGGTCTTCTTCTCCCCTTCCGCCGGCAGCGCCGGGAAGTGGGAAATCTGTGTCACCGGGCAGACAATCTCACAGAGACCGCAGCCGGTACAGGCACCAACATCAACATAGCGAGCATGTCGGACAACTGTTGCTGTGAAACGTCCGGCATCTCCGGAAAGACTTTTGACCTCGCTGTGGGTAAAAAGTTTGATATTCCTGTGCCGGCCCACCTCGACCAGCTTGGGCGACACGATACACATGGAACAGTCATTGGTTGGAAAGGTCTTGTCCAATTGAGCCATCTTTCCACCGATGGCCGGGGAGCTTTCCACCAAATACACTTTGATACCGGCATTGGCGAGATCGAGCGCCGACTGCATACCACTGATACCGCCGCCAATGACGAGCACTGCGGCGGTTGGATTCTGGTTGTTTCCCGATAGGGTTTGGAGTATCCCTGTCATACTGATTCCTCCTTTTTCATAACCGCATCCCGGAAAATATTTGAGAGAACGCCAGAGGAGACAAGATGCAACTTTTGTTGTTTCGACGGGTAGGTTCCGGTCATCGCCGCGTCGAGGAGTTCAGTGATGAAAAAGACCGGCATTGCCGGCGCCCCTATCCCTGTCGACTGTCGGCTTTCAACATTGGCCTGGCACATCGGACAATCGGTTACCATGGCGGCGGCACCCCCTCTTACTGCGGCACTGACTATATCGCCGACCAATTTTTCGGCGATATCGGGTCTTGCCATAGTGAGGCTTCCGGAGCAGCATTCGGTCTTATGCGACCAGGCCACCGGCCTGGCACCTAAGGCGGTCGTGATCCGTTCAAGAGTCTCAGGGCGCTCCCAATTGGCGGCATCGGTTATACGAGGATTGCGTAGCGAGAGACAACCGTAGTAACAGGCGATCGGCAGGCCTGCAAGATTCCTTGCAACCTTTGCTTCCATGGCAGCGAGAATCTCTGGCTGCGCAAGAAAAGAGCTGATATGCAGAATTTTAAAGTCGGGTTGATAATCACCGACATCCCAGAAGCCGGGATCTTCCCGCAATGCCTTATCTGCGGCCTTGAGCCTCTGAAAACAGGCGGCGCAGGGTACTAAAATGTCGTGTCCGGCTGCGACAGCCAACAGGAGATTACGTATCGGCAGACGCATACCCGTCTCGTGGTCGGTCATATGGGCGGACGATGCGCCACAGCAGTTCCAGTCAGGAATTTCGACCAGGTCGATCCCCAATTTCCGGCAGATTGCCCGTACCGAATGGTCATAATCAAGCGCTGTTCCTTCGAGGGAACAGCCGGGGTAATAGGATAGTTTCATCGGTCATACTCCTTTCCCTTACCGGAGAAAATTTCTTTGATTTCCGCCGTGCCTTTTATCCCGTGCGGCACAAGTTTCAGCTTGCCTTTTAAAAACATGCTGAGACCCAGCTTCATATCGCCTGCCAAATCGCCAGACTTCACCTTGTAGTTGGCAATCATGCCAATCTCCCATGCACGGCCCCAGCTGCGTATCGACCCGAGAAACGATTGATGGAAAAGAGGAATTCGCGGCTCGGCCGGGGCAATACCCCGCCTCAGGGCAAGCTCCCGCAGCACATCCATGAGACCGGCAATCTCAATCTCGTTCGGGCACCTGGTTGCACAGGTCTCGCACGCCGCACACAACCAGATAGTATGGCTATGCAGCAATTTATCTTCCTGGCCGTAACCGGCAAGCCGCACAACCTCCATGACATTGAGATCAAAAAAATCACCGATCGGACACCCTGAGGAACAACGGCCGCACTGATAGCAGGCCTGCACATCGATATTCCTGGCCTTCAGTTTCCTTAGGAATTTCTCATTCCGATCATCGGGTGAAATGCAGGTTTTATCCATGATTCTCTCCAATCAAATTTTCCATGACAACAGGAAATTTCAGGGTAAAGGTGGTTCCCGCTTTCGACGTCGAAGTCACCCTGATCGACCCTTTATGCTCCTTGATAATCGCATAGGAGACCGACAGCCCGAGGCCTGTTCCTTCGCCAAGCGCCTTGGTAGTAAAGAAGGGTTCAAATATCTTCTCAAGCAGATCTTCCTCAATTCCCGGCCCGGTATCTTCTATCGAAATCTCATTTATGTCTTTATTGGACCGGGTCCTGCTGGTAATCCGCAACCGCCCTTTGCCATCCATCGCCTGCGCCGCATTGACAACAATATTCATGACCACCTGATTAAGCCTGGTGGCATTACCGTAGATGGCCGGCAGCTCTGGATCCAACTGGCGAATAATGACGATATTCTGGAAAAGTGGTTGATGCTGCAAGATGGTCAGGGTCTTCTGAATGACATCGTTCAGTTCGACCAACTCCATCTCGTACGTGTTCTGGTGTGAAAACTCCAGCAGATCAGCAACAATGACCTTGCACCGCTCCGCCTCGTGAATGATGGTCTGCAAATCGGCATTCACCGGATGATCTTCACCCAATTCCTCCTGCACCAGGTTTGCATACAGCATGATGCCCGACATCGGGTTGTTGATCTCATGCGCCACCCCTGCTGCGAGACGGCCAAGGCCAGCCATTTTTTCCGAATGCATGAGCATCCGGTGCGTCTGTTCCAGGCTTTCTTCTATTTGCTGCATGGCTCTCAGATCAGTGAAAAGTCCGAAGGTAGCAATCTCCTGATCACGGTCGTAGATGATTCCGCCGGAAAAACTCACTGGAATATCCTGACCATTTTTGTGTTTGACGATCATCTCTTGACGCAAGAGTTTGCCTCTCCCACCAAAGCCGTCGCTGCGCATCCTTTTGATCAGCTCATAGGCCACCCCATCGTTATTATACAGCTTGGTCACATGCAGGGTCTTGGTGTCTTCTTCATCATAGCCGAGAAGCGCCTGAGCCCCGCTGTTAAAGAGGACTATCTGCCCCTTCATATCGGAAGCGATGATCCCGTCCACGGAGCTATCGATAAGATTGTGAAAAAAGGCATTGCGCCGCCTGAGTTCGCCTTCAAGCGTTTTCTGCTGGGTGATATCGATGAGGTAGAGCAGGTAGTAATCGGGTAACGCGGGTGGGTATACAACCACACCAAAAAGGATGCTCCGCTGGCCGTTCCGAGAAAAATCGAGTTCCTGTCTGATTTTCCAGCCTTTCTCTTGGTTTTCAGCCTGGAATTGTTTCATAATCAGCGCAAAAAGGGCACTGTTTTTCTCACAAAGAATTTCTCCGACGCTTTTCCCGACAAGTTTGCCGAATGCTACACCGCAAAAACGACCAGCAGCAGGGTTGGCGTGAATCACGCGGTGATCTAACCCTGTGACCAGTACCCCATTGGGAGTTTCCTGGAGAATAGTGTGGAGGAAATGATATGGGCCCAAGGCCTGGATCAACGGGCCCGACTCCTTGTTGGTTGTCGACTGAACGGCATCGGACATAACAGCTCGCTAACGACCGACAAGATCCAGAAATTCAGGTAATCTATCCTTCCAGCCTATGGCAAGTAAAACAACACCATCTCCCAGCGGGGCCAGTTCCCTGAGGAGATCCGCGGCCACCTTCATTCCTGCGTCTTTTTTGACCGGAGCCTGCATCATCTTTTTCAAGAATTCATGGGGAATCGACGGGACTCCCGGCAGGTTATTAAGGTAGCGTACCATTGTTACAGATTTAAGAAACATCAGTGAGGTGAACAGCTGTATTCCGGTCGCCTCGGCAAAGGGGAGGAACTGTTCTATAATATTCACATCATAGGTCGGGCCCAAGGTGACCGACTTCACACCATAGGCTTGGAACTTCTCGAAATATTCTGCCTTTTCCCGGTTGGAATTGACATCATCCGAGAGCTCAATTCCAACCCCGATTTGAAAATCGGTTGCGCCATCAAGGACTTCTCCCGCAAGATCCTTGCCGCTATTAAGTGCAGCGACACATTGCAGCATCGATTCAAGATTCAGATCACCACTCGTTCTGGCTACCGGCTGATCCCCTTCGGCTGCATCGTGACCCTCCTTGATGATAATTTTTTTTATTCCCAATGCAGCTGCAGAGAGAAGCTCAGCCTGGAAGGAAATGCGGTTGCGATCGCGACCGGTTATGATCATTTCCGGATCAAAACCTTTCGCCTTGAGCGCGATACAGGGGGCAACCGGCGACATGCGCATTATGGCATGTTCGCAATCGGTAACCCGAACGGCATCAACACGCCCTCGAACCTGCAGGGCAGTATTGAGAAAAGCGTCAAGATTGACACCTTTGGGTGGATCTACTTCAGAGATGAGGGTGTAACTTTTACTGGTGAGATTACTGCTTTCTTGTGCGGCGTCCATTGAACCTCCTGTAAGATGATAATGAATTACTTTCTTCAGGGAGAGGAAAAATCTAGCGCATCAATGATAGCAAAAAAATATTGGCCTAAGAAAGCACCAAAAACACTCAGCCATCATTATCAGTTTTATATAACTAGCAATTCAAATTATTATCAAGGCAAAAATTGCAGTTTTTTAATCTTGCAAACATTCCTATTTTAGAAGCTGATGCTCCTCTCCCCTTTGAAATTGCCATAAAAAAACTTAAATATATTTGTTTTCAAAGTGGAAGAATCTGTCATGTTGACGAATTGCTGCAAATGTCCTGCTTTTGACTCGCTCCTTTTTTTTTGCCTTTACCGGAAAGTTCAGGTAATCTAGCAAAAATCCTCTCCTGATTCTTAAAGGACGTACATGTGCAAGCACCAGGAAACACACTTTAAAACCTGCCCAATGTGTGAAAAACACTGGGCATCCCGTGATGTTTTTCTTGACGACCCAACCTTGATATTTAACGGATATCAGGCTAATTTTGGCGTGGTGGAGGAGGGATTATTCTTCTTTACCCATGAAGCCGATGGTTGTGGCTCAACCATGGCGTTTGTAGCTGCTGCGTTTCTCTCTCTTTATACCGGGAAAAGATATACGGAAAGCAAACAGTCTTCTTTGGAGTGCATGGGCTATTGCCTCGACAGGAGTGCGCTTAAACGCTGTCAGGCGCACTGCCAATATGCCTTCGTTCGTGAAGTAACACAAATAATCATGGACCGATCACATAAAGCGGCATAAAGTTGGTTACCCACCTTATTAACCGTTCCTTCAGACCCCGTATAGCCTCGGCTTGGTGATTGTCTGTATTGATCTGTAGCTGTCATAATTCCAGAAAAACGAGATGCCGGTGCTAAAAAGCGATCGTGTGCGCCAGAAGGTTTTCAGTCCGCGCGGTAATGACCTGCGGAAAGTGGCCACCTCTCGATAGGCTTCGATCAAACCCTTGTAGAGCGCTTCGGGACTGATATTCTCTGGTTGAAAGACCGGTTCAAAAATATTATAGGCCTCCCAGTCACGTGGGTAATCGGTCAACAGCAATCGCTTTTCCTTAGCCAGCTCCTGGTAGAGTGCAGTACCTGGCAATGGTGTCTGGATACTCAATTGCACCGCATCGATTCCTGAGTCAAAAATGAAATCAAGCGTAGTCCGAAAGGTATCGACTGAATCCTCAGCCGCGCCAAAAATAAACCCGCCAATAATTGCAATACCGTGATTCTGAATTTTTTTAATGGCTTCTTTAAAGTTGCGAGTCGTCGGGCGGAGATTCATATTTTTATTGTAGTGGGCGAGAGACGATTCCCGCAATGATTCAAAACCGATGAGAAACGCTTTAGCACCACTTTTTGCCGCCGCTGCAAGCAAGCCTTCGTTCTCCACAATATTGAGGCAGGTCTGCCCACCCCACTCCTTGCCGCAATGGCTCAACTTCTCAAACAGCTCAAAGGCCCGCTTTAAACAGATGTCACCCGCACCGATTATATTATCGTCAATAATAAACAATCTTTTGTCAGGTAGGGCCTCTATTTCACGAATGACGTTATCAATATTGCGCATGCGGAAGTGACCACCATTAAACTTGGTCACCGAGCAAAAGCGGCAGTTATGGGGACAACCTCTCGAAGTCTGCACTGTCTGAACAAAGTACTTGTTGCGCAGCAGTTCCCTTTTAGGTGCCAGAAGTTCTGAAAGATCGGGCCGGGCAACGGCTGTATACCTTTTCTTAAGGCCGCCGGCCAGGAAATCATTCAACAACTCCGGCCACACCTCCTCACCCTCACCAACTACCACTGCGTCTGCATAATCTTGCGCCTCATCGGGCAGCATCGAAGGGTGGATTCCACCTAGCACCACCGGCGTACCGCGTCTGCGAAACTCTCTGCTTATTTCATAAGCTCGTGGGGCAAGCGGGGTCATGCAGGTGATGCCGACCAAATCAGCTTTAATGTCATAATTGATGTCTTCAAAAGCCTCATCAACAATCTCAACAGAAAAGTCAGGCGGGGTGTAAGCGCCCAACATCAGGAGATTTAATGGCGGAAGAGCCAGAACCCTTACCTTCTCCAAGAGCTTTGTTCTATAGGCCGGGTTAATAAGCACTATCTTCTTCATGTTAATCGGTCGGAAAGATGATAGGGAACAACGATCTTTGGGAAGCTTTGTGATGCAATCGAACGAGTTCTTTAGCTCGCTCAACGTCTTTGAGAATTATCGCCTCATAGAGTTCGTTGTGTTCATTTTTTATTTCAGTGATCCGGTTCATCTGCAGGTCTTCAGTCCGAAAACGAAGAAATATCTTCTGACAAACATCTCTATATCGGGCGGACAAAACGTCGTTGCCGGCCATGTCGATTATCGCTGCGTGGAACTCCGTATCAAGCACAAACATTCGGCGATCGACACGGCTGGAGATAGCTTCATCATAATCAAGTTTTCGCTTTTCCAAGCTCCTCTGTCTTTTTTCGGTCATGTTGCGGATCGCCTTGCCAAGAAAACCGACTTCCAACACTTCTCGGAACTCATAGAGGTTTTCCGCTTCTTTTTTTGTCAACTTGTGTACTGAATACCCTTGATTCGGTACGAAATCCAGGTAGCCTTCCTGCGCCAGGATGCTCAAGGCATTGTTAACCGGCGTCCGACTCACCCCAAGCTGTTTGGCCAGGTCGATGAAAACCAGTCTCTGTCCGGGAACGATTTCATAATGAAGCATCAGTTCAATTATTCGGTAATAAACCTTGAGTGTCAGGTTGCTGTATTTTTTCAAGTCTTTCTTCGCTCGCATGTAATTGAAAATATTTTGAATGCCGACAATACCTTCCTGTCCCTTTTGGGTTGTTGTATGTAATAGAACAACGACTCATTCGGCCAGACAGGATGTTGAGCTTGTATTGCCGACACATGGATTCACGGCCAGAGAAAGTCAAGAAGGCCGGTGAGATTGACCTCATCTTTTATTATATATTGAATATTATGTCAATAATCTAAAATTTCGCCGCCCTTATATTGCAGCAGCATCCCTTTTTATTGCAGGTACTCCATCCCCCTTTTACTGTTTGAATATTGCAAAAATGATCACCAAGACTCGAGTCGATTTTTAGCGAATGATAACCTCCAACTATAATGACCAAAATCCTTGACATCTTCTACATTGTATGCAATATATCATGCAATAAAGAGGTGCATAAAGCTCTGCCCCTACACCTTATCCGACCCAAAAGTTGCCGTCGGCAAAAACAACTTTCTGCTGCTAAAACAGCAATGGAAAATCCTGTTTTTTACATAAGTAACAATAATTCCGAGGAGGTTGTCCATGAAACAGGTTGTCGCATTGGAAGAGGCCGTCGGCTTTCCTCTGGCTCACGATATCACCGAGATACGTCCGGGTGAATTCAAGGGTGCCGCTTTCCAAAAAGGCCATATCCTCCAGGCAAGTGACCTCGAGCACCTGCGCCGACTCGGCAAAAACAATCTTTACATCATCCGCCCCGAAGTAGACGAAATGCATGAGGACGCGGCTGCCATTGCCCTAGCCACTTCACTTTGTGGCGAGGGGGTTGGCTGGAACGAGGCCCCAAGAGAAGGGAAAATCAGCCTCCGCGCATTGCACGACGGCCTGTTCAAGGTCGATGTTGATACCCTGATGAAATTCAATATGTTCGGCGAATTAATGTGCGCAACCCGGCATACCAACAGCCTGGTAAAAAAAGGCGATATTGTCGCCGCGACCCGGGCAATCCCCCTGATGGTCTTAAGAAAAACAGTGGCGGCCGCTACAACCGCTGCCGGCTATGCCGCTGCCGGCGTACTGCGTGTGGCACCCATCAGGTGCCCGAAAGTCGGCATTATGATCACCGGCAACGAGGTATACAACGGCCTGATCCAAGACAAATTCAAACCGGTTATAACCAAAAAGGTCACCGAGCTCGGCGGAGAAGTTGTCGCAGTTGTTTATCTTCCCGATGATGACGAAATGATTGCTGCCGCAACGAGGGCCCTGGTAGCGCAAGGAGCCGACCTGCTGATCACCACCGGCGGCATGAGTGTTGACCCGGACGACCGCACCAGATTTGGCTTACAAAAGGCAGGGGTTGACCATATCGTATACGGTTCACCGGTTTTACCTGGGGCGATGTTCATGGTCGCCTACCTAGGAGATATTCCGGTGCTCGGCGTTCCAGCCTGCGGCATGTACGCTGCCCGTACCATTCTTGACCTTCTGTACCCGAGGGTACTGACCGGTGAAAAGATCACCCGACTGGAAATTGCCGCTCTGGGTCACGGTGGACTGTGCCTGAACTGCCCGTCGTGTACATTTCCTGTTTGTCCTTTTGGGAAATAGCCCCTGGAGGAACACCATATGTTAGAAATTACCCCGGCAGCCGCTAAGGCCATGAGCGATTTTTTTATCGAAAAAGATATACGTCCCGTTCGCATCTCCATCTTGACCGGTGGCTGCGGTATCCGTTTTTTTGGCGTGGCCGCAGCTGATGACCGATTAAGTGATGAACGCTTCGATATAGATGGCTTTACCTATCTTATTGAGAGTAAAATCTTAAAGGAATATGGGCCGATCAAGGTCGACAGTGATGGGTTTTCCTTTCGCCTCAGCGGTGGCGGAATCCACCCGCCGAGTGCTTGCGGCACCTGTGCCTTTGGCTGTGGCCCACGTGGAAAAACGAGCTGCGACGGTGTCTGTAGGCGGTGCCCCACTCCCTGCCCCACCGGTCGACGTAAACTTGCCAAACGAAAAAAACTCGCGGCCTGCATTTAACCAACCTGAGGAGAATAGTATCGATGAAACCTGTAAAAACAAAAGACAAAACTGTCTTGAGGTCTCTAGGCCTTGGCGGTTACTTCGGCGGCGGCGCGGAAGGAATGGTAGATGTTAAGAATGGTAAGATTGTTCGCGTTCGACCGATGCGTTACGGCTGGAAATACAAAAAAGAGGAAGTTCGCCAGTGGAAGATGGAAAGAAACGGCAAAATCCTTGAACCCACCTGGAAATCGCTGCCCGGACCATTTTCTCTTGGCTACAAAAAGAGGGTCTATTCTCCGAATCGCGTCCCCTTCCCTATGAAGCGGGTGGACTGGGACCCAAATGGCGAACGCAACACACAAAATCGCGGCAAGAGTAAATTCGAGCGCATTTCCTGGGATGAGGCCTCGGCTATCATTGCCGGAGAGATAAGAAGAGTGCATGAGAAATACGGCTATAATGCTATCCTCATGCAGGGTGACGGACATGGTGAGTGCAAAACCATCAACACTCCACATGGCCATCCGGGCGTCCTTCTTGAATACCTCGGCGGCTTTACCCTCCAGGTGCGTAATCCCGACAGTTGGGAAGGCTGGTATTGGGGAGCCAAGCATGTCTGGGGCCAGGGTGCCCAGGGCATCATGTACCCGGCCGCCAATATCGTTAAAGACACCGTCGAACACGCCGAAATGGTGCTTTTCTGGGGCTGCGACCCGGAGACCACCCCCTGGGGCTTTGTCGGTCAGTTTGCCAGTCGCCTTTGCTACTACCTCACTGAAGTCGGCATCCAGCAAGTGTATATCTGCCCGGATTGTAACTATGGCGCTGCCATCCATGCTGATAAATGGATCCCGGTACTCCCCAATACCGATGCCGCCCTGCAGTTGGCGATCATCTACATGTGGCTGACGGAAGGTACCTATGACAAAGAATACGTCGCAACCCATACCGTCGGCATGGACAAGGTAGCCGATTACGTCCTGGGAAAGGAAGACAGCATTCCGAAAACTCCGGAATGGGCCTCGGCAAAGTGCGGCGTTCCAGTCTGGACCATAAAAGCCCTGGCCCGTGAATTCGGCGCAAAAACCACCTCGATCGCCCACTACTTTGGCGGCGGTTTCATTCGCGGCCCCTTCTCCCACGAGCCGGCCAGACTCGAATGTATTCTCCTCGGCATGCAGGGATTGGGGGGACCAGGGGTGCATCAACATCAATGGACCTACTTCGGGCTGCCCCGCGCCGAGGGCCTTGGCGGCACATTCTTCTGGAACCCGGAGATCGAAGAACGTCTCGCCCTGCCCGTTTACAGTTCGGTGGCCGCCTGGCAGGAGCAGGTCATCCCTAAAACTTTGATTCAAAATGCCATCTTATCCGACGAACCGATAAAGTTTCGCGGCACCGGGGCGCAAAACGCCCTAACCGCCGACCAGTTCAGCGAATACACCTTCCCTATCGCTCCCGAGAAGAAGGGTTCTCCGATCCATATGATCTGGACCGACAGTCCATGTCGAATCACCTGTTGGAATTTCGGCCACGAAACCGAACTGGCACTCAGGAGCTCGAAAATCGAATGTATAGTCGCCCAACACCCGTGGTTTGAAAATGACTGTCTGTATGCCGATATCGTCCTGCCGGCCAATACCCATATGGAGGTCGACGATATCGTAACCAATATCCGCCAGGGTACCATGCAGCCCAATATCATGCTCACAGAAAAGGCCATCGAACCGATCGGCGAATCAAAGAGCGACGCCCAATGCGTCCTTGAGGTTGCCAAGCAGTTCCCCGGCATGGAAGAGCAGATGACCGAGGGCAAAACAACCGCAGATCTGCAGAAAGCCATCTGGGGCTACATGGGCGGCGAGAAACTGGTGTCGTGGGAGCAGCTGAAGGAAAAACAATACTGGATCTATTCCACAGCTGAAGACTGGGAGAATGACCCCCCCGGTTTCCGCCAATTCTATCTTGATCCGGAAAAACATAAACTCAACACCCCATCCGGAAAGCTTGAGTTTTACTCTGAGGCCCTGGCCAAAGCCTATCCCGATGACAAGGAAAGGGGCCCCATTCCTAAATGGGTGGAAAAGAGTCACAACCACGACGAGCGGCTTTCAAGTCCAAGGGCGAGAATCTATCCGCTGCTGATCATGTCCAACCATGGCCGTTGGCGCGTCCATGCCCAGTGCGACGATATCACCTGGACCCGAGAGACACCGACGATGAAAGTCACCGGTCCGGATGGCTACAAGTACGAACCATGTTGGCTGCATCCCTTTGAGGCTGAGAAAAGGGGCATTAAGAGCGGTGATATTGTCAAAGTATTCAATGAACGCGGCATCGTTCTCGCCGGTGCCTATATAACCGAAAGACTTCGTCCCGGAGTTGCCTATGTCGACCATGGCGCCCGACACGATCCCATCAAAACCGGAGAAATCGAGCGCGGCGGGGCAATCAACACTATTACCCCTGGGGCAATCACCAGTGAGAATTGTGTCGGTCAGATAGCCGGCGGTTATCTTGTTGAGGTGCAAAGGGTGAGCGGCGAAGAAATGGATACATGGCGACGCGAGAATCCCGAGGCGTTTGCAAGAAAATATGATGCGGCGGCAGGACTGCGTGTCGATGCCTGGATTGTTGACGGAGGTGACAAATAATGAAAGTATTTATCGTAGATCTGTCTGTTTGCAACGGTTGCTACTGCTGTCAGATTGCCTGCAAAGATGAACATGTAGGAAATGACTGGTCACCGTATGCCAAGCCCCAGCCCGACACCGGCCAGTTTTGGATTGGTCTGACTGAGAAGGTGCACGGTCATGTGCCGCATGTCAAGGTCAGCTATGTGCCGCAGATGTGTCATCACTGTGATGACGCCCCGTGTATCGCCGACTGTAAAGCCGAGGCTATCTACAAACGCGCCGACGGCCTTGTGGTCATCGATCCGGAAAAATGTACCGGTTGCAAGCTGTGTTTTGATACCTGCCCGCATAACGCCATCTTCCTCAACGAGCAGCTCAATATAGCCCAGAAATGCACCGGCTGCAGTCATCTGCTGGACGGCGACCCGGAAGAGTGGACGGTACCGCGCTGTGTCGACAATTGCCCAACCGAGGCCCTGCGTTTTGGCGAAGAAGCCGATTTCGCCGACTTTATCGCCGAGGCTGAGCCCTTCAATTCGGAGATCGGCACCAAGTCACGCATTTTTTACAAGGGTTTGCCTAAAAAATTTGTGGCCGGAACTGTGTACGAACCCACCCAAAAAGATGTTATCATCGGCGCCACCTGTACCTTGAAGGATACTGAATCCGGCGAGACCTTCAGTGTGAAAACAAATAATTTCGGCGACTTCTGGCTGAAAGGGCTGCAGGACAACCGAACCTATACCCTGACCATCGAAAAAGACGGGAGCAGCAAAGTGATTCCGGGAATTACCACCGATATCGACCGCGGTCTTGGTGATATCCCTATGGCAATGGCCAGGTAAGCCGACAAACAAGAAAAGCCCGGCCGGACTACGTGTGTCCGACCGGGCTTTTCATTTCTCTCCCTGTCGAGCATTTGTTAAAGACCAACAGATGAGACTTCGCCAGGCACTTCTTTGTTATTGTATCTCCAGCAACTCCACTTCGTACACTAGATCAAGCCCGGCCAGAGGGTGGTTGCCATCCACGGTGACCGTCTTTTCAGTGACTTCGTTGACGATGAAATTAACCCGTTCACCATCGCGGTTCTGATATTGTACCGTACGCCCGGGTATGAGCTTAATATCCTCAGGAAAAACCTTCCGTTCAAGCCTCAGGACAAGTTCTTTTTTGTATTTGCCATAGCCGTCTGCGGCAGAAACAGGTATCCGTCTTTTCTCGTTTACCTGCATTCCGACTACACCTTCTTCAAGCTTTTGAAATACCTTTCCTGAGCCTATTTTAAATGAAAGCGGTTTGCTGGTCTTATCCTGCTCGACCTTGATGCCGTCTTCAAGGCTGATAATATATGAAATTTTCACCAAACTGCCGATTCCAGCAACGTTCATGATTCTCCCCTCATATCGGCAAACCACGCCCCCAGACAATTGTCGGAAACGTCATCTTTTCGAGCTTTAAGAATTTCTAAGACTGGTCGCTCTGAAGACCTTTGGAAAACCTCAGGGCCTCCTTTAATTCGTCCTCCCTGAAACCGACGACCACTCGGTCACCAATGACCGAGGTTGGGAAAGAACCCCGTGCATTGAACCGGCGCACTTCCTTCAGCATCTCTTGCCGTTCCTGCCCCTGCAGCAGATCGACATCGACGTAATCGAAAGACAGCTTTCGGGTTTCGAAAAAATCCCTAAGTGCCTTACAATGAGCACAGGTGCTGAGGGTATAGAGCTTGATCTTGTTAGTTCCGTTCATAAAACGATCGGCCTGGGACCAGTGCCGCCATTGTCGCAATCTGTCAGCTGTCTGTTTTCGGTACAATCGTCACCGGGATTTTACTGTTCTTAAGCACCGATTTAATTATCGACCCTACCGATGTTTTTGAAAATAACCCGCTTTTTGCCCCGAGGACAATTAAATCACAATTGTTTTCTTTCGCGTGGGAAATGATATTCTCGGCGACATCACCTTGCGCGATGAGGATTTCGCGTGATTTGAAGTCAAAAGTTGCATCATCTATTCCGACTAGCTTACAAAAGTTTTGAATATCAGTTCGCACCATTTTATTTACCGAGGTTTTTCCAGTAAGCGACCTGTGGACATTGGCCTCCTGCGCAGTGACCAGATCTTCCCACTTGTGCCGACCGAGCAGATTCTTGAGCCGCCCATCGACACCTTCCGGCAATTGTTCTATGACATGCAACAGGTAAATGGTGGCCTGAAATCGTGTGGCCATGGCATTGGTGAAATCAAGAGCTTGCTGGCAATTTGCCGTCAGGTCGGTGGCGAACAGAATCGATTCAATAGGTTTTAGCATCTCATGTCTCCGATTATTTGTTCTTGGGAGCCATCATATCTTCGACAATCCCCAACTATTATTTGTAACGTGCTACAATATTACTCGATTTTTATCTGCTATGCTGCAAGCAATCATCACATTATTGATCAGCAACCATCTTCGCCATCGAAAACCCCAAGACGAACAAAAAAGACCAGCAATGGCCCTAAAAACATTGCCGTACCGGCAAACATGATCCCAGTGGCAAAAGACGACGATTCCGCCAGTCTGCCGATGACTGCCGGTATCATTCCCCCACCAATGAGAAAAGCAAGGGGCGGGCCCATGGCACTGGTCACCGACCGCATTGACGGATGGGTAATGCGCGACAAGGCCCCAAATGCTGCCGGAAAAAAGATGGTCAGTGTCGCCGGCTGCAGGAAAAGGACAATAATCAAAAGCCATCCCTCTGCAACACCAATAGCCAGGGTTAGAATTCCGGTACATACAAGCGAAATCCCCATGACCTGTTTCTGCCCAACTTTATCGACAATTATCCCGGCAAAGAAAATCGCGGCTATTCCCGAGAACTGCGATAGACCTATCAAGGTATTAGCCATTGCCAACTCGAAGCCCCTCTCAGTAACGAGAAAAAGTGGCAGCATGGCAAAGATGCCGGCATTGCCGGCCATCGCCAGGGAAAAAAGCACGGCCATCAGCCAAAACGAGGGCAGCGCAACAATCTTTTTAAGGGTAGCCGGATTGATTATCCGGCCAGGAAATTCCCCACCTTTTCCAAGAAAACTATAAAGCAGAGCCGATACCAGTGCGATAATGGCCCAACATCCTATGATCTGCCGCCAGGTTAACCATTGCGACAGGAGCGCGGCAATGAGCGGCGCAGAGACAAAACTCAGCGGCGGAGCACATTGGTGCACACTCAAACCCTTGCCCCAGTCGGATCGTTGTATTTCTGCGGTAATTGTTGCAATAGCTGAAGGAACATGCAGGCTGCCGGCAAAGCCTGTGAGCATGAGGAGGAACCCCATACTCCAGAAGTCGTCGACAAAGAGGCAGAACAGCAGCCCGATGCCAACCAACCAGGAAGATAATTTAAGAGTGCCAAGATGGTTGATACGCGATGATAATAAACCGGAACAGACCGGTGCCAGAATATAACCGAGGGACAGCATGAAAAACAAGGCGCCGGCCTCGGCATTATTCAACGCCAAGTCCTTTTGAATCTCGGGCATAAGGGGTCCGAAGATTACACGACTGACAAAACCCAGATAGAAAAGCCAGGCAAGAAACAGGGTCATCCCGAACTTATCGCGAAATGTCTCGGGCATCGGACATTCATACAGTTCATCGTCATCCATTTTGTTCACTCTATATACCGCAAGGGCATAAGTTTCGTACAAGCAGACAAGCTGCTCAACTCAGCTATAACTCACAGCTCAAACCTTTCTCCAAGGTTCAGCCAATCCACATTAATTTTAAGCCACAAATGTAAAAAGGCCCCTTCGCAGGTATGCGAAGGGGCCTTTCCCTGTCGAAGAAACGACTCTTCTTAATACATCATATTTGGCAAAAAAAGAACCAGTTTAGGAAATATTGCCAGGATGATCGTGCCGATAAGCACCGCAATCATGAAAGGGGCGATCCCTTTAAAGATAGTCTCAAGCGCCATCGCCCCCCCATCCAGACCTCTGGATATGCCATAGACCACATACACATTAATCCCCACAGGTGGCGTGATAACCCCCATCTCGGTCACCATAACGATCATAATGCCAAACCAGATGGGGTCAAATCCGAGGCCGCTGATCAGCGGAAAAAAGACCGGCACGGTCAGCATGACCAAGGCCAGTGAATCCATAAAACAGCCCCCGATAAAATAGACCATGATAACCATTAGGAGGACCACCATCGGCGGCAGGTTGAAACCACCGATAAGTATTGCGATATCGAAAGGAATACGGGTTACCGCGAGAAATTTACCGAAAACCGTAGCTCCAGCCACCAGCATCATGATCATGCAGGAAGATTTCAGGGTATCGTACAATGCCTCGACAAAGGCCTCCCAACTCAGTTGCCGACGAACCACTACAACTACCAATACGCCTATCACACCCACCCCTGCGGCCTCCGTAGCGGTAAAGAAGCCGAAGAACAACCCACCGATAACAGAAACAAAGACCAGGAGGGTTTCTCCCATACCTGAAAGAGATCTCAGTTTTTGCTTCCAGGTGAATTTTTCGCCG
This sequence comes from Pseudomonadota bacterium, assembly GCA_018821785.1. GTDB lineage: Bacteria > Desulfobacterota > Desulfobulbia > Desulfobulbales > Desulfocapsaceae > Desulforhopalus_A. The sequence continues at coordinate 33,129 of JAHJLI010000007.1, forward strand.
CGGGGTCCGTCCTGGGGCCTGAGTATACACCAGATGGTGATGGTGATTATAAACAAGAGGGTCACCAAAATTGCCGGAACAATTCCTGCCATGAACAACTTGCCGATGGATTGCTCAGTGAGAATACCGTAGATAATAAGCACAACACTTGGCGGCATAATCATTCCGAGACCACCACCAGAGGCTACCGATCCGGCTGCGAGGGCGTCACTATAGCCGAATTTACGCATTTCGGGTAAACCCACGGTAGCCATGGTCGCCGCCGTTGCCGCACTCGATCCGCATACCGCGCCAAAGGCAGTGCAGGCGGAAACGGTGGCAATCGCCAGTCCGCCCTTGGTGTGACCAAAAAACTTATATGCAGAGGCATACAGCTTGGTACTGATTCCAGAGCTGAAGGCAAGTTGCCCCATCAGGATAAAAAGCGGAATGGTAGTCAGACTGTATGACGAAAAAACTTCATACAAGTCCTTTGCAAGCAGATTCAAACCGCCCTGCATGGAAGTCAACATGGCAAAACCAACAAAACCGACCATTGCCATGACATAAGCCACCGGCATTCGCGTCATGAACACTGCGATCATAAAGACAATTCCAATAACTCCTACTGTCGTGGGGCTCATGTATTTATCAATTTGGTAAGGATTTTTATTATGGATGAAACGATGACCAGGCAGAGCACCACGCAACAGCATGCCAAAACGAAAACTATCGCATATTCTGGAAGATGCAGGTTCATCGACACTTCACCTGAAGCCCTGAGCTTGATACTAAAAAAAAACATTCGCCAAGTAATGATGACAAAGAGTGCAAGACTGACGATCTCGGTACACAGTTCAAAAAACAATCGCCCCTTCCTCGGCAGTTTGTCGACAAAGAGTTCGACGCCGATGTGGCCTTTTGAAAACTGGGTAACAGGCAAGGCCATGGCTACGGCAAACACACCCATGAAGCTGACGAGTTCGATGGAACCAAATATAGGGTGTTTGAACACTCGTCCAACAACATCGGCACAGGTAAGCACGGCCATGCCGAAAAGGGCAACGGCCCCGACCACCTTCAACTTGTCAGAGAGAAAGAGTATTGATTTTTCAAATGATTGTATTGCCACCAGCGTCTCCCCAAAAAAAGACATTTCCGCCAAGAAACCGGCAGCTGCAACGCTGCCGGTTTCTTTGATGTAAGATTGAGCAGGATGAGTACCTTAAAAATTCATTTCTTGTTTTTAAGAATGAATTTCGTGAAGGCACTTATTCCCCCTTGTGGGGGGTGAGTAGTTACTTGTTGGCTTTCAATGACGCCCTGATAGCGCTGATGACTTTCGGTCCATCAACGCCCTTCTCGCTCAGTTTAGCGCCGAAATCATCAATAAAAGGAGCTACGGCCGCCGCCCAGCGCTCTGACTGCTCAGCATTCTGATCAACAACGACATTTCCTTCTTTTTTCACAAAAGCTTCCATTCCGGCTTTGTCAGCATCGTCCCAAGCCTGTCCGTGCTTGACAATCCATTCTTTATTAATTGCCTCGATTGCCTTCTGATCTTTTGCATCGATAGCCGCCCACTTGTCCTTATTCATGGCCACAAAAAAGGTGGTGGTATAGGCACAGGATAAATTACGGATCAAATACTTGGTTACTTCACCAAGCTTCCAGCCAAGATTTGCTTCGGCTGGATGGGCACTGCCGTCAACGACGCCTTTCTCAAGACTTTCGTAGGCATCACCCATTGTCATTGCAACAGGGGTACCACCAAGGGCCTTCACCATCTCGGCACTCATGCCGGTGGAACGAATTCGCAGTCCCTTCATGTCTTCAAGTACCTTGACCTCTTTATTCCTGGTGTTAATCAATCCGGGGCCGTGTGCATGCAGATACATCAACTTGGTATCTTTAAAATCATTAGCATTGAGAGTGTTATAGACGTCATTGACAACCTTGGTTGCCACAACTCCGGAAGGATACCCGAAAGGCAGATCAAAGGCTGATAGAATCGGGAACCTGCCTGCGGTGTATGCAGCCACTGAGAAACCGATATCGGCAATGCCGTCGGCCAGTCCGGCATAAATCTGATTTCCTTTGAGAAGACTGCCGCCGGGATAATATTCTACCTTTACACGGCCTTCGGTTTTCTCTTCAACCGCCTTGCACCACGCCTCAGACAGTTGGCTCTGGCTATGGGTCGGCGGAAAAAAGTTTGCGTATTTCAGGACAACATTTGCTGCTGAAGAAAGCGTCGGGAAAGCGATGAGAAGTGACCAAATAGCTACAACTAACGTGCCGGAATACAAAATTTTTTTCATTATGCAACCTCCTTTGATGTTGTTTGCTGATGAACTCCCGCTACCGGATTTCTCCTTGCAACATCCTCCTTATATGCCACAAGGCTATAAAAGTGATTTTTTGCTGAATATCTCCTCGTACATCAAGGCTCAATAATATCTTTTACCTGAAAAGTGTGGTTCCCTACAAATATATTTCTAGACGATTGCCTTTTCCTGGTTTCTCTGAAGCATTCCTGCCTCAGCCCGAAGGGGTATCAAAAACACTGCCGACAAGAGGGCGATTGCACATCCGAGATCAAAGGCCCAGGAGAAAGTGCCATACCTGTCAATGGTCCAGCCGCACAGTATCGGCGAGAGAATCGAGCCGACTCCCAAAAAAACCGTCCATAAACCGATGACACTTCCGGCCAGGGATATAGGGAAGAAGTCAATCGCCGCGGCTGCATACAGGGGCCAGACAGCGCCAAAACCAATACCAACGAGAGTGACACAAAAGTACTTGCCCGGCAAGCCGTCAAGATGAAAAAGGCCCCAGCAACCAGATCCCAGCAAAAGACCGCAGAGCATCATCACCAAAACCCTGCCGAAACGATCAGACAATATCCCCAAAACCAGCTTTCCAACTAGGCCGGCCACAGCAATTATAGTAAAAAGCCGGGTGGCAATACCATAACTGAGGCTCAGTTCCTGCATGGCATAGACACTCAGAAAGGTGAAGGGCACCAGTACTGAAAAGCCGATACAGGCATACGACATACCAACCAGCCACAAATTGCGGCTCACCAACAACTGCAAGTACGTCGGCGTCGGATTTAGCCTTCTTGCCGGTGAATCAATGGTCGTCGCCGACAAGCCCCGGTCGGGATTTCTAATCAGAAAAAAATTCAAGGCGGCAACAAAAAAACCAAAGATGCCCATTTGCATCCATCCCATCCGATAACTCGAACGTTCAACAACAATCGGCAGCCACAAACTCCAGGCCGCAATTCCCACCCCACTGCCCATGGTCGCCACAGCCAGAGCCGTTCCGCGATACCGATCACCCACCCATTGCTGAACCAAGGCAACTACTGGAGCCCAACAGGCGGCATGGCCGACTCCAGCCAGAGCGAAAACCAACGCCGCGTCACGAACCGTCGTGACATAGGCCATCAGAAACGCGCCCACCGCAAGCAAGGCCGGGAAAAAAGTGAGGAGCAGGCGGACGTTAAAACGATCAGAAAGCACACCAAGGACGGGAGAAAAGACTGTGTAGGCGCAAAAATAGGCAGCAGAGATTATTCCCGCCTCGGTTTTGGTAATCTTAAGCGAGTCGAGCATACCCGGGAGCAGCATGCCATATCCATAACGGACTGCATATGCTATGGAAACGGTGAAAAACGCTGCGACAATGATCCCGTAGCTCCTCAGACTCATCTCCTTGAACCTTCAGTAGGTCTTTCGGTGCACAAAGGCAAACTGGAAACATCTGCTGCCTTCGGTTCCAACCAGCACCTCAATGACACTTTTCCACCACTCCGATTTGCTATGTAAAATTACATGCAAATGCATCTTTGTCAACGCTTTTTTGGCGAAAACTAATTATGATAGCACAGTATCCAGTGAATGTGCCAAAGCCATCAAAGAGCATTCTCGCGATGACCGGTCAAGCCGGCAGCATGCACATTCAAAAAGAAACTGACCAAGGAGTCAACCTATGAGTAAGAGCGGATATGATATGTTACTGGAACTGGTGCAGAAACGTCGAAGTATCCGGCGGTTTAAAAGCGACCCGATCGACGATCACATCATTGAGAAAATCATCGAGGTAGCCCGATGGGCACCCTCTGGCTTTGCGACACAACCTTGGGAATTTATAGTCATAAAAGAGAAAGAACACCGGCAGGCTATCGTCGACTTCACCGCATCGTATTGGGACTATTGCCTTGATATGGAAAAAGCCAGACCTGAATGGCAAGGTAAAACCTGGCAGTTAAAGGGCATGACCAATGAACCAGGTGATTACTCGGAAGCCCCGGTGTATATCATTCTCTTTGGCGATCCTCGTGCTCTGGATGCTCTGCCGATGGGCGTCCAGTGTGACAAACACCGGAAACAGCTTATTTATCAATCGAGTCTGGCCAATGCCTTTCTTCACATGCAATTGGCAGCCGCAACCTTTGGGCTAGGTGCCCAATGGTACTCAGCGGTGCAAACACCTTACAGTTCCTGCTTGATCAAGGATTATCTTGGTATCCCACCGGAATTTGACATATATGACATGATGGTCTTAGGCTATCCGGCAATAAAACCGACCAAGAAATTTCTTCGCAAGTTTTCTGAAATCGTCCATTGGGGCATTGATAATAAAGGAAAGTTCAGGACAGACCAAGAAACCCGCGACTTTGTCAAAAGAGCCAGGGCATGGGTGACGGGTATGCACGCCAAAAAAACCCAATCCTGAACCCGACAAGCGGAATGCGTCACCTCACGAAAAATTCTTCCTTAAAAACACGCCAATAATTTCCCGGAGTGACTAAAGTGTGCCAGCAGACCAGCAACGGCACACGACACGTAGCCAGGCAATTATTCGACAACTCATAATAAGGCTTACAAACCATGGTCAAAAACGAACATTCAAACACACAACAATCGAGCCACATTGTAACAAACAACGAAACACGCGTTGCCGGAAAACCACAGCGGGTGAGGCAGGTGGCCAATCGGCTGCATTTTAGAACCAACTCCAACACCATTTTACCATATCTCAAATCAAAAGCTGACGGCAATAGCGGACACGCGTGCTTTTCGTTGAATTCCATCGCCACCTTGCCCAAGGAGCTGATATTACCCCTGGATGACTATATTATTCAATTATCCCTGCTGAATATCGACATACCTATTTTGGACGAAACAGTTAAAGCAAAATTTTTAGCAAATTGGACAGCCGAATACACCGGCAAACAGGACCAATCGGATATTTTTAAAAAAGTTGCTGAAATCCGTGACAAGCTCCAAGTCGAAAAATCTCTTCAACCCCAACTTCATGTTCTTGAACAGGCAGCAGACAATTATCAAAGCAAAGGGTTTTTTTCCCAGTTTGACTGGTGCATGGTCCATTGGGGAACCTCTGCAGATATTCTCGACGTGACCAATTCCACCTTTCTTCTACCAACCGCCTGTATAGAATTTCAAACAGCGGCCACCCCGCCAATTATCGCCTTACAGCAACTAGCAAACACTTTCCCCTCGGTTTTGTTCACTTTGTTGTATCAATATCCACCGGAAAACACCTGGAATGAAGTGCAGTTTTACCCTTTTCCGCCTTTTGGCTATTGATCATCCTTGCCTGGCTGACTTTTCACGTTTTTGGAGGCATTTTGCATGGAAACAGATGTCATAGAAGTTACGCCGATTGCCACCACGATGATCGCCGAACACTTTAAGGACAAGGAAAAAATACCCATACGACTGTTCGTGAAACTTGGTGGTTGCGGTATTCGCAGTTTTGGGGTTGCTCTTGAAAAACCGCGAAAATCCGATGCAGTGTTCGAGATTGATGGTTTTCAGTATATAATCAATAAGGTTCTATTGAAAAATGTTCATCCAATAAAAGTTGATTCAGACGGCTACGGGTTCCGCATCAGCGGCAGAGGAATAGCACCGCACCATGGCTGTGGCAATTGCGGCTATATGTGCGGGGACGGCAACAAGTGTTTGGGTAACTGTGCAACTTGCAAACTGAAATGCGGCCACGGTCTGCGCAACCTGAAAAATGCAGGGACATAAAATATTATTGTCTACCGCCGATTCACCTCCTGTGCTTCGCATACCTGCAGGATTTTCTGGCTATCATTACAAACTGCATGATAGCCGGATCCGGTGATCTCTTCATTGTTAATAGTTGAGACCTGACCCCCGATCCTCACATGCTCTCTTACTCACTTGACGTTCTTAATGCGTATATAATTCCTACGAGATAGCATAAAACAACAATAATATAGGGTAGCCCCGTTTTAAGACTGCTCCCCGTAGGAAGGATATACTCAATTCCAAGATAAGACGTTACAGCACAACCAATTATCGACACTACTATGTAGCTCTTCAAGTTATTAGATGTCGATTTTCGGTTGACTCTTGAAAATCCTGCAACAATACCTGTAAAACCAGCAATTAAACCGAGGATCACACTCCAAAAACCGGTGGTACTGCCAAACCACAAGATACCAAGGAAATTTACTAAACCGTAAAAAACTAGAATTATTCTAGTAATGAAAAACAGAATGTAATTACTCGCATGGGCAGCCATATTTCTCTTTTGCTGAGTCATAAGCATCTTTACCTCCAAAATACGTGGCACCACCATAAATAATCGAACCACCCATCAACTTGTAATCACATTTAGTTTTGCAATCATAACCCTCACAATTTCTAGCACATTTATCATAACAATCGTCATGTCTTTTACATGCGCCAGGTAAAAGATCTGGAACCCAAGTTGCTGTTGCTGTGCCTTCAGCTCCGCATAGTGTTCCAAATGGCCCTCTAATTGGTTTTGGGTTTGCCGGATCAAAACTTTGAGCTAATCCATGGTTTGGATCTTTGTACCACGGGGGCTTTGGTTTAGGAATAGCTGGCCACTCTGAGCCAAGAGACCCAGGTTCACCATAAAGATAACCGGAATCTAATCCCCACGGATCAATCAGATTAACCGGATCATTTTGAACATAAGCATAAAGATTCATCCCCCCAGCCAACCCAATAGGATCGGCCGAGATATACCTGCCGGTTTCCGGATCATAAAATCTGTGCCAGTTGTAATGCAACCCAGTTTCCGAGTCGTAATATTGGCCCGGAAAACGCAGATTGTTCTTCACCGTCTCAACTGTAACCTGGGCCTTGCCAAACGGCAGATACGCCGCCTGCCAGACCACGGTGCCGGAGGCAGTCACCAGTCGCTGCGGGGTGCCGAGGTGGTCGTTGATAAAGTAATAGGTGCCGGGGGTGGTCTGATATTCCTTCACGGCTATCGGCTCGCCATCAAGATAGATATAATTCCTCAGTTTCGTGCCATCAACTAGAATCTCAGCGATGAGCTGGCTGCTTAAGTCGTAGAGATAATGGGTGGTCGTGGTACCTGCGGTTTTTCGAATCCTGCGGTTGTTGCTGTCATAGCCGTAGGTGGCTATGACGCTGCCTTGGTTTTCCACCTGGATAATCCGGTTCAGGCCGGTGATCGCTGTCAGCTGGTTGTTGGCTGGGTTATAGCTGTAGCAGCTTTGTCCAGTGGCAACATTTGGAACCTGGTAATTGCCGATGGCGGTGACATTGCCGCCCGCATTGCGGGTATAGACATAATCGAAGGTGTCGGCCTTGATCCGGCTGGTATTATAGGTGTAGGTGATCGTCCGGCCGCCCGGCAAAGTGATGCTCTGCAGCAGATCTCAGGCGATAATTCTGTAAAGGCAAGGTTAAGTAGAATCTCGCCTCACCTTCACTGCTTACGACCGAATGGAATATTCAGCTTCCTCATGCGGCTCCGCAGCGTATTGGGATGCACAGCCAGCCTCGCTGCAGCTCCATCGCTGCCATTGACCCTGCCCTTGGTGGATTCAAGAGTCTGAACGATGTGGTGCCGGACGATCTCATCCAGAGTCGCCCCCATTTCCTGCCCGCCTTTTATGGAAATGGCTGTGCTGTCATCTACCGGGTTTTCCTGCGACCGGTTAAAGAAAAGTGGACCCGGGCGGTGTTTGATCAAGGCTCTTTCGACCGCATTCTCGAGTTCCCTTACATTTCCCGGCCAGGTGTGTCCGGTGAGTTGGGCAATTGCTACCGGAGCCGGCGCCGGGATCTTCTGGATACCGAGTTCCTGCGCCTTTTTTCGTAAAAAATGTTCCACAAGCTCAGGGATATCCATCTTGCGTTGTCGTAACGGCGGAATATGAATAGGGAAGGCATTGATGCGAAACCAAAGGTCTTCCCGAAATTCGCCGTCACGAACCATCTGATGCAAGTCCCGATGCGTCGCGACAATAACGCGGATATCCAAGCGAATGGGGGGTGACCCGCCGACACGTTCGACTTCCTGTGTTTGCAACACCCTTAACAGCCTGACTTGCGCCCAAGACGGCAACTCACCGATTTCATCAAGAAATATTGTTCCTTTGTTGGCCCTTTCGAACCGGCCCCTTTTCTGCTCAATGGCTCCAGTGAATGCACCTTTTTCATGGCCAAACAGTTCACTATCGATCAAATTTTCTGGAATTGCCCCGCAATTCACTTTAATCAAGGGTTCATTGCGTCGCGGTGAACTGCGGTGAATGGCATTGGCGATCACCTCTTTTCCCGTGCCGGTTTCGCCGACAAGAAGGACCGTATTTTTCAGCGGCGCTACCTGTGCAACACTTTCCATTACCTTTTTCAGACCGCCGCCCGCGCCGATCACTTCGTCGCCGGCGCGGGCGATCAGTTCACGGTTGAAAAAGCGATTGTCGGAAACGAGCTGTTCTTTTAACTGGACCACCTGCTGATGCTTCAGGGCGTTAGCCATGGCAATGGCGAAAGGCTCCCTGAGTAAGCGAATCAGGCGGGCATGCGCCTCGGTCAATCGGTTGTGCCCCTTGGCAAAAACGTCCATGACACCCAGCCGATGACCGTCAATGATCAAGCGCAATGCCACCAGCGAAGTGTCGACGAATCCGAATTCTTTACAGATGATCCGCCCCATTGGATCTTTTTCAGGATCACTGATGAGAAGATAATCTTTTAACCTTCGACCGCCCTCGATCGCTTGGGCCAACTCGCCGGGGAGTTTGATCGTTTTTTCAAGCTTCACTCCCCCATGCCTGTCTGCCCTGGCAATATAGCGAAGCTCCCTGGTAGAAGGTTCATAGATGTTCAAATACATTTCATCGGCGGGAATATGTTCAGCAATAAATTCCCGGCAGCGCCATAAAGCGATTTCGATATCCAGACTGCTGCATATAAGCAGGGTGGCTTTTTTGAAAAATGAGTTTTCATCCATTGATACACCTAGTCTCTTATGATAACGATATTTGGTAAATCAGATATTATTTACGCTATTTCGTCTTTAAAATTATCATATATGGTATTTTGTCGCCATTGGTTTTTACAACATACTGTATTAAATAGATGTATTTCGATGGCACGCTTTATGCTTTTGTTTAAACAAAGCAGACGGGAAAATCCGGCTTATCGGCAGTCTTGCTAATTCCCCTGCGTGAAATACTTCCAAAAACGCAATCACAAAAACAGAGAGGAGGATATATGCAGCTGAAACAAGGAGATTTATTTCGTGGCATGGACATCGAATTCATGAAAGAAGTGATCGATCTCACCGTCAACATCTCTAGCAAAGCGGGGGACAATCTCTTCAAGGTGGGTGATCCGGCGAACTTTTTCTACATTCTGCTGAAAGGCAGCGTAACCATGGAGCGCGGCAAGGGCAAGTGGTACACCGCCAAACAACCCGGCGAACTATTCGGCTGGTCTGCACTAATCCATCGCAAGGAATTCGCCGCCTCGGCCGCATGCAACACCGACTCAGAATTGCTTAAAATCGAACGTGACCCGTTTCTCAAGCTGCTGGAATCGTCACCGGCGAACAAAGCGACGCTGTATGAGCAATTATCAAAGATGATCGGCAACCAGCTGCTCGAAGTCTACGTCACCACAGCTTCCTGAGGGGACAGGCCGGCAAAGCTGGAAACCTGCAGAACCCGCGCACACAATAAAAGAGCCCTTTCGCCAAAGTCGGCAAAAGGGCTCTTTTATCTACACGTTACTCATACTCGCGAGAAAACTACATCTCCATGGGAATATCTCCCAGGCTCAAATCCTTGTCGGTGACAATGCCCTCGATGGTTTTTGCAGCCTTGCCCTTTTTGATGGTGAGATTGTAGGTACGATTGTCTTTCAGGTCATTGAACCAGAAATCGCCATAAACATCGGTTTCCGCGGTGAATGACTCTTTCGAACCGGCATCTTTCAGCGTACATTTGGCGCCAATGATGACCTCTTCTTCTTTCGGGTCATAGACGGTGCCTGCCACAAACTTCTTCGGCAGATGCTTATAATACACCCGTGATTTGGTACCTGCGGCAGGATTTAAAAACTCGGCCTCGGCGATGAACTTCTTGAAGTCCTTTTCTTCGCCGAAAAGCAGGGCACCGGTAGGGCAGTTATCGACACACCGGGGTACTTCCCACTCAGCCTCATTGTCGAGCAAATGAGCACAACCGGTACACTTTTGGGCGATGTTCAAACCCTCGTTGAAGTAAATTGCATCGTGTGGACAGGCGGCTGCACAGAGTTGGCAACCGGTACATTTGTCCGGTTCGATGATCACCAGTCCATCTTTACGTTTGGTGATTGCTCCCACGGCACAATCGGCTATACACGGTGCATCGTCACAGTGGTGGCAGATCTTGGGAACATAAGTGATCTTTACTTTCGGCACCTGGCCGCGTATCAGTTCGGTAAGACCTATCCAGAACTGGCCGGTATCCGGCTGCGGCTTGGCATAAGGGCTCCAGTCATTGCCTACGTGTTCGTCTTTACAGGCAATCTGACAGCAGTAACAGCCGTTGCATATCGACAAATCGATGTAAAAATTTTTCATTATTTGCCTCCTTTCTCTACCCAAGCGTCGAACCTGAGACCAGACGCCGCATCATATTCACGCTCAAAGGCTGCAGGATTTTCCCGCTTCCATGTATCCATCATCTCACCGGTAACTAAGGTGACCTCCACCAAATAGCCGCTGGTCGCCTGACCAACGCAGCGCTTGGAAGTAATCCCGTCGCCAGAGATAGTATTGATAGCTCCACCCCGGTCGACTTTTCCAGGGATAATCGGATCATGTCTTGCACCGTGGTCAACATAGGCAACACCTGGCATGACGCGCTCCCATACCCGGGCACCGCACAACACGATACCCCGCTCGTTGTGCACCTGGACGATATCGCCCATCTTTATTCCGCGCTTTTCAGCTTCGGACGGATGGATCCATACCGGCTCATACATGTAGCCGTCCCAACCTCTCACTTTGCAAGTAGCAACTTCGCGGCTCCAGCTGATATCATCTGCCTGGGAGTGTACACGCCAGCGACCATGATTGGACATCAACAACAAGGGGAAGGCATTGGCACGCCAGCTTGACTGACGCTCGTCGTGCATGGCACTCTTTTCCACCCACTTAGGGATAGGCGGGCGTTCCTGGTCGTCGGGATAATTCTTGGCAATGCGCTCTGAGTAAAACTCAAGCTTGCCGGAAGGTGTCGGCAGGGGGTTCTTTTCAGGGTCATCAAAGAATGGCCGCAGAGCAACCACGTCTTTTTCCCAATCTTTTGCAGTAGGAAGAACCACATATTGTTTTTCAACAAACTCTTCCCATTTGATGAGCTTTTCAAGGCCCATGTTATTGAAAACCTCTTTCTGCAGATCGCGAACGGTTTTGCCCTCGGTGAAGTCATCGCCTTTACCTAATTTTTTGGCGATCTCAAGCACTGCTTCATAATCGCTCTTTGATTCGCCAACCGGCTCAATGGCTTTATCAAGCAGTATTACGCTGTGATGCTGGGTACCCTGACGAGTGTTGGTGACGATATCATCGACTTCCATGTTGGTGTTGGTCGGCAGGATGATATCGGCGTAGATGCAGTCATTTTCGAGCCATGGGTGCTGGGCCAGAATGAACTCGATCTTCGGATGGCGCTCGGCAATAATAGTCTCGTTGCCGCAATTCCAGCAGGTAATGCGGCACGGGGTATCGGTCCACATCATGTGAATTTCGGTGCCGCCGTCTTTTTTCGCGATGGGATAGTTGTATTCGACGAACTGATCTTCGACCATTTCTTCGATACCACCGTTGCCCCAGAATTTCAAAGGCGGTTCCAGGATCGCCTTGTGGATCAAGGTCTTGGGAATAAGCTGCTTGCCCCAGGCGCGGATGGTGGTAAGCGTCGGTTTGGTCAAACGTTCCGGCAATGAAGGATTGAAGAAACGGGTGCTCTTCAGCAACTCAGGCCGCGGCATACCGCCATAGGTGATCTGGGTCTGGTGGACTCCTGGCCCGCCCAAGCCCTGCATACCAAGTAAAATACATTCCAGACGGGCCGGCTCGTGCGAATATGGCCCACGGAACATGGAGCCACCGAAATAGTGGGCAATGGAAGTGACTTTTGTCGCAAAGTCGCGGGCAAGTGCTTTAATTGTCCAGGCCGGGACACCGCACTTTTTCGATGCCCATGCAGGTGTTTTCGGAACACCGTCTTCTTCTCCCATAACATAGGCTTCGACCTTGTCCATGCCGATGGTATGGGTTTTTATGTATTCTTTATTATAAGTGCCTTCCTTCAACCAGAGATAGATAATGGCCAGCTGCAGGGCAGCATCGGTATTAGGCAACACCGGAATCCACTTGTCGGCATGCACTGCCGCACCGTAATTCAGGTCAGGGCAGATATATACCTGCTTGATGCCGCACTTGGTCCAGAAATAGCAAAGGCGACTGGCGAATTGGCCGACAAAACCCCAGGGAGTGGTTTCCGGATCACAGCCCCAGAAAAGTACCAGCTCGCAGTTTTCGGTCATATCCTTGACGCAGTTGTCGGAAGGATCCATCATGCCGACAATACCCTGCCCCCAGACGTGCTTGGAGCCCCAGTAAAAACCTTCCCAGCTGTCAGGATTACGAACCTGCTGGGTGAAGCCGCCTAACATCTCAAGCAGTCGTGCCTGATGCCCGTGCGGAGTATGGATGGTCTTGCATTCGCCGTGTCCGTCACCCTGAGCTAGAATCGCCAGAGGTCCATAGGTTTTAATAATGCGCTTGATTTCGGAGGAAATAATGTCAGTAGCTTCTTCCCAGCTGATCCGAACATACTTACTCTTGCCGCGATTCTGGGGATTACGTTCTCCATTTGGATCCCAGTCCACTCGTTTTAAGGGATACTTGATGCGGTTTGGTGAATAGGTGCGTTTTTTGTAGGAGAGTGACCATGGAGAAGGCATACCTTTGAAATTTGACTCCAGGACATGACCGTCCCTTTCAAACTTCCATGGGTTAAATGATTTACGATCGAATTTCCAGTCAAAATGCATGGGCCGAACACGAATAATTTTCCCGTCTTTCACGTCCACGCAGGCTGGATCACATCCACCCAACAGACCACCGAGGGCGAGTGCTCGCACCACGGTTTTGTCCATTTTCGTGTTGCCTTTGGGTTTGTCCTTTTTTGGCATACTGAAATCCTCCTTTCTCGTTTTGTGGGTTTTTACCAGGTCACTTTTCTACAGTTCGTTGCACATATCCGAACTCTTGCGTTTTGAAAACATTCTCCTGCAGTTCATCCTCAGTACATTTTCTGACCTTGCACAGCAGGCAGGTCAGATCGGGAGAACCGTACATAGGATCCAAATGGTCGTTACTGGTTAACACATTGGGATTAGAGATAAACACCCCGTGATATCCCTCGGGCCCCTCTTCTGGATAGAACCAGTTGGCGGTGGCCATCAGCATGCCGCGAAGGATGCCGGGGAAGGTCCGGCACTTTTGCCGGATCTTGCCACGTGGCGATTCAATCCAGATCCAGTCGCCGTCGGCAACACCGTATTTCGCGGCGGTTTCCGGATGCATCTGGGCCATTGGATACTCCATGAAACTTCGCAACCAGGGAATGTTCCGGTACTGCCCGAGGAAGTAGAAAGGTTGACGAAAGCCGCTGCTCATAATCAAGGGATACTCTTTAAAAAGTTCCGGTGTGCGGTATGGGCTTTCCCCCGGCTCTCTGTAAACCGGTAGAGGATCATATCCCAGTTCTTCCAGCCGCTTGGAGACAAACTCAAATTTTCCCGTGGCGGTAGGAAACCCACCGCCTTTTCGCCAGTAATCGGTTTTATATTTATAATAGACCTGATCCTTGCCCCAACAACCACTGACCAGATTCTTGCTGAAATCTTTCCATTTCATTTCGCCGTCCATGCCCTTGCGAACCTGGTAGTCAAGACAAGCCTCTTCAGTTTCGAACCAGTGCTCGGGCACAATGCGCTTACCGATTTCATTAAAAATCCAGGCGTCAGACTTGGCTTCACCCGGAGGATCGATGACCTTATTGTGGGCCCCGATAAAAAACCGTGGGTGCATGTCGTAGACATCATTGATCTCAAGCCAATGCGCCGCCGGCAACACCATATCAGAGGCTTGTGCCATGGGCCCCATGAACAGATCGACGTGGACCATGAAATCCATTTTTTCAATGGCGGCAACCACCTCTTTGGTGTTGGCCATATGAACAATCTGCTGACCCCCGACGCTGATCCAAACATGGACTGGCGCCTTATCGGCCAAGATGGCCTTAACCATGGTATCTGGGTTACAGGTACGTGCAGCGCCCATCTTGAATTTATCGATGCCGATGATTTTACTTTGCATCTCCGGTGTCAAAGGCAATTCAAGGAAAAAGTCCTCAATCAATCCAGTTTCCGGCAATACCCAGCTGACCATGCTGCCCGGCCGTTCGATGTTGCCGGCCATACCCATGAGACAGGTGATGGCCCGGAGGGTGTGGCCGCAGTTGGCCTGCCTTTCCAGGGAACTTCCCACCTGGATACAGCCGGGAGTATCGATGGCGAACATCCTTGCGGCGGCGATGATCTTTTCTTTGGGTACCCAGGTAACTTCCTCAGTCTTCTCCGGGGTCCACTCTTTTATCCTTTCTTTCAGCTCTTCAAAACCGTAGGACCATTTCTCGACAAATTCCTTGTCCCACAAGCCTTCATTGACGATGACATTCATCATACCCATAGCAAGGGCGCAGTCCGAACCGGGACGCGGCTGCAGCCACAGCGTAGCCCGAGTCGCATAGGCGCTTGCCCGTGGATCAATGATGATCAGGTTCTTGCAATGGTCGAGCGACTGGATGAACCAGTTACACATCTCCGAATCGGCGCTGCTGATTTCCAGTTGTTTGGCCCACATGATCTGGGTTTTCGGGAACTCGCCGCCCCACCCGTGATAATCGCAATAAAGCCTGCCATAGCCGGTGACCAGACCATACAAGCCGAGCCTCGGGCTGTGGCAAACATAGCCGGGACTGATGACGTTAGCTGTACCCAAAGAACGGGCCAGGCGATGGATATAGCGATTGTATCCGCGACCAGTGCCCTGGGAGATGGAAATGGACTCTTTTCCGTATTTTTCCTGGCTCTCTTTAACCTTGGCGGCGATGGTATCCAGGGCTTCATCCCAGGAAATCCGTTTCCATTTTCCTTCTTTTTTGGCACCTATCCTTTTCATCGGATACTGGAGCCGGTAGGGACTGTCTATATGCTGGATACTGGACAAGCCTTTTGAACACATGGTCCCGCGGGTCAGTGTGTCGGGGTTGCCTTCGATATGAATCGGCACACCGTCTTCGACAGTCACTTTGACTCCGCAACCACCGTGACAGCTTTTGCACGTTGAATAAACCACCTTTCTTTCAGGCATTGGTTCCTCCCTTATAAAATCCCCATTGTTAATAAACAGGGGCTCTTGACAATATTGGCCGGTATATGCCGACCTTCAACACACAGTATTTCAGTGAAAATGCCCCTATCGTATGAGAAATGACAGCAGATACCAAAAGTGGTGGCGAGAGCTCCGCGGCATAAAGACTGACAATCGAAATAGCCATCGGGACAATGATTCCCAAGATGACCACGCCAAACCAGAAGACCACGGCCACCCGCCCGACGATCAGCTGTTTTACCGAATAATCGGCGGTGATCGACTGATATGAGGCGTTAATCAGGTAGGTGGCGATAAGCATGGCGTTGACAAGAAGAAAGATGCGACTGGCGGCTTCAATGGCATGAAAATCAACGCCACCGGTGATCAGCCCGATACCCATTATAAGGCCCAGTCCGTCGGCCAGCCCCATTATCACAAAAACGATGGGCAGCATGCCGGTATTCCAAAAGGGTACCGACTTGCAGTAGCTCATCGCAAAACCGCAATAGATACCGGTCAAGAACATGAAAAATCCGGCTAGACCTCGCATGACCCAATCCAGCCCACTGACAATGCCTATTGATGACGCAGCAACCAATTGATGTTCAAGCTGGTAGGTAGTGATCAGTTGAACCAGGGCAAAGCCGGAATACATGATCGTAAAAAACATACCCCTGGCAAGCCACGAGGTTTTCCAGGCATTGGTAAACGGAGGAATCGCCCGCCAAAACCGCCATGGTCTTCCAAGATAGAAGAAATGAAAAGGGAGTTTCAGGCCGACAATGATGAACCATCCAGCCAGTTGACCCCACCAGTTATCTAAAAAAAGCGCAACCAAATACAAGCCCATACCGAGAGCCGAAAAGACCTCCGCCAGCCAGATCAAAAGGCCCTGGCCGTCTATCCACTCGGTCTGCGCTGTCGGCTTCACCATCCATTCATGGGTCACCATCCATTGACGACCTTTTTTCTCCATTGCACTACCTCCTATTTGCCCGCTTTCAGCTCGGGAAAAATTTCCTTTGCCCGGGCCTCAACTGAACTTAAGTGCTGAATATGGCTACCTGTTTGGGTTTCTATCGGGGCCTTGTTATCTTTTCCGCCGATCTTCCCATCAATATAGTAAACTGATGGGTCTGTGCCCAGTTCACGCTGAAGCTGCAAAGGTTTTCTTTCCCTGATCAGCTTGGACACATTGCTCTCTGGATCATCCAGGTCGCCGAAGGTCAATGCCCTCGCCTGGCAGGTATTGACGCACGCCGGGGTGGCATCCCGATCGATCCCGGGTTTGAGGTTGTGGGCAGTTCCATAATCGATTTTTTCCATGCAGAAATTACACTTCATTGTGGTACCCCTCTGGTGAGGGTAAAGCTTCTTGCCTTTTTCCTCAAAGCGGGTTTTCTGATGGCCCGGGAAATATCCAGGATCCAAGTCTTTGGACAAAAAGGTCCGGTTTTGATACGGACAGGCAATTACGCAATAGCGACAACCGATGCATTTATTCGCCTCAATATGAACAATTCCGTCCGGTCGCTGCTGTGTGGCTCCGGTCGGACATACTTCGACGCATGGCGCTTCCTTACATTGGTTGCAGCGTACCGGAAAGGTCGAGACATCTACAACACCGGCATCTTCAGTTTCATAGGCGATGAGCTTGACCCATGTGACCCGAAGCGGCAGAAAGTGCTCCACCCTGCATGCTGCTACACAGGCATGGCATCTGGAGCACTTTGTCAGATCAATCACCATTCCATATTTCATGATTTGACTCTCCTTATTGTTCGTTTCCGCTAAATTGAAGATTATGCCCGAAGGACAAATCCATGACTATACATACCACTAATTGTATGATACATTACATGTAATGGTGTTGATGTCAAGCGAATTGTTTTCGTTTGCAGCTATCCTCCTGCAAGTGAACGAGGAATCCGCCATATTCCCATGAATTGCCTGCTAAATGCCGATTTTGGGGGAGCCGTAAGAAAAAAGCTTGACCGGTCTTGGCCATTTCGTTACTGCTCAGATATGGGCAGTTCTCAGGTAATTCTGATTTTATTTTCTATCAAAAAAACCATTATTGCAAATACTCATTCCATGCAAAAATATGACATCCTCCTGATTCATCCGCCGGCTGTTTACGATTTCCGGCGCAAACCTCTCTTTCCTGGCGCTTTGGGCCGGACAATAGAGGGCGTGCAGTTTACCAAAGTACCCATCGGCATGCTGAGTATCGCCGAGTACATACATCGACATGGCTATAAAGTTATTGTCGATAACCTCGGCGACCACATGGTCAGTGAACCCGGTTTTGATGTCGAGGTGCATCTGAAGAATTTTTCGGCACAGGTGTTTGCTGTTGGTCTGCATTTCCAACAACACTCACAGGGCGCCCTGGAAATTGCCCGTCTGTGCAAAAAACTACACCCTGGCTCGCTGGTTGTCATGGGTGGACTGACGGCCACCTGTTTTCACAAAGAAATTATTGAGAAATATGAATTTGTCGATGCCGTAGTGCGAGCCGAAGGGGAAAAACCCTTGCTGCAATTGTTACGGGCATTGGAAAAACACGGCAAACTCTCCGACACTCCAAATGTAACTTACCGAACAGATACCGGAGACATCCGTGTTACGCCTCTCATGGCGGCCAGCACGCATCTTGATGATTACGAATACACCCGCTTTGATCTGATAGAGCCCAAAACCTCTATCTATTCGTCGGACTCATGTCATCGCTGGAGCCTTGAGGTCTGCCGCGGTTGCACCTACAATTGTGCCATTTGCGGCGGCTCGGCGCATACCTACAAAAAACATCTGGGAATGAACAAACCGGCCTTCAGAAGTCCGGCGAAAATTGTCGCCGACATGAAAAAGTTGAATGACCAGAATGTCCGCTTCATCGGCCTGTACCAGGATCCACGAATGGGTGGCAAGAAATACTGGCAAGAATTATTTGCCCTGTTAAAAAAAGAAAAACCGCAAATTGAACGTTTGTCCCTTGATTTGCTCATTCCAGCTGATGAGGACTTTATCCGTGAAATTGCCGGGATTGGGCGGGAAGTAATTTTGCATCTTTGCCCAGATACCGGATCCGATTCGGTACGCAAACTGCTGGGTCGGCCGTATACCAACAAGGCGTTGTTGAATACCATCAAAATTTGTCATAAATATAAAATCCCGGTGACCAACTTTTTTTCCGTCGGCCTGGCCGGGGAAAGCGTGGACCAAGTGAAAGAAACCTGGGATCTTTGGGCTGAACTCGATGCCATGAACCACCAGGCGCAGGCCGAAGGCCATTTTGGCGACATTAGCAATACTGTCCCTATCGGCGGTCAGGTGCTGGGCCCCATTGTCATTGATCCAGGGTCACCTGCTTTTGATGATCCAGACAAATACGGTTACACCCTTCTCTATAAAAATCTTGAAGAGTATATCGCCGGTTTATCACAACCGGCCTGGAACCATTGGCTGAACTATGAGACGAAATTGCTGGACAAAAGCAGCATAGTCGAATTGATCTATCAATCCACGGAGTTCACCATCGACCAGAGAGAACGCTATGGATTCTTCAGTGGTCCCGAAGCCCACTACGAGCGCTGCAGGGTTGAAGCGGATAGAGTCATCGTCAAAGAAATAGACGAGATCTTGAAGATAGAAAACCCACGGGAAAAACAGCTGCGAATCATCGCCATCAGAAGGAACCTGGACGAATTAGAAAAAACACGAATGACCTTTTTATAGCAAGGTGCTTCTCATGCACCATCTGTTCTGATAAATGTGGGTAAAACACTCCCTACAAAAAAGCCACGTCATTTAATCAGCACCAGACACGGACGTACGGCCAAGTACGTCCATCAGTACCGAGTTTTTCGTAATCCTGCAATCAAGATGGTTTCATCAACCAACAACAGCGCAATACGCCAACAGCCGCTAGCTGGGCATTGAAGCCTGGCATCTTCCAGCCGATTTGATTGGTCTTCTGTCAGTCAAGAAAATGTGAGAAACCAGGATTTTTGAAAACAAGAGATATTCAACAGGAATTAAAAATCGATTTTGCCGAGGCTTAGCCCGGCAATCTCAATTCAATGATATTCCATTACCATTAGAATTTCGGGCGCTGAGCAGTTGGTGCCAAGAGACACGATTTACAATAACAAACCGGAGAAAGCAGTCAGTTAAGCATTGGTTCGAGTCGCTTTTCAATAGAAAGGTTTTTTCAGGAAGCTTAAAAAAACGATTGCGCACCTTCAACATTTTTATTCAAAATCGGTATAAAAAAAAGGATTGCATGAATACGATAATGAGGTTATCTCATAAATCGTTCATCGGCGATTTAATTAGATAGGATTGATGAGGCTATATCTTTATTGTATCGTTTCTGTTGTTGAATTCGTTTCTATTAATACCCAATTCATTCTCCGACAAAGGAAGCCTATCTTCTGTGGAAAAAATGATAACTTCATGGAAGTTAATATATATTATCATCATTGTCTTAGTTTTTTCTCTCCTTTTATTGATGGCATTTTTTACACTTCCTAGCTATTTTTTCTATATCTTACTCGCCACCATTGGCCTCTTCATTTTATTAATCCTTTTAAAAAAAAGGTGCTCAGATGACAAGCCGGGACCTCAGGTTTTCTAACTCTTTCTATTGCTTTCTTCTTGTCCTGTTGGCTTTTGGGCAAGGTTGTGCCTTTACACCTAAACCGGTTTTCTTGACGGAAAAACCAACTAGTGTTGAACAGGTGGCAAAAAAAGATATCCGCTTGGCCCTTGTCGTCAAGGATACCAGGCCGACTTCCTATAAGGATTACAATATGGTCGGCCTCATGCGAAACAGCTTCATGATTCCTACCAGTTTTGTTTTTCTGGCCCACAAAGAAAACCTGGAAACAATTTTGGCTTATCATGTGAAGGGGATTCTCGAAAACTCCGGCTATCAGGTAGTCTCTACAATACCTGAGGTTCCAGCCAAACTTGGAGCTGATAAATTGGCCAAACCACCAGGTGACAGCGAAAAATCCTCCTCCGCCATGCAAAATATCTCAAATGAAAACAGGCAGGACTTGAAAGCCGCCGAGGTCAAACAACAAGGCAGCACTGTCGCTGAGCTTGATAATTCAAATAGCGAAGAGGTCTACAATTACCAGGAGGCGGATGCAATCCTGGAGATCAAAATTGATAAATATAGCAGCGATGTTCTCCAAGCAATGCTGTTTGTCTCGACCCAGGCCTGGGCAAAACTGAAACTTGCAGCAATTGATCCAACCGCAAAAACGCGCAAAATACTCTTTGGCAAGACCGTAACAGGGTTCGGTACTTCCGGCCCCAGACAGATCATCACAGAAGATTGTTTCATCGTCGCTGTTAATATGTCGCACTGGATCGCCCTGAACGAGGTTGAAAATATTATCAGATCGGATGAGTTTGTAACCGCCGTCAAGAGGGTTAAAACCACAGTCAAACAGTAACCTAACTATTGCAGATCAATTGATTTTATGCGATTTTTCTATTTCTTTTTACTCTGCTTTACTCTTCTGCCGGTCATTTTCGGTTGCGTGTCCAAACCAAATGCAAAGTTTGACTTGGAGGAAATGCAACAGATCAATCGCATCGCCGTCATGGACTTTTCCGATGCACCCAAAGCGGAGTCAGGCAGTTCCGGTGCGGTTGTCGCTTCCGCCCTGGTCAATGAATTGTTGGCCACAAAAGGAATAACCGTGGTGGAAAGAAGTAAACTTAACTCCCTGCTCGAAGAACAAAAACTCACAATGACCGGTCTGGTCGATGAAAATACGGCTGTTGAAGCGGGAAAGATTCTGGGTGTGAATATGGTCGTTCTCGGCTCTGTCAGTGAATATGATACTTCTTCTATCCCGATCTTCTTGGGGCTGGTAACCTATTATATGGATCTTTATAATGTTGCCGGTACTATGCGAATTATTAATGTAGAGACTGGCAAGGTCGTCTTTTCCGGCGAATGCTCCGCCAAAAGTAAGTCGAGTTATCAAGACGCTGCCATAGATGTTGCAAAAGCACTGGTCAAACGCATTAAAGAAATTCGTGGAGATTTCCAATAGCTTGTTGAACGAAGCCGCTAAGCGGCGGAAAAAGCAAAAAACAGTGTATAACTCCAGTAAGTGTCCAATCCCGGGCACTTACAACAAAAAGGAGTGTACCATGAAATCATCAGAAGTAAAACGATTTGCAGCCCTCTACGAA
>JAHJLI010000046.1 GCA_018821785.1 Pseudomonadota bacterium
TCAGTCATCCCAGTCACCGGGACAAAAGTGACCACTAAAAAGAAACTGCCAACTCGACGCAATATTTAAAATAAATCAAATAGTTATATTGCAAAATTGCGAGCTTTTCTTTGGGGAACATCCGTTGGAAGTCAAGTGAAAGAAGGCGCTGCCTCCTTCTTATACTTTTCAAATATCGGATAAGAAGGGATTATGGCCTCAGAATAATAAGGGATTCAAAATGCTCCATCAAATGCAAGTTTTCTTGAAATATTATTGGCTTTTCTGAAGTGCCAGAATGCTCCATTTCTGGGGTGATGTTTGGCCATACTCAATGCAAAAATGATCAGTCTCAACTTAAACAGGTGTGCCTTCCAGCCGAGGCTTGCCAGGAGAAATCTCTCTTAATTCGCAGATACCTCCCTCACCCGGAAGTGTTGTGGCATTAAGGGGCGCTTCTCTCCTGAACAGTGGCAGCAAGATCAGGCCATTATATGAGCCTCTGGAAAAGCATGCGGCCAGACAGACTTCTGCCGTCAGTGAGCAGAACTACTGGTCAAATAAGGTACGCCTGCTGAGCAGTGCTATGATCATGAAGGGTGAAAAGCCAAATATTAACGAGATTTCAAAAAAACTCAGGGTGTCCAGGCGTGGGCTGCAAACAAAACTGAAGGCTGAAGAGACTTCCTTCCGTCGCTGTCTGGAGACGGTTCGAAAACAGATCGCTCTTGATTATCTTGACCGAGACGATGTTTCGATTTGTGAAGTGGCTTTCTTGCTAGGCTATTCAGAACAAAGCGCTTTCAACCATGCCTTCAAAAGATGGACCGGGAAAATCCCTCAAGCATGCCGCCGCGTATGAACAAATTTCGTGATGCAGATCTGAATATTCCAACACAATTGAATGCATGTATAAGGTTGGAAAAGAAGATCTTGGCTCATCTTGGTTGTTGTGGGGGGCAGAAAAAAAGCGTGGTCCACCGGCGCCTCCAAAGAAATGTTCGGAAATTGTTGTTGAACCTTTCGATGATGGCTGGCTTGAGTATGAGGAAATTGTCATTAATCACTGAATTTTGACAACAGTATCCCTCCACAGACGATTATCATACCAGCACATCGATGAAAGTCTTCTCATATTCTGGCCAGCCATCATCGAAAGGTACAACAGCAATTTCCATTTTTGAGACAGTTCTGGTTGGCCGTACTTCAGCAGGAATAGATTTGCCATGGCAGCTCTTGATAAAAAAGCACACATCCGGGTGAACCTTATTCTTGAGAGGGTAGGATCGACTAATAGCAGAGAATTGTTCAGAAATGGAGCAACTGCAAAGAAGACCTTACCAAAGACCATCTTCGGTCGAGTACTCAGGGACAAGCTACAGGTTATAGCATGTCTGTGGTTGATGTTAATTTTTGAAATCTGACAGGGGAGAATAGTTTTATATCTCCAAGTGTTGGTAAGGGTCCATACTTTGATGCAGTATGTCGATAATTGACTCTTACGGTGGTAGAGTTTCACCTTCTGTCGCTCTTGGCTGGAAACCCGGGAAGAGTGTTTTCCCGTAATCAGTTAATCGAACTTATTTATCAGGATCAGCGGGTGGTGAGTGACAGAACCATCGACAGCCATGTCAAAAAACTAAGGAAAAAAATTAATGAAATACATGACCGGGAGTTGATCCATTCAATTTACAGCGTTGGCTATAAATTCGAGGAGAGTTGATTGAGTATAAAATTACATTCTTGCCAATTTTGTTTTGGCATATTTTCGGGTTCTTAACTTATTTCGCATTACAGCAGATATAGATTTGCCTTGGCATGTTCAAATCTTGCTGTAACCTTAGCAGGTTCACCTTCTTCCTGAGACAGCCGTCTGATATGTTTCTCTTTCCCAATCGCATCACTTGTGACATGATTAGGGCATGCAAACACATCAATGGATCTCGCAACATCGCAATTGGCCACATTTTTCTTGTCAGGCTACCCATCTTCTGGCCGACCTTGGGGAAGCCTCGAAGATGACTGGTACACTTGAAACAATAAGTCGATCAATAAGTGATCAGGAAAATACAGCAACGCTTGAGCGTGTGTTATTTGATGATGCCATGGAAACATTGGCAATCGAAGGAGAAACTCTCCATCGCAGTTCGGTAAGATGCTCAATTCGCAGAAGGACTCATTGCCATGTTATTTGACACCAGAAGCCAGATACAAGCGCCGCCTACTCCTGCAAGAATCTTGGGCTGGCATGCAGCACTCTTCCCCACAGGCTATTCAGGATTAAAAAATTCGTGTTGGTGAATACAGAGGCCCTGAAAAAATACAGATCGTTTCCGGGCCACTGGCTGAAGAAACCGTTCATTACATCGCCCCGCCATATAGCAGCCTGAATGTGAAAATGAAGCAGTTTCTCGGATGGCTGAACACCAACAAAGAGCATCCTCCACTGCTCAAGGCCGGAATTGCCCATCTCTGGTTCATCCACCCCTTTGATGATTGTAATGGCCGGGTTGGAAGGGCCATTATTGATTATATCATGGCTGTATATTATCCCAGGTTGATGCGGCTCATCTCTTTCTCCAAACAGTTTAGCCATGACAGAAAGGGGTATTATGCGGA
>JAHJLI010000008.1 GCA_018821785.1 Pseudomonadota bacterium
ATCTCATCCAGGGAAATGAGTTCAGCCGGTGCAGCCGTTTCCCAAAAGAGCATACGCCCTGTATGATCCTGGATCTTTTGCGGCAGATCCTCGGGGACGATTTTTTCAAACACAGTCATAACTACCCCATGCTCCATGGCATTGCGCAATTCCCTGACATTGCCGGGCCATTCGTACCCGAGCAATCGTTTGGCGGTCGAGTCGGCCAGACCGGCCACCTTCTTGTCAAGTTTCACAGCAACATCACCGATAAACTTTTGCGCCAGGAGGAGGATATCTGTGCCTCGTTTGCGGAGCGGTGGGATATCGATCTTGATGACGTTGAGTCGATAGTACAAATCTTCACGAAATCTACCATCGGCAACGGCAGCTTCGATATCGATGTTGGTTGCAGCAAGAATGCGGGCATCAAAACCCTTTTCCTTATTCCCGCCTACCGGTCTCACGGTGCGTTCTTCCAAGGCCCGCAACAGTTTCGGTTGCAGGCTGAGGGGGATATCGCCGATCTCATCGAGGAGCAGGGTTCCGCCGCTTGCTTCCAGCAAGAGGCCGGTCCGATCCTGCCAAGCGTTGGTGAATGCCCCCTTGACATGACCGAACAGTTCGCTTTCCAGCAGATTTTCCGGCAGAGCCGAGCAGTTGATGGCAACAAAGGGCTTCTCCTTTCGACGACTGTGCTCATGTAATGCCTGCGCCATTATCTCTTTGCCGGATCCGCTTTCGCCGGTGATTAGGACCGAAGTCTCGGCATCGGCAATGCGCTGCAACCGGGCAAAGCACTCCTTCATGAGCGGGCTTTCCCCAATGAGACCGGCAAAAGAATGGCTGCGCTCTATTTTCTCGCTGAGGATTTTCACCTGACTCTTGAGATTTTTATGATCCACCGCCCGTTCAAGAGTAAGGGACAGAATGTCCATATCCAGAGGTTTGGTGATAAAATCATATGCCCCGGCCCTGATCGCATCGATGGCGGTATCCAAGGAACCGAAGGCAGTCATCATGATGGTCGGGATGTCCGGCCACTTCGCCGCAACCTCGCGACAAACCTGAATGCCGTTGATATCGGGAAGGTTTATATCGGTGAGGATAACCTCCGGCATATCACCCGGTATAGCTTCAATCCCGGCCTGCCCAGTAACCAGGGAACGGGTGGTAAAGCCGCGCCGTGCCAAACCAAAGTCGAGCATTTCACACATATCTTGATCGTCTTCAATAATAAGGATGTGGCCCTTCATTGCCCGCTTTCCTCCAATTTGAAATAGAGCGAAAATTCTGCCCCTTTGGTCGGACGGTTCCGAACCTCGATCCAGCCGCTATTTTCCTCGAGCATTTCACGAGCAATTGACAACCCCAATCCCGTGCCAAGGCCGACACTTTTGGTAGTAAAGAACGGAGTAAATATCTCTGACAGATTTTCCTCGGGAATGCCCTCCCCCTCGTCACGGATATCGATGCGGAGAAGTTCTCTTAATTGATCGTCGGTGTGGATCATCGATTTTAACAGGATATTAGCCACATCCACATGGACGCTGCCCGAACACGGTGTCGCCTGAATAGCGTTCATGATAATATTCATAAAAACCTGTTGAATCTGCTGGCTGTCAACGAAACAATGGGCCTTCACCTCTGGTGCTATCTTTAAAAGGAGACCCACCCCCTGTTTGGTGGCAAGTGGTGTAAGGAGGTGAAAAACCTGCCTGATTAAAGTTATCACATTTTCGCGGACCTTGTGGACAACCTTTTTCTTTCTTGAAAAATCGAGAAGCTGACGAATAATAAGGGTCATTCTTTCAGCCTGCGACTTGATGATTTTTGCACAATTCATGATCTCTTCTCGTTCCAGCGGTTCGGAAATGATCATTTTCGCCCTGCCGTCAACGACGTTGAGGGGTGTACCGATCTCGTGGGCGATACCTGCAGCGATCTGCCCGACAGTCGACAGTTTCTCGGTATGTCGTAACTGTTCAAGGGTTTTTAGCCGGGCAAGATTTTCGAAATGGATCTTTTCCTGAGCGATGAACAACCTAGTGCACATATCGTTCATAATCTTTGCCAGATGCATCAATTCGTCGTCGCCTTTAATCTCTAGATCGGCGTTCAGGTTTCCCTTGCCTATTTCCAAAGCCTTGCGGGACAGTTTTTCGAGAGGGAGTCTGATTTTGCTATAGATCAGGAAATAGATGATGGTGCCGCTGGCCAGAGCCAGCATTGCTGAAATCACCAGGGAACGAATCAGTGTTTTTTTCGTGAATTCAGCGAGCGGCGAGAGAGACTGGGTAATTTCCAAGGCCCCTCGCCGCTCACCGGGAATGGATACCGGGATAAAGGTATAGCGCAACTTGGATCGCTTCTCATCAAAGGCAATAAAGGTAACCACCCGCTTGTTATCGGACCAATCGGAGGCCCATAATTCCGACTGCCTTTCACCAAATTTCCGATGGGTCTCATCAAGCCAGATCCATCGGATGGCAATTTCCGGGTCGGCTTGATCGGCATCCTCAATCTGCCTGATGGCCACCTCCGCACCCTTTTCCACCCAGACTCTGGCGAGTACCCCGGCCAGAACCCGACCAACGCTTTCAGCTTTTGCAACCATGCCCTCATCAAACTGCCTGATCTGCATCTCATAATGTAAGTTCCCTACAATTATCAGCAAACCTAGGGTGCCCATCAGGAGGGAAGAATATATCTTCGAGAATAAATTCACAGCAAGAATCAGGTCTTGAAATATTATTTTATCTGTGAGGCGCGATGACTTTACTGACTGTTGTGCCTTGTGCCCCTTTTCAACGAACTCAATATACCGGGAACACCTACGCCGCTGGAAGTCGAATTATAACTACTCCACTGAATTTTTCCGGGCTGGTCAAACAGCTTTGCTCTTACCGTATTCAAAACAATATATCGACAAAGTTCTAGAAGATGGGTCTCTTTTTCTGCTAAAATTGACTTAAATCGACCCTGGAAGAAATGGCCGACCTTGCCATGCCTGCGGTTGCTGTACTGAGTGAACATGCCGTTCAACTGTCTCATTCCAAGTGAAAGATTGGCTTCGAGAGTTTCTACCAGGAGATGGTAGTGGTTACCCATCAAGCAACAGCTATGGCAGATCCATGTATTATAGGGACTGATGGTTTTGCCAAATATTACGAGGAAACCAGAGCGATGCACATCATCTAAAAAAATGTCTTCTTGCCGGTTGCCCCGTGCAGTCAGGTGGCATACCGCTCCAGGGTGCTCTATTCGTAATGGCCTAGCCATAGTGGAGGAAAAGTATCACCATAAATATAATATTTTCAAGACCCTATTTCAGCGCTAGGCTTTGCTCCACCTTAGGGGAGAGGATCTCCAAAAGGTCTTCCCGGTCCAGGTAGGGACAGGGTGAATCGTAGGGAAAGGCGCTGCATTGCCCAGGTCTTGCCCTATGGATGGAACAGCGTTTGTTCAGCTTGCCGTCCGTCAAGAAGATGCAGGCGCCGTCCTCCCTGACCTTGAAGGTATTGCGTTTCTCTATGTATCTTTTCCGCACCTCACCGTCGCTGACATGAAAGTGTCGGGCAATACGATTGATATCAATGGCAGTAACAAAAAGGGTTGATCCGGGCAACCGGTAGCAACAGAAACCTGAGCAATAATTACAGAAAGCTCGAAACCCGGGGGGCTCTTCTGGTAGCGCTGGGCTTTTCATAAGTGTTCGCCCACCACCGGCGACCAGAATTTGAAAAATACCCATGAAAAAAGGGTATAACAAGTATCGAAAAACCAGCTAAACAGAGCCGTTATATCCGGCTCCTCTTCAAAATGTTAGAAGATATGGCCCCTTCCCTTCCAGTGGTTCGACTCCGGCAACCTTGCCGATGATCTTCCCGGGTCTGGCAAAACGATCGGCTGAGCGGGCAAAGAATACTCCCGAGGTCCGGCTGATAATGGGTTGCTTCTCACCTTTGCCGGGATTATTCATCGGCTGGGTCACGAGAGCTACGGCCTCGCCTTTTTGCACCAGATCTCCCGGCTGTTTCAGATAGGTAAGAATTCCAGCGCAGGTGGCGGTAATATAATCAACCCCCTCAAGAGGCGTCGCCTCGGCCGTCAGGTTCGGCAATGGCGGGGCTTCCCCGGCGATAAACCCGCGCCGCTGCAGAAAGAAATACAGGTTGCCGGCGTCCTGTTCGGTGTACTCCAGACCCGTATCGGCTACACCGCGCAGTTCGACGGTTGCCGCTAGACAGGCAGATGGAATTGCCGCCTCCGGAAAATTTTTAGCCAGATCCCACCACAGCTTGCTGTTGGCTTCATCAAAGGGCATGTCACCTGAATCATTGGCGAGAAGAGTCGCCCCGGCGCCCATCTGCACCGAAAGATCGGCCCCCGCCGGCCACAGGGCAGTGCCCATATAGACATGCAGCAATGCCTGGTGGTCACAGTGGAGATCAAGAACAACATCGGCATCGTGGGAGAGGGTCAGAAGCGTATGTTTCAGGGTCTCGGCCTCGGTCGTCGGCTCCTTGGCCACAAGGATTTCCCCGGCACATTTTCTAATCAGTGCGACATTTTCCCCAGCATCCTGCCCGAGCCGGTCCTGCAAACGTTCCGTCAATTCCTCCAGCATGTCGTAATAACGGCGGTTAAAATTGATATGATCACTGTTGTCGAACCGTCCCTGAACGGAATCGGTGGTCCATTGCCCAAGACCTATCGGGTTAGCGACCGGAACAACGACGATCCTCTCACGTATCTCGCCCGCCGCATCGGCGCGGCCGAGAAGTTCCAGCAGGCGAGCGGCGACCAGATACCCCGGGGCCTCATCGGCATGTAGCCCGGCCTGAATATACACCTTGCGGGCAGCATCGGGCGGTCCAAAGTGAACGCTGAGCAGTCTTCTTGCGGTTCCGATCGCCGCCTCCGGCAGCAGATGCTCCCGTATTGAGCAGGTTGTCATATAGAAGGGGCCTCAATTTTCGTATCGAGTTGTTCGAGGGGCATCAGATGCCTTTGCCAGAGTTTTTCCAGCTTTCGAACGAAAAAAACGATGGTAAAAGTAATTGCCATATAGAAGACGGCGGCGGTGAGGAACGCCTCCCAAGGGCTGTAATACCTTGAATTGACTATTCGCGCCGCACCGGTGATATCGATAATGGTGATAACACTTGCCAGGGAACTGCCGTGCAGCATGAAGATGATTTCATTGGAATAGGCCGGCAGGGCACGACGAAAGGCACTGGGCAGAACAATCCGCCGTAGCATGAGAAAGGTCGACATACCTGCCGCCCTGGCCGCCTCGATCTCACCGTGCGGGGTTGCAACAATTGATCCCCTGATAATTTCCGTAGTATAGGCACAGGTGTTCAGGGCAAAGGTGAACAGGGCGCAGAAATAGGCCTCGCGAAAGAGAGGCCAGAGCACGCTTTCCCGCATTGCCTCAAACTGGCCAAAACCGTAGTACACAAGAAACATTTGCACTAGGAGGGGCGTACCCCTGAAAAAATAAACAAAGGCCCTGATCGGCGCCTGAACATAGAGATTACCAGAGGTTCGCAGCACCGCCAGGGGAATTGCCATAACCAGGCCGAAGATGAGAGAAATCGACACCAGAATCAGGGTGTTTTTCAGCCCCTCCAGATAGATGTCGATATTGCTGGCAATGATCGCAAAGTCCATACCCTATTCCCTCCTAACCCCTACGCTGTACCTGGTTTCCAGATACTTGAGCAGGTAGATGGACACGGTGGTGATGAGCAGATAGTTGATCGCCACCGCTACATAGAAGGTGAACGGCATACGGGTCGCCCCGGCGGCCATGGCCGCTTTACGTACCATGTCATCAAGGCCGATGATCGACACCAGAGCGGTGGTTTTGATAAGCACCAGCCAGTTATTGCCGAAGCCGGGAATGGCATGGCGGACCATCTGCGGCAGGAGAATGCGCGAGAAAACCTGGAGGCCAGTCATTCCATAGGCATAACCGGCCTCCAGCTGACCGCGTCCGACGGCGAGGATGGCACCGCGAAAGGTTTCCGTCATATAGGCCCCGAAGATAAAACCGATGGTCGAGGCCCCGGCAACAAACGGATTAATATCGATGTATTCGTTGTATCCAAAAAGGGGGCCAACTTTATTAACAATGACCTGGCCGCCGAAAAATACCAGAAGCATCATCACCAGGTCGGGAATTCCGCGGATAACAGTGGTGTAGAGTTTGGCAATGGCTCGCAAAACTGGCGAACCGGAGAGTTTGGCGAGCGCCCCGCAGATACCGAGGAGCATTGCCACGAAGAGAGAGACGAAGGAAATCTCGAGGGTGAGATAGGTCCCCTCAAGAATACTTGGCCCATAACCCTGCAGGGAGAACATGGGCGACAAATTATCCACCCCACGACAAACGCTCCCTGCCGGGACAAACCGGCAGGGAAAAATAAACAGGACTTTCGGTCTTATTCACCGTAGACGTCGAAATCAAAGTATTTGTCCTGGATTTTTTTATAGGTGCCGTTGGCCCGGATGGTGTCTATGGCCTTAGTGAACAACTCGCCCAGATCTTTGTCTTCTTTGCGGATGGCGATTCCGGCACCGTCACCAAACCATTTTTGATCGTTGAGGTCGGGGCCAATAAACTGATAATCCTTGCCTTCCGGCTTTTTCAGAAAGCCGTCGGAGAGGGCGACGCTGTCGGCCAGGAGCATGTCGACACGACCGGCAACGATATCTAAGTAGGCCTCATCCTGGGTGCCGTAACGCTTGATGTCGACGTCTGTACCATAATTGTCGGTCAGATATTTATCATGGATGGTGGCGCGCTGGACACCTACCGATTTGCCTTTCATTGCCTCGCGGGAGAAGGTGGCCATCGCCCCTTTCTTGCAGACGAATTTTGCCGGGGTCTGATAATATTTTTTACTGAAATCAACCTTTTGTTTACGTTCCTCAGTAATCGACATAGAGGCGATGATCGCATCATATTTTTTGGCCAACAGCGCAGGAATAATGCCGTCCCAATCCTGGGCAACCAGCGTCACCTCAGCACCCATTGCTGCGCCAAGGGCCTTGGCGATTTCGATATCAAAGCCGGCCAGTTCACCATTCGGCTCAACAAAGCTGAACGGAGGATAAGCACCTTCCACCCCAATACGCACTTTTTTCCACTCTTTAGCCATAACCGATCCGGCGGCAAGAACCATACACAGTGACAAGACAACCAGAATTCTTTTCATTTTCCCTCCTTGGTATAATTAATGGCTTTTCCCTACATCATAGCCGAGACAAACGTTTTGAAACGATCGCTCTTCGGTGCTTCGAAAACCTCCTGCGGCGAACCATCCTCAATGATCAGGCCCTGATCGAGGAAGATGATCCGCGAACTAACCTCTCTTGCAAAACCCATCTCATGGGTGACGACAATCATCGTCCTCCCCTCAAAGGCCAGATTGCGCATGACCTGCAGCACTTCGCCCACCAGTTCCGGATCAAGAGCGGAGGTCGGTTCGTCAAAGAGAATGACCTCCGGCTCCATGGCCAGGGCCCGGGCTATGGCCGCCCGCTGCTGCTGCCCGCCGGACAGGTGCACGGGATAGGCATTATGCTTGTCGGCGATACCGACCTTGTCGAGATAGTGCATGGCCCTGTCGCGCACCTCCTTTTTCTCAAGCTTGAGAACATGGAGAGGCGCCTCCATGACATTGGCGAGAATGGTCATATGCGACCAGAGATTGAACTGCTGAAAGACCATGGCCAGCCTGGCGCGTATTCGCTCAACCTGGCGCATGTCGGCCGGGAGGGTGCCCCCGCGGCGATTGGTTTTCATAAGGACTTCCTCACCCGCCACCCTAATGATGCCGCTGTCGGGGATTTCGAGGAAATTTATGCAGCGCAGAAGCGTGCTTTTGCCGGAACCGGAGGAACCAAGAACCGAGATAACCTCGCCCTTGCCGGCACTGAGGTCGACACCTCTCAGCACCTCATTTTCGCCAAATCTTTTATAAAGATTTTCTACCGATATTGCTTCCTGGCCATTATTCATAAAGACCTTTGGGCACACTGATGCGAGATTCGAAGAACTACGACATGAAATATTGTATTAGATATAATAGACAACTGCGCGGCTTGTCAAACCAAAACCTGGAAAGAGCCGAGATTTCCCGGACGCAGGTCGCATCTTACGTTCCACATCAATGCGCCGATCCCTTTGTCCTAGTGCCGCCATGAGCCAGGAATCCACACAACCAACTGCAATCCACCTTGCGCAAATAAAACGTTTGTTTTACTGTTTCGTCTGGCTTCTTCCTCTTTTACAGGAAAAATGCCGGGTAACCGGCATCAAAACAAGATCTGTACCTCCGAGCCAGCATGGATATCGCCAGCGCCAAAGGATCTCTCCCCGATGAAAATCAATAGTCGGCATATTGCCCCGAGAATTCTCGGCGTTATCTTTTCTTTGCTCCTCACCTCTTGCACAGCCGTCGGCCCCAACTATCAGCCGCCGCAGCAGGAAGTACCGCCGCACTGGCAGGCAACCAATGCAAATATTGCAGAACCAACCGCTGGTCCCGTCGGTGAAACATGGTGGACCCTGTTCAACGACTCGCTCCTCGACACCCTGGTAGCCGAGGCCACTGCCGCAAACCTGAACCTCCGTAAAGCCGAAGCAAGAATCCGCGAAGCCAGAGCCCAACGCATAATCGCTGGGGCAACCGGTTCTCTTGGTGCCGCAACCAGTGCCAGCACAGCCAGGCGCAGTGATAACACTTCTTCCGCCAGCGGCACCCAGGATCTCTTTCAGATTGGTTTGGATGCCAGGTGGGAACTCGACCTCTTCGGCGGCCTGCAGAGGGCCACCGAATCAGCCGATGCATCTCTTGCCGCAAGCCACGAAGAAATGCGCGATGTTCTGGTTTCCCTGCAGGCCGAGGTGGCGAGGAATTACCTGGAGATGCGGGGTAGCCAAAAGCGGCTTGCCACAACCCACAATAATATCACCACCCAGGAAAAAACCGTTGCCCTGGTGCAAGGCCGTTTCCAGATGGGCCTAGGTAACGAACTCGATTTGATGAATGCAAAGACCCAGCTATCACTCACCAAAGCAGCGCTGCCACCCCTTGCAAGATCGATCAGACAGACAATGCACCAACTGGCCATTCTCCTCGGTAAGGCTCCTGCCAACCTCATCACCCGCTTGTCCGGTGAAGGGCCCGGCCTTACCCTGCCGCAACAGATACCAATCAATCTGCCTTCCGACCTGCTCCGGCAACGTCCCGATATCCGCGTCGCAGAACGACGACTGGCGGCCGCCACCGCCGATATCGGTGTCGCCACCGCCGATCTCTTTCCCAAATTTTCCCTGACTGGCCTCCTCGGTCTGCAGAGCAACAGTCTGTCCGACCTCGTTACCAGCGGTAGCCGCTACTGGTCGATCGGCCCGACAATTTCCCTGGCTCTTTTTAACCGGGGCAAAGTTCGCGCGGGTATCGAGGTCAAAAATGCCCGCCGGGATCAGGCTTTCGCCGACTACCAGCAGACGGTGCTGAGTGCCCTTGGCGAGGTTGAAAATGGTCTCGTCGCCTTCTCCCTGGAACAGGAAACTCTGGGGATCCTCAAAGACGCGGTAATCTCCGGCGAAAGGGCAGTCACGATCGCCAATGGTCTGTATGAAGCCGGCCTCTCCGATTTCCTCAATGTTCTGCAGAGTGAACGTGCCCTGTTCCAGTCCCAGGATCAGATGGCGCAGAGCGAGCAGCGTCTTACCCTGTCTCTCGTCGCCATCTTCAAGGCTCTTGGCGGCGGCTGGCAAAACCAAGTTAAAAGTGAAGCAACGGTCCCTGCTGAGAAAAACGAGCTCCCGGATATGCAAAAACCTTCTACTGATACTCACCCGACATGATGCACTCCATTACCAAAAACAGCAGGGCGATCCTTGCACATTCCCAGATTCTGCCAGGCCTCCTCCTGCTCATCATGGCCCTTATCTTGAGTGGATGCTCCGACAATTCAGGCGGTAAGGCAAAGGCCGAAAACGGGCCGAAAAAACGCGCGGCCCCGGTATCCATTGGCCTCAGCAGCAAAAGGACTGTCCCCGTCGAGCTCAAGGCCATCGGCACAGTTGAACCTTTTGCCACAGTGGCAATCAAGTCGCAGATCACCGGGACCTTGAAAAATATCCACTTCAAGGAAGGAGACGATGTCAGGAAAGGCGACCTCCTCTTTTCTCTCGATCCTCGCCCCTTCACTGCCATGCTCAATCAGGCGCAAGGTTCTTTGATCCGGGACAAAGCACAACTCGACAATGCCCGCAAGGAACTCGAACGCTATACCAATGCTGCAAAAAAAGGCTATGTCTCAATTGAGCAGGCAGAGCAGGCGGAAACCAAGGTGGCGACCCTTGCCGCAACCATCAAGGCAGATGAGGCCGCGGTAGAAAACGCCCGGCTACAGTTGGAGTTTTGCACGATTTACGCCCCCATCGACGGCCGCACCGGAGAACTGCCGGTGGCCGAGGGTAACCTGATCAAGGCCAATGCCGACACGGCAATGGTAACCATAAACCAGGTTGCCCCGATTAAGATCTCTTTTACCGTTCCCGGCAAGCATTTCGGCGAAATAAAAAAATACCGAGATGAAGGCCCTCTGCGGGTTACTCTCGCAGGTCCCGGCGGCGATCCATTGACAGGAACATTTTCCTTTTTAGATAATACTCTCGACCCAGCCACAGGTACCATTCGCCTGAAAGCGGAGTTCGCCAACAAAGACAAAAACCTCTGGCCTGGACAATTCGTCGAAGTACGGCTGCATCTCACTTCTCGTCCAGACGTCACCGTGGTCCCGACCCAGGCTGTTCAGATCGGGCAGAACGGCGCCCACGTTTTCGTCGTAAAAGATGACGCAACCGTCGAAGACCGCT
This sequence comes from Pseudomonadota bacterium, assembly GCA_018821785.1. Lineage (GTDB taxonomy): Bacteria > Desulfobacterota > Desulfobulbia > Desulfobulbales > Desulfocapsaceae > Desulforhopalus_A. Next base: position 10,889 of record JAHJLI010000008.1, read on the forward strand.
ACATCACTGCAGGGGTGATCTTCGACGGGGACACTGTGGTAGAGTCAGGTCTTGCTCCGGGGGAAAGGGTGGTAACAGACGGCCAGTTGCAGCTCACCGGCGGGACCAAAGTTGAGGAGCGCGGCAAACCTTCCGCCGACAAGGCAACTGAACCGGTAAAATCATCGCGGGAAACACCGCGGGGGACGCCATGATCTCCATGTCCGGCATCTTCATCCGTCGGCCGGTCATGACCGTTCTGACAATGCTGACAATCCTGCTTTTTGGTCTCATCGCTTACAGGCAGCTGCCGGTAAGCGACCTGCCCAACGTCGATTATCCGACCATTAACGTCACGGCCACCCTGGCCGGAGCCAGCCCACAGACCATGGGCGCATCGGTCGCCACCGTCCTCGAAAAAGAGTTTTCACGCATTGCCGGCATCGACTCAATGAGTTCGGTGAGCACCTCCGGTCGCACCCAGATTACCCTACAGTTTTCACTCGACAGGAACATCGACTCCGCCGCCCAGGACGTGCAGTCGGCCCTCAGCTCGGCCGCTCGTCGGCTGCCGGACGGAATGACGACACCGCCCTCTTTCCGAAAGGCTAATCCGGCCGATATGCCCATACTCTATATTGCGCTTTCCAGCCCAACCTTGCCGTTGACTGAACTCGATAAATATGGCCAGACCATGAGCCAGCGCCTTTCGACCATTCTCGGCATTGCCCAGGTTCAAGTGCGCGGCTCGCAGAAATATGCAGTCCGTATTCAGCTCGATCCTGTCGCCATGCAGGCCCTGAACCTCGATACCGGGGCAATCGCTGCCGCTATAGATGCCCAGAACAGCAACCGACCCATGGGCCAGTTGAATAACTCGCAGCGCAAGGTCACCCTGCAGGCCAACGGCCAGCTGTCTGAAGCCCAGGAATATCGCGATATTGTTGTGTCGGTCCGCAACGGTCGACCGGTACGGCTGGCCGAGATCGCTACAGTCATCGACAGTATCGAAAACGATCAGGATGCCGCCTGGTTTTTTACCAGAACGAGCAAGGCCCAATCGATATTTCTCGCCGTCTACAAACAACCGGGCATGAATACCCTGGCGGTCGCCGATGCGGTAAAGGCCATCCTGCCGAACCTTTCAGAAACCTTACCGGCTTCAGCCAAACTGACCATCCTCCGTGACGGCAGTCTGCCGATCAAGGCCTCGGTCGATGAAATCCGGTTCACCATGATTCTCACCCTTGGCCTGGTGGTCATGGTCATCTTCCTCTTTATCCGTAATATCTCGGCCACAGTCATACCCAGTCTGTCTCTGCCGATGTCCATTATCGGCACCTTTGCGGTCATGTACCCGCTCGGCTACAGCCTCGACAACATGTCACTCATGGCCCTCACCTTGTCGGTCGGTTTTGTCGTCGACGACTCTATCGTTATGCTGGAAAACATAGTCCGCCATATGGAAATGGGGAAAAACCGGATGCAGGCCGCCCTCGATGGGGCAAAGGAAGTCGGTTTCACCATCATATCCATGACCTTTTCGCTGGTGGCAATCTTCATCCCCCTGTTTTTCCTCAGCGGAATTATGGGTCGCCTGTTCCGTGAATTTGCGGTCACCATCGGCGTGGCGGTACTGGTCAGCGGGGTAATAAGCCTGACCCTTACCCCGATGCTTGCCAGCCGTTTCCTCCGCGAACCGCATCTTATCCATCATGGCCGGATCTATCTGGCCACCGAGGCCATATACCAGGCAATGGTCGGGCTTTATGACCGAAGCCTGCTCTTTGTCCTCCGCCATCGCCTGTCAACTTTGCTTCTTTCCCTGGTGATATTGGTGGCGACAGTCTATCTTTTCACCATCGTCCCAAAGGGTTTTATCCCAGCCGAAGATCGCGACATGATTTTGATTTCCACGGAGACTTCCCAAGACATCTCCTGGCCGTCACTGGTCGAACACACAATGAAACTTGCCGACATTCTCCAGAAAGACCCTAATGTCGATCGCTTTCTGGTGGATATCGACACCTCGGCCTTCATGTTGGTTGTTCTGAAGCCCCGGGCCGAACGTAAGGAAAATGTCGAACAGATCATTCAAATCCTCAGGCCGCAGCTTAACTCGGTGCCGGGAATCAGGGCCATGCCGATCAACCGGCCGCCAATCAATGTCGGCGGCCGCAGGACCCGCAGTCTGTACCAGGTAACCCTGCAGGGGCTCGATCTCGACCTCCTCTACTCATCAGCCAAAACGCTCGAACAGGCGATGCGGGAAAAACCCGACCTGCTCGATGTCTCAAGCGACCTGCAGCTGGAAAATCCCGAGTTAAACGTCGAGATTGACCGTGACCGGGCGCTGCTCCTCGGCATCTCGCCGCGCCAGATAGAAGACACCCTGTACAGCGCCTACGGTAGTCGCGTGGTTTCGACCATCAACGGCGCTACCGATCAGTATGACGTGATCATGGAACTCCTGCCGCGCTACCGCACTGATGCCTCGGTACTAGACAAACTGCATATCCGCTCAAGCCAAGGCAAACTGGTGCCCATAACCTCAGTGGCCGCGCTGCGCGAGGGGGTCGGTCCACTGTCCATCAACCATACCGGGCAACTGCCGTCGGTGACGCTGTCGTTTAATACCAGGGCGGGCGCGGCCCTCGGTGATATCCTTGCCGACTTGAAAAAACTTAACGACTCCCTGTTACCCGACGGCGTCAATGCCACTTTCCAAGGTAATGCTCAACAATTCCAGGCTGCCCAGTCGAGCATGGGCTGGCTCCTTGGCCTGGCAATCATAGTTATTTATATTGTTCTCGGCATCCTCTACGAAAGCTTCATCCACCCCCTGACCATCCTTACCGCCCTTCCCTTTGCCGGCTTCGGCGCGGTGCTCACGTTGTTGCTGTTCGGTACCGAGCTGTCGATTTATGCCTTCGTCGGCATTATCATGCTCATCGGCCTGGTGAAAAAGAACGGTATTATGATGATCGACTTTGCCGTGGTCGCTCAGCAGCAGGGAAAAAGCCCGCACGATGCCATCCGCGAGGCCTGCATCATCCGTTTTCGACCGATCATGATGACCACCATGGCGGCGCTGATGGCCGGCCTGCCAATCGCCCTCGGCTACGGGGCCGGGGCGGAATCACGGCGGCCTTTGGGCCTTGCGGTCGTCGGTGGGTTACTGTTTTCGCAGACCTTGACTCTCTATGTCACACCGGTCTTTTATATTTATATGGAACAACTGCAGCAGTGGTTAAAACGAAGATCGAAGAGGGAAATAGAAGAGGTAGTTGCAGCAAACGATTGATTATATACCGAAAAAACGATCCAAAAGGCCCTTCTTTTCAGCCTCTGGTTCGGCTATACCTAAGATTCGGCAGATATCCTTTTCCACCTTGCCCTGTGAAACATTGGCCCCTTTAACTACAATTTCCTGCCCCACCATAATTGCCGGGGCCACAGGAAGGTCGAGTGCAAAGTAGTCATCATTCTGGTACTCCGCATTGGGTTTGGACGTTACCTCTATTTCGATATCCTTGTACTTCTTGCCCAACCTGGGCATCATTTGTCGGAAATTCATTCATGGCTTGCCGTTTGGCTCACTGAGTATACCTAATGCACCTTTAAGCAAAGGAAATGTTCGGAAATTTGCCTGGCTTTTATCGATCCAACCAAGACGCAATCCTGCGGCCAGGGCGACCAGAGCAAACAAAATATTCCCCCCATGGCCAGGAAAAAATGGCTGGATGAAATGAGCAGAGCCAGATTGGAATCACTGAAAAAATATGAAATTGAGCTACAGCGAGAACTTGAAGTGGTCCGTGAAAGGGTCAAAAAAATAGAGGCAAAGTAGCAAAATCTCTCATTTTTTTAACAAATTTATTAAGTTATTGCGCAAACACATAAACAAAAGGAGGTGAAAAAAATGACAGAACAAAATAGTTCGTGTGGCTGTGGCTGTGTTCCTTCCGAACAGAAAAAAGGAAAAACAGAAGACACCGAGAGGGCAAAGAAGGAAGTGTCATATATGCAGCTCCGCTAGTAATTTCAACTGCCTTGCAGCAAGCCTTTCTTTCACCGATAAAAACAGCTCCGATATACCAGCCAGGCACCTGCCGGTCATACTTCCGGCCGAGAAAAGAACAGCCTTCCCCCGTAACAATGACAATATGAATTCTCACCCCAAAGCGGTAAAATACTCACGGGGAATGGTGTTAGACTCCTTTGGCCGACTGCAAACTGGAGTGGATCCTTGCCGTTTAGCTGTTGAAGAAGTATATACCAGATTCGCCAGCGCTGCATGATCTTGCCACTCACCGTCAGCATAGCCCACCTGCTCCAACCTCCAGCAAACACATAAAGGGTGAGGTGCTGTCGGCAGGGGAATTACGACGAATCACACCTGGCAACACCTCCTGCACTCAGGTACAACAACGAGGCCACAACCATGTACGACGCGGAAAACACCTACAAACCCTGGCATCAGCTTTCCCTGCTCGTCGACGAAGCTGACCCGAAGAAAATTATTGCCTATCTGGAAAGCATCAATCCAGCCGATACGGCACTGGCGGTGTCCAGGCTCGGCGTTGAAACACAGAGCAAGCTGCTGACCCTGCTGAGTCCGAAGGATGCGGCGGAGGTCATCGAAGATATCTCCGACACCCAGGCTGCCGACATCATCGAGGAGCTTTCACCGCGTGAGGCGGCGGCAATCCTTGAGGAACTTGACAGCGACCATGTAGTCGATCTGCTCGGTGAACTCGATGCCGAGGACGGCAATGCCATCATCCAGCACATGTCGCCGGAGGATGCCCAGGAGGCGCGGCAGTTTCTCCAGTTTGCCCCCGATACCGCGGGCGGGCTGATGATTTCTGAATTCCTCGATTTTCGCAGCTACCAGACGGTCCAGGACGTACTCGACGACTTCCAGGCCAACCATGATGAGTATGTCCACTATGACGTCCAGTATCTCTATGTGACCGATGACAGCAACCGTCTTGAGGGGGTGCTGCGGATGCGTGACCTGCTGTTTCCCAAACGCCAGACCGAGCTTGGCCAGTTGATGATCCGCAATCCCTATAAAATCAGTGCCGATGCAACGCTGGAGGAACTCAGCAACTTCTTCGAGGAACACAGTCTCTTTGGAGTACCGGTGGTTGACTGCGATAACAAACTCCTGGGGCTGGTTCTGCCGGAGGCCTTGGAGGAAGCCGAACAGGAAAGAAGTGTCCATCAATTCCTTGGCTTATCGGGTATCATCGGCGGTGAGGAGTTCCGCTCCATGCCGCTCTTTGCCCGCTCCGGCAGGCGTCTGTCCTGGCTGTCGCTGAATATTGTGCTGAACATCATCGCCGCCAGCGTGATCGCCATGTACCAGGACACCCTGGCCGCCGCCATCGCTCTTGCGGTATTCCTGCCGATGGTCAGCGACATGAGCGGTTGCTCGGGGAATCAGGCGGTCGCTGTCAGCATGCGCGAACTCTCTTTAGGCCTCCTGCGCCCCACCGAACTGCTGCGGGTCCTGGCCAAGGAAGCCGGTGTCGGCATCGCCAACGGCGCGGCTCTCGGCCTGCTGCTCGCAGCTGTAGCCTACATCTGGAAGGGCAATATCTACCTTTCGCTGGTGGTCGGCACAGCACTGGCGATCAACACCCTCGTCGCCGTCTGCCTTGGCGGCTCGCTGCCTCTTCTCTTGAAACGGCTAAAACTTGACCCGGCGCTGGTCTCAAGCCCCCTGCTGACAACGGTTACCGACATGTGCGGCTTTTTCCTCGTCCTTAGTTTTGCCTCCATGGTCCTCGACAAACTATGAGGGCCGTAACGAGGACCCATTTCCCTTGTCAACTGATGAATGAAACGCCGCCAGCAAATTTTTAAGAGAAGCCCTTTTCAACAAAATATAAAAAACGACCAATGACACTGTCTGTGCTATAATCACACCGTTTCATTAGCAACCATTCTTTCACACCTATCTGGAGGTATCACCATGTCAAATGCTGCTGAAAAGGAGCCCCCATCCCAAAATATTGGTCTTGGGCTTGCCGATATTACCATCTGTGAATCCGAGATCTGTTATATTGATGGCGACGAAGGCCGGTTGGTCTATCGTGGCTACGATGCCATCGAACTCGCCAGGCAGTCTACCTTTGAAGAAGTCGCCTACCTCCTCTGGTACGGAGCCCTGCCGCGGCCGACAGAATTCAAAGCTTTTCTTGCGGGCTTCACCGGCTCTATGTCCCTCCCCGTTGAAACCGTTATGATCCTCCGCATGTTCCCGAAAGCAGCCACCCCGATGGAGGTTATCCGCACCGCCGTTTCCTCCCTAGGTCATTGGGACCCTGACAGCGGCAATACCGGCCTTGATGCCAGCCTGCGCAAGGCTCAACGCCTTACCCTGCGCATTCCTCTCCTCATTGCCGCCCACCAGCGGCTGCGTGAAGGCAAGGAACCATTGAAACCAATTCCCGGACACGGCATAGCTTTCAATTTTCTCTACACCTTATTCGGAAAAGAGCCGGATGCCATAACCGAAAAGGCCTTTAATGCGGCCCTCATCCTCCATGCCGACCATGAACTCAATGCCTCGACTTTTTCGGCGCGGGTGACCGCCTCGACCATGGCCGACATCTATTCTTCGGTAACATCAGCGATCGGAACCCTGAAGGGCCCACTGCACGGCGGTGCCAATATGGAGGTCATGCTCATGTTGCAGGAAATTGGCGACCCTGGGAAAGCACGCGCCTATATTGAAAACAAACTGGAGAACAAGGAGAAAATCCCTGGATTTGGCCACAGGGTCTATCGCTGCGAAGATCCCCGCGTCGATCTTTTGCGCAATCACGCAAAAACATTAGCGGAAAAAGCAGGCAATAGCAGCTATTTCGAAATCACCCAGGAGATCCAGAAGATTGTGGTTGAACGAACCAAGGTATTCCCAAATGTTGATCTTTATACCGCCTCGCTGTATCATGCCATTGGCCTGCCGACTGAGCTATTCACCCCTATTTTTGCAATCAGCCGGACCGTAGGCTGGACCTCACATATTCTTGAACAATGGAGCAACAACAAACTCATCCGCCCACGCGCCGAATACATCGGACCAAAATCGTATTGCTATATTCCGATAAAAGAGCGCGCCCGCGGCTGATTCACTGCATTGACAATGCAAACCACCTTATGTAACAATAACTCCATGCCGGCCCCCCAGAAACGGACTGGCCGGCAAACCAAGGTTTCACAATGCAAACAACCCTGATTATATTGGACAGCGTTTCCGACTGGAAACCCTACTATGAAACCGACAGTATCATCACCGCGGGAGAGTACCTGCAAAACGAACAATTGAGTCAGGAAGATCTTTTGATCATCAATTTGTGCAGTGATCTCAGCTATAATTCCGAAGGATACTATTGTTCTTTACTTGCTCAGGCGCGCAAGCACAAAGTCATTCCCTCAAGCGATGCCATCAACAGTCTCGAAAGTGACCGAACCATAAAACTGCAGGGCTTGCTGAAAAAAACCTGCCATTCTTGGGTCAGCGGAACCACCAGCCTTGACGGCAATGCTTCTCCCCGCACTATTGACATCTTTTTTGGCGATTGCGAAGACCCGTCGCTGAAACGCCTGGCCAAGTTCATCTTTGACCAATTTCCTTTTCCCATGCTGAAGGCCACCTTCTCCAGCAGCAAGTTTACCCAGCTTGAACATTTCCGGACCATGGCCCTCAGCGAACTTGACGATGCCCAGCAAACCCTTTTTGCCAACGCCATCGACCGTTTTAACAAAAAAATCTGGCGCTACCCAAAAAGCCGGAAAATGTTCGGCTACGACCTGGCAATTCTGCACGACCCGAAGGAAAAAATTCCCTGCAGCAACGCCTCGGCGCTGAATCTTTTTGTCTCCGAGGCCAAGAAAATGAATATCCACGCCGAACTGATCACCGCCGACGATTCGGCTCGGTTGATGGAGTTCGACGCCCTTTTTATCCGGCAAACCACGGCGGTCAACCATATAACCTACCAGCTGGCAAAAAAAGCCCAACAGGCCGACATGGTGGTAATCGACGACCCGACTTCGATCATCCTCTGCACCAACAAGGTCTACTTGAAAGAACTTCTCGACCGGGAAAAGATCCCCTGCCCCCGTTCACGACTGGTCTTTAAAACCAAACCGGCGGGTTACGATGAACTGAGCCAGGTCCTTGGCGATACAATGGTGATAAAAGTGCCCGACGGCTCTTTTTCCGTCGGTGTAACCAAGGTCACTAATCAGCAGGAATATGAAAAAACTCTCGCCGAACTCTTCCTCAGTTCGTCGATTCTTCTGATCCAGGAATTCCTACCGACCGACTTTGACTGGCGCATCGGTGTTATCGGGGGCGAATGCATTTATGGCTGCAAGTACTACATGGCTCAGGGCCACTGGCAAATAATCCAGCACCGGGCAAACCGCATTCCGCGTGGTGGCGCCTTTGAAACCATTCCCCTTTATAGTATCCCCTCCAAGGTGCGAAAACTTGCGATCAAAGCTACCTCCCTCATCGGCAAGGGCTTGTACGGTGTGGACATCAAAATGGTTGGTGAACAACCGATTATCATCGAGATCAACGACAACCCATCCCTGGAGCATGGGGTCGAAGATCAAGTCATGGGCAATGAACTGTACCGAATCATCCTCAGGGAATTTGTCGACAGATTGAACAGCAGGCAGCATAAGCGATGAAAACCACTTTTTTTTTTTTGCCCCTGCCACGACGAAAGATGTCGACCAGTTGACCGCACTGGAGATCGCTCTCTTCCGCACCGACCGGTGCTCGAAAAAAAGCTTGCGATACCTGGTACAACATGCCCACGTTATTGTCGCGAGACAACAGGAGACACTGGAGATTGTAGGATATGCCATTTTGCTCGGCCGAAAGAACAGCCGTAAAATGCGGATTTATTCGTTTGGCATTGTTCCCGCAGCAAGAAACCGGGGCCTTGCCGGAAAGATGATTGAACATCTTGAAGACATTGTTAAAATTTCACAGTGTCATATGCTCACCCTGGAGGTGAGCGACAGCAACACTGCAGCTGTCAATCTGTATAAAAAACACGGTTTTGAACAATATGGCTTTCGCCTTGGCTATTACGAGGACGGCGGCCACGCAATTCTTATGCGAAAGCACATACGCGAGGATTCCGGCGACGATGATCATACCCTGTACAAAAGTTGTATACATTAACGAAGACAAAGGAAACGGGGTGGTGGCCACCGCAAGAATCCCGCAAGGTACTGTCACCTGGGTTTTTGATGACCTGGATCGGGAGATCCCCATGGACCGGTTGGAGCGCATGTCCCTGCCATGCCAAGAAGCGACCCTCACCTATTCCTACCGAAACAACAGAGGCCATCTGATTTTTTGCTGGGACAACGAACGGTTCATCAATCACAGCTTCAAACCAAACTGCTGCCTCACGGCCTACAATTTTGAAATTGCCATCAGAAACATCGAACCAGGCGAGGAGTTGACCAATGATTATGGTGCATTCAATATAATCGCCCCCTTTGCTGTCGACTCCGAAGGCAGCGAGCGTACGACCGTTTATCCAGACGATCTTCTCCGCTACAACGGCCTCTGGGATGGTCAGTTGCAAGAAGCATTTAGCCGTTTTCTCCATGTTGAACAGCCGTTGCGACAAGTTTTCTCACCTGACGTCTGGAAACTTGCCGAATCCATCGCCCGGGGCGAAACTGCCATGGCATCCATTAGAAATTGTTACTATAGTGAAAGCAGGTAGAAACTGCCGCGGATTGGGACGGCAGCTGATCGTACGCCCTCAACCTCCAGGACTCATTTAACCTTTTGCCCGGTTTCTATGGTCTCAGACATGAAAGATGAACTCGCCTCTCTTAATATCGGCAGTCAGATTCGCGCCCTGCGCAACAGAAGGGACCTTACACTGCAAGATCTGGCTGATCTTACCGGCCTGTCAAAGCCCAACCTCTCGCAGATAGAAAATAATTTGGTTACCCCGCCTATTGCTACCCTGTTGAAAATCGCCACAGCCCTCGGCGTCTCCATTGGCCATTTTTTCCAGGGAGCAGGCTCGGACAGCAGCATGGTGGTGGTGCGCAAAGCCGACCGTTATGGGGTCGCCAAGGGACCGCATATCTCCCACATCGGCTATCAGTACGAACCCCTCGCCTATCCAAAAGTCGATAAAACCATGGAACCCTTCATTGTCCACATGGAGGAACGAGCAGCCGAAGCCATAGTTTACAACAACCACCGCGGCGAGGAGTTTCTCTATGTCCTTGAGGGCAGGCTCGAGTTTCGCCGCGGTGATAATGTGGTGATCCTTGAGGAAGGGGACAGCCTTTACTTCGACTCGGTTGTTCCGCACGGTTACCGGGGGATCGGTGGTCCTGCGAAAACCTTGGTAATCATCTACAAACCGGATTGATCTCCGCTGATATTCTCACACCTTGGGTATAGATTCCCCTGTCGGGGAGGTATTGAAGCAGGTCGGATGAATCCGATCTATTTTAATCAGGTGAGGGTCAATCTGTTTTCCGGTCGCTTCGCCGAAGGGCGATATGTTTGTGGCCGCAACGGCTTTATTTCCTGAGACAACGATGGAGCCGTTTTTTCTGTCTCGGATTTTCCAACCAAATCAGAACAGTGAAAAAAAACATACCAATCACTGCGCTGCTGTTTGGTCGTTTTGGTTGAAAAAGCAACCCCTTTGGCAGCCTGAGCCGGTTGTCCCAACAAGAGCTGCTTTCTGACCATGAATGCCTGCCCCCAGTTATGGATCTGACCACCAATGGTCACAGCCAAATGGATTACACATACAGCTAAGATACATATTGAAAAGTATTGATTCAACTCCATCGCCCACCTCCTTGCGGGAGAAAATACCATCCCTCCCGCAGTTTCCTTTACGCGGTAAACATCCGGCTCAACTTCCATCAATTCTCCATGATGGCTAAAGGGCTCAGCAAGCCTGTTTATCTAAGACGAAATCACCAACACGAGCCAGATCACGAACACCATTGCCAGCCAGTCTTTTTACTACCAAAATTGGCTTGCGGGAAAGTGCTGCAACCCGCTCAACCACACTCCCCGCAAGAAAGCGCCTGAGGGCGGTTCGTCCATAAGACCCGAGAACAATCAACTGGATATCTTTTTGCTCACAGTATTTGACAATTTGTTCGTAGGATGTGCCTTCCCAAATCTCAGTAGTCACCGGCACGCCCAATGTTTGTGCTTGTCCTGCCAAGGTCTGCACCGCCATGGAACTCTTGTGTCGCGCCTCATCAAGCACACCATACAGCAAACTCCGATCAACGCTGACATCCACCACGGAAAGTGCATGAATTTTACCACCATATGCCAAGGCCAGATCGAGGGCACGCTGCCCGGCATCCATGCTGTGCCGAGAACCGTCCAAGCCTACAAGGATCCGGGCAAAGTCCACCTCAACCGCTTCAGGTACCAGCAACACATCACAGGGACTCAGTCCAAGCACATTGGCGATGGTACGCCCGAGCAGCATACGCTCGACATACGCCCGCTTTGGACACCCCATGAGCAAAAGGCCGGCCCCTATTTCTTCAGCAACATTAACTATCTCATCGACAGGATTGCCGACTCTGTGCACCGCGCGCACTGTTTGGCCACACTCCGCCGCAGTGTGCACCACATCCTGAAGGCAATTTTTAAAAGGCAGGCTCATTTGATCGTTGGCATCACTGATTGCCCATCTATTCATATTCCCCTCATATCGAGGGGTAACAGAAACAGCAACCAATTTTGCCCGCATTGATGCCGCCAGGCGAAGGGCTTGGAGAAAAGCGGCTTGACTGGCGGGGCCAGGATCAATAGCCACTAAAATGAATTTGACTGTATCAGACATGATTACCCTCTCTATGCCACTGCCTTCTCAAGGCTTCTCGCTCGGAACAGGCTGACGAGTATGATTGTCGCCCCGATGAGAAGTGCAAAACACATGACGGAAAAGCTTATTCGAGTCATAATTACCACACTGTCGGGGTCGACAGAGGTGAGGTTCAGGTTATTCAAATACTTGGGGATGGCAAAGAATCGACTGACGGCTACGATCAGCATGATGGTGCCCATAACATATTTGATCATGTATTCTTTAACGTAGGTTGTACCAATTGCCCCCAACTGCACACCGAAAAGTGAACCACCGAGAATAAGCAGGACCAGGCGGATATCAACCATTCCATAGTATGCCCAGAGAAGAGTGCCTCCCAAACCCATGACGAAGGCGATGACCAATTCGGTCGCCGATGCCACGATGCTGGTGGCCCCGATGATATACATCAGTCCGGGTACGCCGATAAAACCGCCAACAGCTATGGTTGCTGCCAGCATTCCAGTGGCCAGAGCAACCGGTACGAGAAACCACATGCTGATGCGCAGATTGGCGGTCTTAAACGAAATCATCGGCCAAAGCTGGATCTTCTGAATGCGTCTGGCCAAAAGTGGTTCCGAGGTTGCGCCGCCCGCTTTTTTAGCTGTCAGGGCATCACGCATGACGATAGAGCCAACGATGACCAGGACACAGACAAAGATAAAACTGACATACAGATTGGATGCGGCCGGGCCCCAGGTGTCGAGGATATGCTTCTGCAGCATAACGCCGATTTGGACACCAATTTCCGCGAAAAGCCCCATAATGATTCCCAATTTGATATCTACCTGGCCATACTTATAGCGCTTGACAGCACCAACCAGGGCCTTGGGGAATTTATGGCACATATTGCTGGCAACCGCCACTGTTCCCGGTACACCAAGGCTCATCATGGCAGGAGTCAGGACAAAGGCGCCGCCGGAACCGATAAAACCACTAACAAGCCCGCCAACGAAACCAACTAAAACTAAAAACATTATTGAATAAGCGCTTAGGTCTATGAACTGAATGACCTCATTAATTGGACCGTGCATTTTGCCTCCAGAAACTGATATTTTTTATTATAAAGTTTTGCTTAAAATTCTCCGACAACCGAATTCCTTGAATCTCTCGCCTGATCTCAGGCGCTGACTTGGGCTCGTGGTCTGGTATCTTTTTTGACGGTTGGTACATCGGTTTTTTCCTGGCGAACATCTGCTTGCTTGGGTGCTTTAACGTTCGATCCTTCAATGCCCAGGGCGGCCCAGAAAGAATTTGTGAAATTTCCATGCATGTAGGATACGGTGAGAACTACTGCAACTGGCAGCAGGGCATAAAAGCCCCCTTTGGTTAAATAGGTCATAATAATGTCCGGATGGGAAAAGACTGCTGCATACAATCCGGCAGTGAGGCCGCCAAAGACAAAACAGTTTTTTACATGCCGTTTCCTGCTTGTAGTAGACATTCTAGAATCTCCTGTGTTCATTGGGTTAGAGTGAGTGGTCATTGCACCCGCCTTGGAGCGGGTATAAATGACGCTAAAAACGGGAACAGGTGCCATAGAAGTCACCTCTTCCATACGAATTCCCTGATCAATTATGACAAACTCGATACGCTTTTCCGTGTGACACAACCGTTTCACAATCTTGCCGATTTTCCCCGTTTCTCCGGTGTGTTCAACCTGCACATCCCTCGCTTCAGCCTTTTGCCTGAAGAGTGCTGAACTTTCCTGCATGGCTGCAGCAAAGAGTCGATTCCGTTCGCCACCATCGCGAAAGAAAGGCAGGGTATTGGTATGAACGGCGAGGATGGCGTACTTCAGACGGTCAGCAACAGTTATGGCATAATCCATTACCGGCTCAGCCATATGACCGTTACGGGTAACGACCAGAATAAAGGATTTTTTCTTCATGCCTGGTGCAGCGGAGGTGTTTCCTTCCCTGTCAAGCTGGGTTGTTCTGTTTGCGGGAAAATTTTCTAATAACGGTTGAACCATAAATGTTACTCTCAGTTTGGATGGATAATCTTGACCTACTAATTTCAAAAACCATGCCACCCAAATCAATCGCCGCATGTTATTTATATTATTATATATATTTATAGCGGCATGATCCTTTGGCGGCGTTGTGTTGCAATTAGCAACAACAACTCAATGATCTGAAGAAAAGTCCCTATCCAGCTATTGCAATTTGCAACAACACTATGCAACTTGCAACACACCCCACCCCATCAATGTAAAACTGCTTCGAATGGCAACAAAGGTTCGTTTGATCTTAACGACTCAGATGGAACATCTGACCTCTGTAACCTTGACTAAATCAAAAAACTCGAAAAATTTGCGACGATCTTCTTACAACGACAGTTGCAAAGGATGTATATTGGAATTAAAATTGCATGATCGAAAGCACTGCACAGAAATGCGATAGATAAGCTGCGAGATGATGCAGGATCGTCGAAACTCTTTGAATTTCCTCCAACAATATTTATTGGGAAACCCATCACTTCAACACACTGAAAAATTGCTAAAGGAAAATGTCGTTATGTTCTTTAAAAGAAAAACTGAGCTACCTGAGGAACCTTCGCAAAACAGCCAGGACCCAGTAACACCGCTGACGAAACTTCGTACTCAGATCGAAGAGGCCGAGCTTCCTCAGCAAATTTTTGAAACTGTTTCCAGAGAACTTGACAAACTTGACAAGACCGATCCCTCCGTAGCCGAATATGCAGTGGGCTTCAATTATATCGAGCTAGCTATAGCCCTGCCCTGGAATGAGTCGTCACTGAGTAAAATCGACATGGACAGAGCACAGGCGGTTCTTGAGGCCAGACATTGCGGCCTTTCCCAGGTCAAACAACGGATCCTTGAATTCCTTGCTGCTAAAACCCTGTGCAGCAAAGCACAGAAAAATATCCTGGTGGTTGACGATGAAGAAATAGCGCGATCGAATATGGAATATATGCTGTCAAAGGACGGATACAGCTGCAGGTCCGCTGCCAACGGTATAGAAGCCCTCAGGGTTCTTGCCGAGGAAGAGATTGATCTGGTTATCACCGATCTCAAGATGGACCGCATGGATGGCCTGCAACTCCTGCAGCAGATCAATCGCCTGGCGCCGGAGATTCCCGTCATCATGGTTACCGGCTTTGCGACCGTCAGCTCGGCCGTAGAAGCCTTAAAAAAAGGCGCGGCCCATTATCTCGGCAAACCGGTAAATCTTGAAGAACTGCGCAAGACCGTCAAAGAAGTACTGAAGAAGAAACTCTTTGTCGAAATGGGCAAAGGCCCCATTCTCTGCTTTACTGGCCCGCCGGGGACAGGGAAAACTTCTGTCGGCAGGGCTATCGCCGAAGCCCTGGGACGTCAGTTTGTACGTATTTCTCTGGCCGGGCTGCGTGACGAAGCCGAACTTCGCGGCCACCGGCGCACCTACGTAGGTGCCCTGCCAGGCCGTATTATCACTGAACTGAAGCGCGTCGGTGTGAACAATCCGGTGTTTATGCTCGACGAAATAGATAAGATCGGCCAGGATTTTCGCGGTGACCCAGCCTCAGTGCTGCTTGAGGTTCTTGACCCTGAACAAAATGTCCGCTTCACCGACCACTACCTTGACATGCCCTTTGATTTGTCGCGGGTAATGTTTATCGCCACGGCCAACGACATCAGTAAGCTGCCCGGACCTCTTTTGGATCGGATGGAACGTATCGAGTTTGCAGGATACACCGAAAAGGAAAAACAGCAGATCGCCAAGCAGTTCATCCTGCCCCGACAGCTCCGAGCCGCCGGCCTGCCCAGGGCAATGCTGAACTTTACCCCTGAGGCCATTTCGCGAGTAATCAGCGATTACACCAGAGAATCAGGGCTGCGCAATCTGGAACGGGAGCTCGCCGATATTTGCAGAAAGATTGCCCTGTTATGCCTGAAGTCCGACACCCAGGGTCAGCCAATGGATATCGACGCCGATACCGTCGGCCGTCTCCTCGGACCACGAAAATTCCACCGTGAGGCAGCCGATGGCCAGGCCCATGTTGGTATTGCCACAGGCCTTGTTTGGGCTGAATCCGGGGGTGAAATAATCAGCGTCGAAACGGCTTCTATGCGCGGTTCGGGCAAACTTATGTTGACTGGCTCTTTGGGGGAAGTGTTGCAGGAATCCGCTCATGCGGTTCTTAGCTATATTCGAAGCAGAACAAAGGAATATAGAATACTCGACACCTTTTTCCAAGATACCGATATCCACATACATTTTCCGTCCGGCGCCATATCAAAAGATGGCCCTTCCGCCGGCATTACCATTTTTGCAGCTCTCCTCTCTCTTCTCACTAAACGTCCGGCTCGTCGTGATGTCGCCCTTTCCGGGGAAATGACCTTAAGTGGTCGCATCCTTCCGATCGGTGGAATCAGAGAAAAAATTCTTGCGGCGAAAAGAGCGGGTGTGCAATGCGTGCTTCTCCCCCTTGCCAATAAAGAGGAAATTCAGGCCCTTGAACCCGACGTTACTGAAAACCTTGAATTGATACTAGTGGCAAATGCGGACGAGGTGGTTGACAGGGTGCTGGAGGCCCGCGCTTACATCCTGACACAGTGAGCACCAGGGAGAGTATTGAGAATCTTAGAAATTCGTTTCTTGTTTTTTATGAACGAACTTCGTTAATGTGCTTATCCCGCTTGTCGGGGTTAAACTTTGCTCTTCGCGTCGCTTGCCATCAGGCGTCGGGATTCTCCAACCCGTAGCGTTTAATCTTGCGCCACAGGGAAACCCTATCAATTCCAAGGATCTTTGCGGCTGCCGATTTATTGCCTTCAACCTCATCCAAAACTTCGATAATATACTGTTTTTCGTGTTCCTCAAGCGGGTGCCAATTCTGCCGCTTCCCGCGGACGGCCTCAACCATACCCTCCCGCAAATCGGCTAAAAGATGCTGAGGTTCGACAACTTCCCCGTCACAATACACAAGAATGCGCTGCACGATATTTTCCAACTCGCGAATGTTCCCCGGATACTCATAACGCATGAGCCGCTGTGCCGTCTCCACCGCCAATCTGGGAACTCCTCGTCCCGGCCTTGTATGTTTGGCAAGAAAATGACTGGCGAGAAGAGGGATATCTTCCCTACGTTCGGAAAGCGATGGCACGTTGATGGCAAGGACATCGAGCCTATAGAAAAGATCGGTCCTGAAGGCCCCTGCCTCAGTCTCCTTTTTCAGGTCCTTGTTGGTCGCCGCCAACACCCTGACATCTATCGAAATTTCCTCCGTCCCCCCAACCCGCATCAAGGTCCGCTCTTGCAACACCCGCAGGAGTTTCACCTGCATCGACATCGGTAACTCCCCCACTTCGTCAAAGAACACCGTCCCGTTTTCAGCCAGTTCCAGGAGTCCTTTTTTAATCTTGTTTGCTCCGGTGAAAGCCCCACGCTCATGACCGAAGAGTTCACTGGTGATCAGTTCTTCGGAAAAGGCCCCGCAATTAAAGGCAACAAAACGATTCTTGGCCCGAGGACTGAGTTCATGGATGGTTCTCGCCACCAATTCCTTGCCGGTTCCAGTTTCACCCTGAATGAGCACATTGCAGTCGAGCTGGGCAACCTGGTGAATGGTCTCCCGCAATGCCTGATTTTTTTGACTTTGCCCGATAATCCGCGAAGAAGCACCAGCCTCCGCCTGTACCCTCTGCCTTAAGGTTTGAATTTCTTTTCGTAATGAGTTTTTTTCCAGAGCTTTCTCGACGATTGCCCGTAGTTCATTTATCTTAAATGGTTTGGCGATATAGTGGTAGGCACCGTGCCGCATGGCCTCCACTGCGGTATCGACACTGGCGTAACCGGTTATGACTACAACTTCTGTGGATGGCCACAGATTCTTGGTTTCGGTGAGAACTGCCATCCCGTCCCGCCCTTTCATCCGTAAGTCGGTGAGAACGAGATCCACCTCTTCCTGCCTGAGGATGTCAATCGCCTGCTCACCATTTTCAGCAAGTATTGGAGAGTATCCGTCTTTTTTTAAGATAAAAGCGAGGTTGTCACGGGCGATTACTTCATCATCGACAACAAGAATTTTCCGATTTTCCATACCATCACGAAATCAAATAGTGGTTTCCCTGGCCAAGGGGAGACTGATAAAGAATGAAGCCCCCTGGCCGGGCATGCTTTTCACGGTGATATTGCCGTTATGTTTTTGAATTATTCCGTAAACAACCGAAAGACCAAGTCCTGTGCCCTGTCCTTCTTCCTTGGTTGTATAGAATGGATCAAAAAGCCGGCCCTGAATCTTTTCAGGGATTCCCTCTCCTGTATCGTGTACTTCAATGACAATTTCTTCGGCATTTTCATTCCGGCTAGCGGAGATGGTTATCTTGCCACTTCCCCGGATG
Source organism: Pseudomonadota bacterium (assembly GCA_018821785.1). GTDB lineage: Bacteria > Desulfobacterota > Desulfobulbia > Desulfobulbales > Desulfocapsaceae > Desulforhopalus_A. The sequence continues at coordinate 29,138 of JAHJLI010000008.1, forward strand.
GATTGCGCGGCATTGATAATCAGATTGAGGAATACCTCCTGCATACGCTGGCTATCCATAGGAACCACAAGGACTTCTTCAATCTCTACACTCACGGTGATGTCGGCGGGAACCTGACTTTGTACAAGTCGCACTGCCCGCCTGACCACTTCGGCCAATTGCGAGGGACGGAGGGTAAAGTCCTGGACCCTGGAAAATTCTAGAAGTCCTTTGACGACATCCCTTGCCCTGAGTGTTTCCTGATCAATGTTATGCAACATGCGATTGATAAGCTCCATGTCTCCAGACCCTAATTCGGCAACGGCGATCTGGCAGGAGGTGGATATATTGTTGAGCGGATTGTTGAGCTGGTGCGCCACTCCTGCGGTCAGTGTACCGATTGATGACAGCTTTTTCGACTGAACCAGTTGATTTTGCCTTCGTTCCAGTTCTCGAACCATGGTATTGAAGGCCTCCATAACCTGCTGCATTTCATCCTGGGTGTTAATAACCTCAATGCGATTGAAGCGACCATGGGCAATATCTTCAGTCGCTCCTTTGATGATTGTCAACGGGTGGAAAATTTTAAAGATCATCATCCAAGGCAAAATGACACCGAGACTTACTGCCATGACCGACCAGGCGATCAATTGTGATTTTAAGGTGTTGAGAATATCATGAATCTGACTCCGCTCAAAGCGCACCAGTTCTTCACTCAGCTCGGTCATCCTTTTGCCCTCCTCCCGCAGGCTGTCGACCATCTGCAGGTACTCTGGGGTATTGGTTGACTCCTGCTGCGACACCAGTTCCATAGTGGTCTGATAGGCTATCAGTTGCTTTTCAAACTCCATGAGCATTGGGGCAATTTTTAACCGACCACCTCTGGCGATAATTGTTTTTTCGGTATCAAAGGCTTCTGCCAGGTATCTCTTGTTTTCTTGAAGAGCTTCCTCTTTATAGTAGAGGAAGAAATTTTTCTCATATCGCCGTACTTCCAGGATGATATTATTCAGATTGTAGGCAAGTTCCAAAAGTTCGGTCTTTCTCTCGGTGGTATGCAGCTGATCGTAGGAGATTAGCCCCATACTCAGGATACCGAGAATATAGCACCCGAGAATGAGCATGCTTTTGAACTTGAGAGTAAAGTGCGGGGATTTAATCACAGCAGACCACCTCCCTATGGTTAGCAATGAAGCGTGAAAGGCTTCATTTTTAGCTTAAGTCGTTGACCTAAAAGCAATACATCTCCTAATCCCGGTTAACGGAATAAGTTCCTTGACGAAACTCGCAAAAAACAAGAAACGGTCTTCCAAGGTACTCAAAATGGGGCCTAAAGTAAATTGATACATTGAGTTCACCTGACGCTATGAGCATCAACCACGAGGATATAATATTCCCTGGAGAAATTGCAGCGAGCCTTTCATTACTCCCTTCCACGATTACACCCAGGATGCCTTCTTGCATTCACTCCCGGCAGGGGAACTTTTCCTTCCTGCCAAGCAGGTTTATTGAAAAATAATTTTTTTTCATACAACAAAACCGTAAAATCGCCACAAAACACTTTATTTAACTGATATAATTTTCTTTTATATTATTTATTGCTGCCATCTCACCTCGGGTGGTATCGATAAAATGTTTCGCTATATTAAATATTTTTTTGTATAATAAAACCTTTCTATAATAACCAACCACCAAGGGAGGTCAAACATGGCTGAATTAAAGGGCCGAGTTCGTATTGCCACCAATGTCTGCAAAGGATGCGGTCTGTGCACCGTCGCCTGTCCCGTAGACATCATGGTCTTCAACGGCAACAGTGTGAACCTGAAGGGATACCAGCCACCGACCATCACCGAACCAGCAAAATGCACAGGCTGCGGCAACTGCGCCCAGATGTGCCCCGATTCGGCCCTCACCGTTGAACGCTTTACCAGTAAAAAGGAGGATCCAGCATGCCTAAAAGCTTGATGAAGGGCAATGAGGCCCTGGCTCTTGCAGCCATCAAAGGCGGATGCAGCCATTTTTTCGGCTACCCGATCACTCCGCAAAACGAAATTCCTGAGTTTCTCGCACGCGAGCTCCCGAAGGCTGGCGGAGTCTTTCTCCAGGCAGAAAGTGAACTGGCGGCAATTAACATGGTTTACGGCGCGGCAGCCACCGGCGGCAGGGCAATGACCTCTTCTTCCTCGCCGGGTATCGCCCTGATGCAGGAAGGAATGTCGTCGCTTGCCGCAGCCGAACTCCCTTCGGTCATCGTCAATGTGCAACGCGGCGGCCCAGGGATAGGCACCATTCAGCCCTCCCAGGCCGACTACTACCAGATGACCAGGGGCGGCGGCAACGGCGACTACCGGATACTCTCCTTTGCCCCGGCCACGGTGCAGGAGGGTGCGGAAATGATGATGGCCGCCTTCGATCTTGCCGATTTTTACCGCACCCCGGTGTTCATCGTCAGCGACGGAATGCTCGGCCAGATGATGGAGCCGGTTGAGTTTCCCGAAAGGCCTCTCCGCACGCTTCCCGAAAAGTCCTGGGCGGCGGTGGGTCACGGCGGCAGCAGAAAACCCAACACCATCAAGACCCTGGTCCTCGACCCAGGCCTGCTTGAACAAAAGAATCTTCGTCTCCAGGAAAAATTCACCCGTATCGCGGCCACTGAAAGCCGCTTTGAAAACTACCGCACTGATGAAGCTGAACTCGTCCTTTGTGCCTATGGCTCAACTGCCCGCATCGTAAAAAATTCCATCGATCTGTTGGCGGAGGAAGGTATAAAGGCTGGGCTCATTCGACCGCAGACCCTGTGGCCCTTCCCCAGTAGTGCCTTCCAGCAGCTACCCCCAACCTGCCGCACGATCCTCACCGTTGAGATGAGCTGCGGCCAGATGGTCGATGACGTGCGACTGGCGGTAAACGGGAGATTGCCGGTGGCCTTTTATGGCCGTTCCGGCGGCATCATTCCGGTTCCGGAAGAGATTGTCGCCCATATTAAAGTTCTTCTCGGGAGGGTGTAACGATGTCGGTGATCTTTGCAAAATCCAAGGGGCTGACCGACCAGGAAACCCATTATTGCCCCGGCTGCACCCATGGCATCATTCAGCGGCTGGTTGCCGAAGTGCTCGAAGAACTTGGCCTCTTGGGTGACACCATCGGCTGTGCCGCCGTCGGCTGCTCCATCTTGACCTACAATTACCTCAACATCGACATGATTGAATCGGCACACGGCCGTGCTCCGGCGGTAGCCACCGGGGCAAAGAGGGTGCACCCGAACAAGACGGTTTTTACTTATCAGGGTGACGGCGACCTCGCTTCCATCGGCACCGCCGAGATCGTCCATGTCGCCCATAGAGGCGAAAAAATCACCACCATCTTTGTCAACAACGCAATTTACGGCATGACCGGCGGCCAGATGGCCCCAACCACCTTGCCGGGCCAGAAAGTCACCACCGCCCCGGGCGGTCGTGACGTGGCGCATAGCGGCATGCCGCTCAAAGTCTCGGAGATGATTGCCCAAATTCCTGGGGCCGTCTATGTGGAGAGGGTATCGGTTCACAACCCCAGAGCGGTTCGTCATGCTAAAAAGGCCATTCGCAAGGGATTTGAATACCAGATGGCCGGCAAAGGTTTTTCTTTAATCGAAGTGCTTTCCACCTGCCCTACTGGCTGGGGGCTCTCCCCGGTTGACTCCCTGACCTGGCTGCAGGAAAACATGATCCCCTATTATCCACTCGGGGTTTTCAAGACCCCGGAGGAGGCGAAATGATAAATGAAAGAATACTCTGTGCAGGCTTTGGAGGCCAGGGAGTCATGTCCATAGGACAATTGCTCGCCTATGCCGGCATGCTTGAAGACAAGCACGTAACCTGGCTGCCGTCCTACGGTCCGGAGATGCGCGGCGGCACCGCCTATTGTAGCGTGGTGGTCTCCGACAAACCGGTGGGCTCACCAATCGTTACCGGCAACGCCACCTGTGTCATTGTCATGAACCTGCCTTCCCTCCTGAAATTCGAGGCAAGTGTCAAGCCCGGAGGCCTCCTCCTGATCAACAGTTCGCTGATAGATAAACCGGTCGACCGCCAAGATATTGAGGTGTATGGGATTTTGGCCAATGAACTGGCAGTAAAGTGCGGCATCCCTCGTGCCGCAAACATGGTCATGCTTGGCGCCTATCTGGCCCTCGCCGGGCCTGTCAGAATCGAAAGCATCGCCCTAGCCTTTAAAAAAGTCTTCGGCGCTAAGGCCGAACGCCTGCTTGACCCGAATATCCAGGCATTGCACCTTGGTGCCGAGGCAGTAACAGGTTTGCGACAGCAGTCCATCGCTGCATAACAAATTTTTTCACAAAAACAAGGTAAAACTACAGACAAACCACTTCTCGCTATCAGCAAAGGAAAGGACATGAACAGATACACCCAACTCGACATACCTGGTTATGAGGAAGTTGTCAGGTGCGACAACCCGGAAGTCGGCTTCACCGCCTGGATCGCCATCCACAATACCCATCGCGGCCCAGCCCTCGGTGGTTGCCGAGTGTGGCGCTACGAATCGGAGGATGCCGCCCTGATCGATGTCCTGCGGCTCGGCAAAGGCATGACCTATAAAAACGCCCTTGCAAGGCTCCCTCTCGGCGGCGGCAAAAGTGTTGTCCACTGCGACCTGAAGACGGTCAACAGGACAGCTCTTTTTACAGAAATCGGCAATTTTGTCGAAACCCTCGAAGGCCGATATATCACTGCCGAAGATGTCAACTCCACACTCGCCGATATGGTCGTGGTGCAACGCCGGACCAGGCATGTCGCAACCGTCGGCGCCAGCGGCAACCCCAGCCCCTTTACCGCCTACGGCGTATATTGCGCCATTAAAACAAGTGTGAAGCATAAGCTGAAAAGAGAGCGGCTAGACGGCCTCACCGTGGCTATCCAGGGTATTGGCGAGACTGGAGGCAGGCTTGCCGAAATGCTGAAAAAAGACAACTGCCGCATCATCGCGGCCGACATCAACACCGAACATGCTCACAGCCTGCGCGAAAAAATCGATTTCCACCTGGTGGCGCCGGACGACATCTACGGTGTCGCCTGCGATATCTTTGCCCCTTGTGCCCTCGGCTCGACTTTAAACAGCCGGACCATCCCCCAGCTCCTCTGCCAGATAGTAGCCGGAAGCGCCAACAATCAGCTGCAGAACAATGAAGACGGGGCAAAACTTTTCCGCCGTGGCATCCTCTACGCCCCTGACTATGTTGCAAATGCTGGCGGCGTAATCAACATCAGCTGCGAAATCGACCAAACCTACGACCCTAAAAAAGCCACGCAACTGACCGCCGCCATTGAACAGACCCTCATGGAGATCTACCGACAGTCGGCGCAGCAAAAACTGCCGACCAATGTCGTGGCTGATTCCCTGGCCGAAGAGCGGTTCGGGGCCACCCTGACCTGCTGAATCCGAACCTCCAGCCGTTCAGTCCTTATCCCCCTCGGATCTGTCGGCTGGAGCTTATATTACCCCATCTCTCTCCTCTGCCTGGCCGGAAGGTCATGTCTTACTTCATTCACCACTCATTGCCATAGACGGCTAAGCGACAACACGGTATAGTGCCTGAAGTTGTTCTTCCAAGACTCCACCCTCCACCCGTGCCCTATCTTTGATGTCCCATTTTATTATTTCCCAGATCCTCATAGGGATTGCCATCTGCTTTGATATTCTTTCCTTTCAATTCAAGGAACGGAAAAAAATTGTGGCATGCCTGCTGGTTTCCTGCACCCTTATTTCCATACACTTCATGCTGCTCGACCACTGGACCGCGGCCTGCCTCGGCATTCTCGCGGCGTTCAGATTCACAGCATCAATGTTTTCCACTTCGAAGAAGGTTATGGGCTTCTTTGTCTTGACGACGATTGCCATTTCCGTCTTTTCCTATGAAGGCTTGCTCAGCATCCTGGCCTGCAGCGGCGGCTGCTTCGGCACCGTTGCTTCTTTCTGCAAAGAGGACAAGCAACTGAGACAACTCATGCTGGTCGGCACCAGTCTGTGGATCATCCACAACTATCTTGCCGGGTCCCCCGGGGCAGTGCTGATGGAAGCGATCTTTATCGGCAGCAACCTTGTCGGGTACTTTCGCTATTACATCCGACCGAAAAAGCAGCGGCTCTCGTAGAAGACTTTCTCTACACACCATTAACAGAACGATTGCTATATAAAATACGCCCTACGGGATAGCATTGTGAGGCTTTTTCTTAAAGGCGCAGTAGCCTGAACGTGGTCCTATTCCCGGATGGTTGCGACAGGTATCGGGACGACTGAAATAAATGATACAGCGCCTGGTGCTGCAGTCGAGATAAATGCAGTCTCCATTGGCCCGCCTGGCCAATGTAAAGGTGGCCGTACGAGCGTGGAAATGATCAACCAACCGTTCTTTTATCAATCTTCTGGCAATGTATTTCGGATCTTCCTGGAGGGAAAACTCTTCTATAAGCTGCATGCGGACCAAATCCTCCGTTTTCACCTCAACCGGCAGGCTGCAACAGGAGGCGACACAGTGACCACAAAGTTTCGAGGAATATTTTGCCCAGGTCCTCGTGTTCTCAAGATCGGCGTTCTGCTTTGGAAGGTGCAACATGATCTACTTTATTGGAAGGTAGTTGAATGACTAAGGGGAACTGACGACTGCTAAAGGGGGAGCATTCCTACCATGATCCGGCTGCTGACAGCAAGTTTTTTTTGCATTACAAAAGGAGGAAGAATGAGGAAAATGGGTGCAATTTCCTCATTCTCATGGATAATTGCAGATGATTACAACAGTAACAGAGATGCGTCCTGCAACAACCACTCTTGATGACGGTGCCAAAACCTACTATGAGCATGGACAGATTTATTCGAACCCGACGGCTGCTTGGCGAAGAACGTTTTGCCCTCCTCCAGTCGCGGATGGTAACAGTGGTCGGCCTTGGCGCTGTTGGCGGCTATGTTGTCGAAGGGCTGGTGCGGGCCGGGATCAGGCACCTGCGTATTGTCGATTACGATACCATCCAGCCAAGTAACATCAACCGCCAACTCCTCGCCCTGGAAACCACCATTGGGAGATCCAAGGCTGAGGTTGCCGAAGAAAGGATCCTGGCCATCAATTCAGAATGCCGGGTCGAGGCCCTGCAGATCTTCGCAGGCGAAGAGACCCTCGAACAGATCCTCAGCCCAAAACCGGATCTGCTTATCGACGCCATCGACTCACTCAATCCGAAAACCCAGCTGTTGCATGGCGCCTATCTGAGCAACATCCCGATCATCAGTTCCATGGGTGCAGCCCTGCGTACCGATCCAACCCTGATCCGTTCCGGCGACCTTTTCACCACCTCCAACTGTCCTTTGGCCAGGCATCTGCGCAAACGTTTGCGCAGGCGTGGCGTAGGCGAAGGCATCTCCTGCGTCTATTCTATTGAAAAAATTGATTTTGACTACCAGTTGCCGGAAGAAGACAGCCTCGACACTAGCCCCTACGCCGATAGGGGCCGAAAACGCAATGTATTGGGCAGCCTGCCGACCATTACTGGTATCTTCGGGCTGACCATCGCCAACCAGGCTATTATGAAACTGTCTCAGCCCTGAAAACGATTCAGCTCAAAGGAGCCGATCAGTTTATGGGTTCAATGTCGAGCTGTGATTGAACAAATTCAGGGAAGTGTCCCTCATTTTAACAACGCTAATTTACACCTAAAAACAAGATCTTCCCTTATTGGCTCTATTTTTGTAATTTATCGGCATCTATCGCCATCAAGGTGATAGTACTTTTGGAAACCATTTTTTCATGAGTATCCCTGATATCAAATACAGTGGATTGGGCCACTATTATTTGTTTTCCTTGACTGACGATTTCTGATTTGCATTTTAATGCATTACCATAGGCTGGTTTTAAAAAATTAATTTTAAACTCGATGGTCAATATCCTTATATTATCGGGGACAAGGGTATAGGCAGCATATCCGGCTGTATGATCAGACATGGTCGCTATTAAGCCGGCATGAATAAAATTATCTTGAGTTTTGTGGTTTTCTCCTATCTTTAAAGTGGATTCAAAAAATCCCTTTTCTATTTTTGATGCCTGAAATCCACAGAATTCAATAAATCCTCTTCGAAAATCCTTTTTGAGAAAATCTAGCCTCTCCTGAGTGAGTTCTAGTTGCATAACCAACCTCTATTGGTAAAATCTGCTATCAAATTTTGCTATCCGCGCTGTACGAAATACATTCGATAGCCTGGGCCTTCGTGAATTCTTCAACGAAACGAATGGAATTGACTTGAGTCCTCTATGCTGAATAGTTCAACTGTCTTTTCTTTCCCTCTGAGTTGTATTTTTCCAAGACTGATGGCATCGTATTGGTCTGTCAAAAATACTCTTTTAAGAACTTCCTCTGAGACTATTAAATCCTTTCCAAATTTTTTACATGAACCTTGAATTCTTGAGGCGGTATTGACAGTATCACCGAGAAAAGCAATTTCACGTCTGAAATCTCCAATTTCTCCGACAACAACTACACCGCAATGAATCCCCACTCTGAAGTGAGGTACATATCCGAAAGTGCGTATATATTTTTCACTTTTTTGGTTGATGACTTGGCGTATTTCGAAAAATGTATTTATGGGGTTGTTGTTACGGGGTTTGTCCGATATTTTCCAACTAATTATTATTTCATCTCCGACATATTTATAAATTTCTCCTCCATTTAGAAGAATGGCTTCAGTAATATCATAGAAGAAATCATTGAGAAACGTATGGAATTTCAAATGACCAATTTGCTCTGCAATCTCGGTTGAAGAAGCTATATCAAGGAACATGAATATTCGTTCTTCCTCAACAGGTTTATGGTAGCGGCCCACAAATAAATTGAACAACGTGGTTTGCCCCAACATTCTGTTTAACATTTGCAAGAAACTCACCAAAAAGCTTATCGACAACGTGATTACAATTCCTGAGAAAAGTATATCTTTCTGAAGCTCTGAGTTACCCTGTGGTGTTTTGATGAAGATATAACTGATTATTATTACAGCCAGCGAGATAATGGTAAAATACAATGTCTTGACGAGTAAATAAATCGTAAAAGGAAAGCGTTTAAACCATTGAAGAAAAATGAGATCGCCAATCGCACAGAAAAATGAAATGGAAAAACCGATAGTTCCACCTCGAAGGAATGATTCCCCTACAGAGTAGTCTCCGGAAATATAAGAAACTATTGTTCCGACAACGGTACTTATCAGGACTATAATGAGTAAAAATCCGCCTTCATGTCTCGTCTTTCGGGGAATGTCCATCACTCACCAAGAACACTTTGGAATATTTTTGAAAACAACAGGACAAAGGGTTAGGTCTCGCAACATAATCGTTCTCACACCATAATGACCCCCTAATTGCTTGTGCTCGTGTCCTCCATACAGGGACTTTGCCTAGAATGTTCGGACTTATTCTTGAAGGAAACGCTCCAGTTCATTTTCATCGTAAAACGCTTTTTCGAAAAACAACCCGGCCGCGGGGGCGGTGTGATTGAACGGTATATCAGAGTGGGTGTGCAGGAGCGCGGCTACCTCTTTTTCCGACAAGCGGTTGCATCCCACCTCCACCAAAACTCCAACCATCCGCCGCACCATGTGCCAGAGAAAATGCGATCCTACCACCCGCAGCCGTATCAGCTCACCATCGGCCAGGATCCTGACCTGGTGCACCATGACCTTGGTTGATTTTTTCAGCTCCTGTTTTTCGGCAAATGCTGCAAAATCATGCATCCCCTTCAACGCCGCACCGGCCCGCTGCATGACGGCAAGATCCATCTCATCGTGTACCCACCAGCTGTAGCGCTTGCCAAAGGCTGATTTTCGGTTACGCAAATGATACACATAACTCCTGGCGATGCAGCTGTGCCGTGCATGAAACCTCGGCTCTGCGGCCTCAACTGCCCGTACCGCCATGTCTTTCGGCAGGGTTTCCTCCAGCATCCGGGCAACTTCCTGCGGCGGCAGCAGGCTTGCGACCTCGAGGTGGGCAACATACTCGAGAGCGTGGACACCTGCATCGGTGCGGCCGCACCCCTGGATATCCATGGGAATCTCCCCAAAGACGCGGACTGCCGCCTTGAGAAGATCACCCTGCACAGTGCGGGCGTCGGTCTGTTTCTGCCAGCCGCTGAAGTTGGTGCCGTCATACTCCAGAGTAAGGCGGTAGCGTCGGAGGTTTATTATTTTTTCAGCCATGATGATCTTTCACCTTGAGCATCGAGAGTCACAATCATTTCCGGTTTTTCTTCCATACTGTAACCTGACTGACAGAGTGCTGGAATTTGCGTTTTGTTTCTCTGATGACAAACTGCACGTCGCGCGGCTCAGTTATCATGGTAAAGTGGAGTTGCAACAGATTCTTTAAGCCATCAAGAGTGGTGTACGGTTCTCCATCTTTGCGATAGCCACCGAGCCATTTGCCCCGGGCGGTAAACTCCGGCAGCCAGGTATAGGGCGAGGTCAAGACCAGGATGCCACCATGGTTCAGCCGTTCGTGCACTGAGGCCAGGAATTTTCCGGGATCTGACAGGCGATCGAGGAGATTTGCGGCAAGTATAAGGTCATAGTCGCAAAATTGCGGCTTCAGATTCAAGGCATCGGCCTGAAAAAATTCAACCCGTCTCGCCATATCAGCAAGCCCCAAATCATCCAGCCGCCTTTCGTGGTAGGAGACGATCTCCCCCTCTTCTGGCAATTCGTAACGAATGACTCCCTTTTCCCGCATTTGGTAGGCGATACGGATGAACCGAGCCGAGAAATCAAGCCCATCCACCATGCTGAATTCCCTCGCCAATTCGAAACTGGCACGGCCTACTGAACAGCCGAGGTCGAGAGCGCGGTTTTTCTTTTTGCCCGCCATAAACTCCAAGCAGATCTTTGCACACTTTTCAGGGAAATTGGCAACACCAAAGGAGTTCTGACCATAGTGGGCCTCACAATACTGGGAGACCGCCACGTCGCTTTCATACATCGCCTGCGCCACCTCCAGCGGTTGGTCGGATTCGACATAGCGAAACCCGGCATGCTGGAAGAAATGGCGACGAAAGGCGTACCGGGCATCTCTGGTCGCCTCATTACCGGTTGAGATCCAGGACCCGCCCTTGATCAGGTTGTGCTGGGTGTCGAAGGTCGGCGTAGAAAAATCGTCGTACCAGGGATGTACGGCAAAACCGTCAAAACCGGTAATAGGAGTTTCCGTCCACTGCCAGACATTGCCGATGATATCGTAAAAATCCCCGAATTTAAAATGATCGACCGGGCAGGAAGAGGCCCAATGCTCAAGGTTGATATTGCCGGGCGCTTTCGACCAGAAGGGCTGATCAGGAATATTATGCAGGTCGTGCAGCCGGTACCACTGGTCCTCGCTCGGAAAACGAATTGTTACTTTTTTTTTCTCGGCAAGCCAGTTGCAAAAAGCCTTTGCCTCAAGGTAGTTGACTTCAGCAGGCCAATTCCACGGCATATCTATGACCCTGGCCAGGGTCCGAAACCTATAGCCTACCGCCTCACCCAGCCAGAACAGGGGATACCGGGCCTTGGTAAACTGCAGCCAACGCCAGCCTTCATCGGTCCAGTACTTTTCCTTCTGGTAGCCCCCGTCCTCGACAAAAAACAGGTATTCACCATTGGACACCAGATATTTGCCGGCCTTGAAATCCAATACCTCGCTTTGACGTCTGCCGAATTCATTGTCCCAGCCATACAGGGGATGATCTTTATCTTTCCCGAGGACAATCCTGCCGCCGGCAACCGGCACGAGGCTATTGACCGGAGCCTCACCGGAATGCGGACAATGATTCCAGCCGTCAAGGGGCCGAACCTCGTCAATCGGCAATCGGCGAATAATGACCGAGGAGGTCTCAATATGGATACGTTGATGTTCAATCCCCATCATGATCGCCCAGAAAGGCGAATCCCAGGTTATCGGCAAAGACAGGGGCAGACTCTCGATAACCTCTGTTACCAGCTCTTTGACGTGGCGACGATACTCTCGGACCTCATCGACACCTGGCCAGTTGTAGTTCTTTGAGCTCAGGTCATCCCAGGACATCTCATCGACACCGATGGCAAACATCGATTCGAAGGCCGGATTGATCCTCTGGTCTATGAGTCTGGCGATATTCAGTTTATTGATATAAAAAGAGGCGGTGTGGCCAAAATAAAAAATGAGCGGGTGGCGCAACGGTTCAGCTCGCAGATAAAAGGTCGCATCAGTTGCCAGATGATCATACAGCTGTTCATCAAGGGCAAAGGTTCGAAAAAAATATTCAAGTATTTCTGCTCGTTTTTCTTCAACATTTCCAGCATTCAAAATGGTAGTACGGGTAATTTTATGATTCATGGTCTACTCCTCAGTGGCAGGCATCCGCGTGATAGCTACTTTACTGGGCAAAAAATGCTCAGATGCAACTCTATGTAAACAAAGAGGTCGTGTCAACAAGGGGAGTGCATCAGGCAAACTATGCCTGCGTATCGCGATCTTGTTGTTGTCCGGCAACAGATTATTTCTTACAATCAACTGAGTGTGGTTTCACATCCCGAAGACACCAGTCAACACCCATTGCAGCTTGGAGGCGAAGATGATACGTTTGTTCATTGCCATTGCCATTCCCGAATCAATCAAAAAAGAGCTTGCCGGCCTTGGTAGATCGATTCCAGAAGCCAGACCTGTTCCGGTCGAGCAGATGCATCTGACTTTGAAATTTTTCGGCGAAGTGGAAGGCAGCAGGCTGCTTGATATAAAAGGAGCGCTTTCAGAGATTTCCCGGCCGCAGTTTACCCTGTGTCTGCATGGCGTCGGCACCTTTCCTCCGCGTGGCACTCCTCGGGTTCTCTGGGCCGGAGTGCAACAAGCGGACAACCTTCTTGCCCTCAGACAAGCTATTGAGAAAAAGCTTGTAGAAATCAATATCCCGCGAGAAAAACAGAAATACTCCCCGCACCTCACTCTGGCAAGACTCAACAATTCACCGCTCCAGCACCTGCAGCAGTTCCTTGCCGGCAATGCCTTCCTCCGATCTCCCGAGTTTTCCGTTGCAGCCTTCAATCTCTATAAAAGCCAGCTAACGAGAAACGGCGCAATACATTCGCTAATAGAGACCTACGCCTTAAAACCGGTAATTGGCGCGGGGTGACGGTCTTTACAGACGGTCAGCCACCTCCGTCCCCTGGGCGATGGCTCGCTTGGCATCGAGTTCCCCGGCCTTCAGGGCGCCTCCGATAAGATGGTAGCGCATGCCCAAGGCGTCGAGTTCTTTTGCCAGGCCAAGCTCCGAGAGCTGGCCGGCGCAAACCACCACATCATCCACAGCAAGAAGCTGTTCCTTCCCTTCATGGCGAATGAGCAATCCCTCGGCGGTAACAGCAAGATATTCCACGCCAATGAGCATCTTGACCCCATTCTTTTTTAGAATCGACCGATGAATCCAGCCGGTGGTCTTGCCGAGGCCCGCCCCTGGTTTACTGGTCTTGCGCTGCAGCAGGTAGATTTTCCTTGCCGGGGTTTCTTGCCGTACCTCCCCTAGGCCGCCATCACTTGTATACTCCATGTCAACGCCCCAATCGCCCATAAAGGTCTGGACCGTTTCCGGGACTGAGTGTTCGTGCAGCAGAAAGGTGGCCATGTCAAAGCCAATGCCGCCTGCGCCGATTATGGCTACCCGAGCACCTATACGTTTTTTGCCGGTAAGGACATCGGGATAAAGAGAGACGTTCGCGGCCTCGCTGCCCTTGATATCAATTGCCCGCGGTTTCACCCCGGTGCTGATGACAATTTCCTCAAAGGCCTGCAAGTCGGCGGCGGCTGGGACGGTGTCCAGCTTCATGGTGACACCATGTAAAAGCAACTGGTGCTGATAATACCTGAGCGTCTCGGCAAACTCATCCTTGCCGGGAATCTGCCGGGCAAGACGAAATTGGCCGCCGATCTCACCGGTTGCCTCAAAAAGAGTGACTACATGGCCTCTGGCTGCGGCGGTCACGGCACAGGCAAGCCCCGCCGGACCAGCGCCAACCACCGCCACTTTTTTTGGAGCTGCGGTCTTGACAAAAGGAATGATTGTTTCTCGACAGGCCCGAGGATTGACAAGGCAGGTGGCAGACTGGCGTGCAAAAATATGGTCGAGACAGGCTTGATTGCAGCCGATGCAGGTGTTGATTTCCCGCACCCGACCACCTTCAGCCTTTGACACCCAATAGGGATCGGCAAGGAAAGGTCTTGCCATGCTTACCATATCGGCGCAGCCTTCCGCCAGCACCGCCTCCGCCACCTCCGGCATGTTGATGCGATTTGTGGTTATCAAGGGTATCTTCACCTGCCCCATCAAACGCTTGGTCACCCAGGCGAACCCGGCCCTCGGCACCATCGTGGCAATGGTCGGCACCCTGGCCTCGTGCCAGCCGATACCGGTATTGATGATTGTCGCCCCGACTTGTTCGATCTCTCTTGCCAGCATGACCACCTCTTCCCAGGTGCTGCCGCCCTTGACCAGATCGAGCATCGACAGACGGTAGATGATTATGAAATCAGGACCTACTGCCTGACGGACACCCCGGACAATCTCCAGGGGAAAGCGGATACGATTAGCAAAGGAACCGCCCCACTGATCTTCGCGCAAATTGGTTTTACTGGCAATAAACTCGTTGACAAGATATCCTTCCGAGCCCATGATCTCGACCCCGTCGTAGCCCGCATCCCTGGCCAGCGCAGCACAGGTTACAAAGTCACGAATCGTCGATTTGACTCCCCGGTCGCTGAGCGCCCTCGGCTTGAATCTGTTAATCGGTGCTTTGATGGAGGACGGTGCAACGCACAGCGGATGATAGCCATATCGTCCGGCATGCAGGATCTGCATACAGATCCTGCCATCTGCCTGGTGCACCGCATCGGTTATCAGGCGATGATCACTTACCTGTGACGATTTTGCCAGCCTGAGCGAAAAGGGTGCAACCCAGCCGGCCCGATTCGGCGCTACGCCGCCGGTGACGATCAGTCCTACCCCGCCCTCGGCACGAGCGGAAAAATAAGCGGCCATACGTTGAAATCCATCCTTTTCCTCTTCAAGTCCGGTGTGCATGGATCCCATGAGCACGCGATTCTTCAGTGTCACAAAACCAAGATCAAGGGTTTGCAGTAAATGTGGATACAGTGGCTGCGAAATTTTCATAATTTCTCCCATCTTTTATCAGTGTCTTCCGCTGTTGGAAGGTTTTCTATTGCAGTGTAAGCCTTGTGTACTATAAATGAAGTTGATTGAAGCGTCTCACTATAAACCATTTTTGTAAAATTAGATTATGCACTATCAAGGTAATATTTTCCGACCACCGAGTGAAGCGTACTCGATTCTCCTGCAGATAACCACAGGCTGTTCCCACAACAAATGCACTTTCTGTGGCATGTATAAAGGCACACGGTTTTCTATTAAAAATGATGACACAATAATGGCGGATATAGACTTCGCCGCCCTGCACTGCCGCAACCAGGACCGGTTGTTTCTTTGCGACGGCGACGCCCTCATCCTGCCGCAGGAGCGACTTCTGTCGATTCTTGCTGCGGTCCGCGTCAAACTGCCCTGGGTTACCCGGATCGGCACCTATGCCAACACCAAGAGCATCCGCATGAAAACCCCGGAACAGCTTAAGGAACTGCATGCCGGCGGCCTGGCTATTGCTTATATGGGTCTTGAATCGGGGGATGATGTTACTTTGCAAAACATCAACAAGGGAGCGGATGCCGAAAAAATGATCGACATGGGCAAAAAGCTGCGTGCCGCCGGCATGAAACTGTCGATCACCGTCCTGCTCGGCATTGCCGGCAGGGAACGTTCGCACATCCATGCCCGGGAAACCGGCCGCGTCCTCTGTGCTATCGACCCGGAATATGTTGGCGCGCTGAGCCTTATGCTCACCCCGAATACCCCGCTTTTTCAGGCCTCGAACCGGGGCGAATTCTTTCTCCTTTCGTCCAAAGAAATGCTCGAAGAACTGGCAATCATGATTGCCGGCACCGAGCTGACGA
Source organism: Pseudomonadota bacterium (assembly GCA_018821785.1). Classification (GTDB taxonomy): domain Bacteria; phylum Desulfobacterota; class Desulfobulbia; order Desulfobulbales; family Desulfocapsaceae; genus Desulforhopalus_A. The sequence continues at coordinate 45,165 of JAHJLI010000008.1, forward strand.
ACGGCTATTTCCATGCCAACCACGCCTCGAACTACCTGCCGATCAAAGCCAAACTGCCGAAGGATAAAAAGGCCACCCTCCAGCTCATCGCCCGGGCACTAGATGGTAAAGTTGGTCTCAAGCCGGAATATATGCGCGGCCTTTAAAGACCTTTCCACTGCAAACGACAAACCCCCTTGCTGCTGTCTGCAACAAGGGGGTTTTTTACTACTGACGTAAAAGACCTGCTAGAATCGGTAATTCAGACCAACTGTAACCAGTATTGCCGAAGCATCGGTAAACTCACCGTACACTGTATCGGTGGCATTAACCTCAACTTTTCGGGTCTCTTTGTAGTCATAAAGCATGGCGAAGCCAATATCCATTTTTTCGTTGAGCTTGTATTGAGCACCAATTGAATAGAGCCATGCGTTTGAGTCGGGCAATTCGAATCCGATAGTTTCATCGATAGCGGGAGTATTGTCATAGCCAAAACCTGCCATGAGATCAAGTTGCTTGGTAACACCATAGGTCAAGCCGATACGGAATGCATCTGCGTCATCCCAGTCTTTGGCAACCGGAGCCTCGTAGGGATTTCCGGGGATGGCCGGCGAGAAATTGAAGTCGAGGCTCTCATACTTTGACCAGAAGGTTCTGTCCCAGGTCAACTCAACATTGAGGTTATCGAGCACATCATAGGCAACAGAGAGCGCAAACACTGCCGGTGCTGGAACACTCACCTCGGCATCAAGAGTCATTCTTGTACCCATCAGATTCAACTTGGCTTTATCCTCAAACTCCATATCGATATGAGAGCGATAGGTTGCTGAAATATTCAGTTTATCCACTGGCTTGACGGACACTGCGGCATTCCAACCCCATTCCACGGTATCCCCTTCCATTTGCCGAGAAAGAGGCCGTCCGATGCCGCTGGCATCGCTCTTGACAGTGGCGTCGGCATACAGCATCCGGACACCTGCAGCAACTGAAACCATTTTGCCAAAACCGTAAGCTACGGTCGGATTCGCTTCTATTGTCACCAACGAAAACTCTTCGGCAAATGCTTTCGCATACCGATCTTCCCAACGCTTAGACAAACCAAAGGGTTCAACTAACGCAAAACCGATTCGCGCTCCACCCAATGAGGGTGAAACCATGAAGGCGGTTGGGCACAGGAAATGCTCGGGTTCCGACTCACTGTTATACGACGAAGATCGAGAATCTTCATACTTAATAGGAGATAGATAGATATACGAAGCATCCATCTCAACATGTAAGGTATCCGACATCCAGGCCATATTGGCAGGGTTATAATATGCCGAATCACCTCTGCTCGCTGAGGCTACGTTGGCCCCGACCTTGGCAGTTGAATCAACCGACTGCTCCGGAATACGCCAGCCGGAAGCCATGGCCGACCCGGCCGTTAAAATGGATGTTAATGCCAATACGGAAATCGCTTTTTTCATACCTTTCTCCCCTTCTGTGTTAGATTCTTGCTGCCGTGGCTAAAAAGATTTCGCCCAATAACCTCTTTTGCCATCGGCAGACGCTTCATTACCTTCTATTCCATTGAAATATCAATGGAATAGAAAGCTCTTCCTAAAAATATAACTTTTACGTTCAGGTTAATCAGCGACTCAAAAAAAATTCTCCAGTCCTTATACTTGCTGATTAATATATAAACGCAATACATGTCAACTATAAATCCTGTTTGCTGGGCATGAAACCATTATAATATTGTAACCACCTAAACAGCGCAGACTGTAGCAACAAGAAGCTGCCCATGTCCATCGCTATTGCAGCTTTTCAACCTCCGTTCGGATTTCTCCATCCATGCTTACCGCCTTACCACTCCGGTCGGAAATGACAAAGGTGATGAGCGCATCGGCAGCCACTTCTCTGCTTTCCTTCAGGAGGATTTCTTGCTTAAGCACAACACTTCTATTACCGATTTTTTCAAGTTTTGTGGTGACAAGCACGGTTTCGCCAACCGGCACAGCCCTGCGATAATTAACATTGATATTGACCACGAGGAAGATAAGTCCTTTTTCCGCCCACTTGCGAAGATCTATTTTCGACTCGAATTGCGCCCATCGATCTTCTTCAAAAAACTCAAGGTATCTGGCATTATTCACATGGCCATAAAAATCGGCATGATAGCCACGGATCTTTATTTCAGTCAGGTGTTCCATCCGTTCATTTTCCTTTTGTTGTGTTACCGACTTTTATCGGAGGATGAGGCAAGAAAATCAGGCTCATTTGCCAAAACTGCGGAGGAAATCCTGCAGCGCCGTTGGGTTATTGGATTTAATGGTCCCAGTCATGAAATCTTTCATTCCCGGCCTATAGTTCTCCTGCCAGATCCGCAAAAAAAACTCCGGGCTGGTCTTGCAGACGCAGTCGGCGTTTTCGACCGCCTTGCCGTCCGTCACCCGGCAACTGTCACTACTCAACTCAACGGTCTTCTTGATATCACCCAAAGAAAAATAAAAACTTTTCGGCTGTGAAAGGGCTTTTGGCACAAAGGACTGCGACAGCGTCGCGAAAATTTCTTCTATCATAAAACCACCCAACACCCTGTTATAGGGATTTAATTTTCTCTGTGAGTAAGGGGACGAACTGTTTCAGATCAGCTACCACCAGAACGTCGGCAACATCACCGATGGGGGCATCTTTATCGGTATTGATCGCCACGATGAACTCCGATTTTTTCATTCCGGCAAGGTGCTGGATGGCACCGGAAATGCCGCAGGCAACGTAAAGCTTGGGGGTAACGGTCTGCCCTGTTGTACCAACCTGACGATTATGTTCTACCCATTCGGAATCGACAACGGGACGACTCGCTCCGTATTCTCCGCCCAAAGCCTTGGCGAGACCGGCGATCATCGCCACGTTCTCAGGCTTGCCGATACCTCGCCCGGCACTGACGATAACCTTCGCTTTGCCAAGATCTATTCCACCACTTGCCGCTTGCTCGTACCCGGTAAACTGGACCCGTCCACCGCCGGTAACAACGATTTTTTCTACAACTGGAGTACCGCTCGGCTCGTCGCTCAAACCAAAGGCCCCAGCCTGTAAGGTCACCACCGTCTTGGCGGTTTTGGCCTTCACATCACGACGCAATTTGGAGTTGCAGACAGGTACCACAGGCACCCCGTCGACCACGTCTACCACCTCGGAAACCTGGGCAGCTTTTAAGGTACAGGCGATGCGTGGAGCCAGATCCCACCCGTAGGAAGAATGACAAAAAGCCACCATATCCGGATTCTCCTTGGCAATAAGGTCGAGAACCAGTTGCTTATGGACATCTGGGTTGTACTCGCCGACAGTTTTGCCGTCAGCCAGATAGAGTTTACCATCATATTTCGGCAAAACACTCTCATCACCGACCAAAAACATCACACTCTCGGCGTTCATCTTGGCTGCGAAAGCTATCAATTCATACGTTCCACCAAGAACCTTGCCTTCCCTGCTTTCCGCAATAAGTAAAATCTTCATTTTTATCTCCTCCTATGCCAAAACAGCAGTTTTTTCTTTCAAGATTTGGATCAATTTATCAGCCATCTCGGCAATATCGCCTTCGAGAACCAAACCACCGCCTTTCTTTTCGGGAAAATATATCCTGGCCGTTTCCTGACGGGAATCAACCTTCAGCAACTCCTGCACCGGTATGGACAGCAATTCTTTCTTCTTGGCCTTCATGATATTCGGCAGGGTGGGATAGCGAGGGGTATTCATGCCGAGTTGACAGGTAATAACGACCGGAGCCTGGACCTTGACACAGGCCTTGATTCCACCCTCAAGCTCGCGTTTAGCCTCAACCGTGCCACCTTCATAGGCAAAATGGACGACGGTGGAAACACTCGGCAGACCAAGCATCTCGGCTACCAGGACACCAACCTGCGCGCTGCCACGATCCTGGGATTGCATGCCGGTGAAAATCAGATCGAAGTTTTTGTCCTTGGCATATTCAGCGATGATGCCGGCGATCTCGAACGGCTCCTTGCCGGATGCATTGTCGTCGGCGATATGGGCACCACGGTCGCAGCCCATGGCCAGTGCTTTCTTCATGGTTTCCTTGACCTGATCGGAGCCTATGCACAGAACCGTCAAATCTGCGTCCTTGACCTGCTCTTTCAGCTGTACCGACTGTTCAACCGCATATTCGTCATATTCATTCATCCGCCAGGCCAGATCTGTCTTTGCGTACCAGGTACCGCCTGCGTCAACCTTAAATTTTGATTCCATATCGGGAACCTGCTTTATACAAACAAGAATTTTCATACTCTCCCTCCAGTTGTTATCTATTTACCTTGAACGTTTTGATAGTATTCGATCAATGGATACGTTCCGCTAAAATCTCGGCGATGTCTTTCGGCCGGAGGGTCTCCTCGACCCCGGCACCCTTTACGCCGTCTTCAAACATGGTCAAACAGAACGGGCAGTTGGACAGTAGGGTCGAGGCACCGGTATCGGCTGCCATTTTTACCCTGACGATATTGATCCTCTCGCCTATCTTCTCCTCGGCGAGGATACGGCCGCCACCGGCGCTGCAGCAAAATGCCTCGGCGCGATTCTTCTCCATCTCCACCAAATGGCCGCCGGCTGCAGCAATGAGCTTTCTCGGTGCCTCGTAGATATCGTTATGACGTCCCAGATAGCAGGAATCATGGTAGGTGCAGGACAGATCAGCGGCATCTATTTTGAGTTTGCCGTCGGCAATGAGTTGCAAAAGGAACACAGTGTAGGATTCAACCGCCACATCAAGACCGAGATCATGATAATCTTTGGCCAGGGTATTATAGCAGTGCGGACAGGTGGTGACTATTTTCTTCACTCCGTATGCCTTGATTTGTTCGATATTTTCAACAGCCAGGCTCTGATACAAGTATTCATTCCCCATTTTACGCATCGGCTCGCCGCAACATTTTTCTTCCTTGCCGAGGATGCCGACCTTTACACCCGCTGCCTGGCAAAGTTTCACAAAACTCTTGGCCACAGCAATATTCCGCTTATCAAAAGAGCCGTAACAGCCGACAAAAAAGAGCACATCGACCTCGGCATCTTCGGCTAAGGGTTTAATGCCCAGACTTTGCGCCCAGTCGCCTCTTTCGGCATAGCCAATACCAAGGGGATTGCCGTTGACCTCGGTCGCTTCCATCGCCGTCATCACTTCTTCACCCGGGAACTCCCCTTCCATCAACACCATGGAGCGCCGCAGTTCAACAATCTTGCCGACATGCTCGATGGCTGCCGGACAAATCTCCTGGCAGGCCCTACAGGTGGTGCAAGACCACAGAACATCCTTGCCGATAACGTCTATCAGGTTGGCCTCAGGATTGTTAAAGGCGACCTCTCCCAGCTGATTAACGACTTTCATAGGTGACAGCGGCTTGCCGGTGACAAATGCCGGACAACGGTCCTGGCAACGCTTGCAGAGGGTGCAGGCATCGGCGTCAAAGATATCCTTCCAGGTCATCTCTTTGATGCTTGTTGCCCCAAAGGTTTCCGACTCTTCGTTTTCCAGATCAAGATTGATGAGTTTGCCCTTCGGCCCAAGGTCGGAAAAGAAATAGTTGCTGCTGGTGGTGAGAATATGACGGAATTTGGTGAGCGGAATGAGAATGAAAAAGCCCATCACCAGGAGGAGATGAAACCACCAGGTGAGCTTATGCAGGAGGAGCAACCCGCTCTCGCCGATGCCACCGAGGATTTTGGCCACCACCAGTCCGACCGGGGACCAGATGGCAAGGGGTGTGCCCATTTCCGTCACCGCCATCCGCGAACCCTCGATAATAAAGCCAGTAATGAGGATGGTGAACATAAGGCCGTGCATAATCGCATCGTCTCTTTTTGTCTCAAGACCTTCCGGGGCAAAAAAATAGCGGCGCACCAGGAGGCCGCCGAGCATTATGATACAGACCAGACCGGCAACATCGAGGACTATGGAAAACAGTTTATAAAAAGTGCCTTTCAGAAATTTCACATTGAAGAGCAGATCGGTAAAATCGGCCTGAATGACGATGAGAGTCGTTCCGATGACAAGGAGCCCAAAGCCCCAGAAAAACAGACCATGGAGAAGCCCAGGCCACATCACCCTGGTCACTTTTTTTTGCAGCAGGACGTTCTCGATCATGATGGCGATGCGTCTGCCTACCTGATCGGTTCGGTTGAGCGGCAGCCCCTGCTTGTACAGAGGAATCCTCTGCAAGGCTCCCCGTACCAACAACCCGATGGCGATCGCTGCCAAGAGATACATGGGCACCAAAGTCAACGCGCCATGACCGACATTCCAATAAATTTCTCGGGTAAATTCCATGGTCTTCTCCAGTAGCTGTAACTATTCCTTGATTGTGCTCACCCCGATGAACAGGGATAAGTACCTTAACGAAATTCGTATATAAAAAACAAGAAACGAATTTGTTAAGGTACAAAATACTATTATCGAGTCAGCGCACTGCCGATGACCATGCGCTGAACCTCGCTGGTACCTTCATAGATTTCAGTAATTTTAGCGTCGCGCATCATCCGTTCAACCGGGAATTCCCTGGTATAGCCGTAGCCACCAAGGATCTGCACCGCCTGAGTCGAAACCCGCATGGCCGTTTCGCTCGCCATGAGCTTGGCCATCGCCGATTCCCTTGAATAGGAAAGACCATGACTGGCCCGGTAGGCAGACTGATACACTAAGAGTCTCGCTGCTTCTATCTGGGTTGCCATATCGGCGAGTTGAAACTGTATCCCCTGAAAACGGCAGATCGGTGAATCGAATTGCTTGCGTTCCTTGGCATACCCGACGGCGACATCAAGTGCGCCCTGGGCTATCCCCAATGCCTGGGAAGCGATGCCGATGCGCCCACCATCAAGAGTTTTCATTGCCACCTTGAAACCCTCTCCCTCGCTACCTAACAGATTGTCAGCTTCGATGCGGCAATCCTGAAAAACCAGCTCCATGGTTGGTGAGGAGCGAATACCCATTTTCTGCTCTTTCTTGCCAAAGGAGAAACCAGGAGCGCCCTTTTCAACAATAAAGGCGCTGATTCCGTGATGTTTCTCGGCCGTCTTGTCGGTCCTGGCAAAAACAATATATATTTCCGCCTCACCGGCATTAGTTATAAAAATCTTCGTGCCGTTCAAGAGCCAATGGTCGCCCTCTTTGATCGCAGTGGTTTTAGTGCCGCCGGCGTCCGTCCCGGCCGATGGTTCGGTGAGGCCGAAGGCCCCCATTTTCCGCCCTTCGGCCAGAGGCATGAGAAATGTTTGCTTTTGCGTTTCGCTGCCGAAAAGGTAGATGGGGTTGGACCCGAGCGACAGATGGGCCGACAGCGTCACCCCTGTCGAGGCACAGACCCGCGACAACTCCTCCACGGCAATGGCATAGCTGATATAATCGGCTCCGGCGCCACCGTACTCCTCAGGAAAGACGATTCCGGTCAGGCCCAATTCCGCCAACCGACCAAACATCAGAGGTCGATCAAACCGCTCTTCTTCATCCCGCTCCCTTGCCGACGGCGCGACCTCGTTTTCGGCAAACTCGCGAACCATGTCACGAAGAAGATTTTGTTCTTCAGTATGTTCAAAAATCATATTATTATCTCCCGTCGCAGGTGAAACAGGGTTAAAACGCACAAAATAAATTTCTTTACCTCTCTTTATAAAATGTGTTTACGTAAAGGTCAAGATTTTTTCTCAAACTTTTTAAAGCTGCACGCAAAGGTAGATAAAACATGCTACTATCCTGTTTTTTTTATTTGACAGGTGAATCGCTCGCATGCTACCTTTGGCGAAAGTTATTACGTAAAGGTAAATGTGAAACCATCCGGTCATCTTCCGCCAAATATCTTTCAAAATCACTGAAAACATGCGGCCCAAGACATTGCAAGATACCTGCAACACAGCACGGCAAGGTCAGCCATAGCTGTTGTTGCTTCAAAGGAAAACCAGCATGAGCAAAACTGAAATCAAACCGGTACAAATCGGCGAACTGGCAAAAACCCTCGATATCACCACTCGGACAATCCGCTACTATGAAGAGATAGGTCTTATGGGTAAAACAGAAAGACTTGGCGGTGGTACCCGAACCTATTCGAAGGACGAAGTACTTCGCCTGAAGTTCATCCTTAAACTGAAAACCATGGGCATATCCCTGAAAGAAATGAAGGATCTTTCCGATATTTTCGATATTCACGCCAATGACTTCACCAAAATCACCCCAAAACTTATAGAAATACTCGACAACCACATTGCCAGGGTTGATGAAAAAATAGCCAGCCTGTCATCGCTCAGGAAAGATATCGTCGATTACCGGGTTCGCATGACCGAATTCCTCACCAACCATGACCGGGAGTGATCCTCCGAATTACCCCTTTGCCCCTTATGCTTCATGAAAAATCCGACCCAAAAAGAGAAGCGGCGAAGATGAATACCATCACAAGCTGCACCCGCTCCGATTACACCCGCCGCCGAATAACTGCCACCGGGTGCAGACATTAAACAGCTCTGAAAGCCTATTATCACCACATTACCGCTACCTTGACCACAACTTTGTGAATCAGTCCGACGAGGCCAGCGGCAGGATCGGGTCGGCTGAGAAAGGAAAAGGCATTGGCAACGCCTTCATACAGGGCTGTATCTCTTTGTGATTTCTGCAAAATATCTTAAATCATGGGTAATCCCTCCAATTTTATTTGCAGGCGCTGAAAAGGTAGACAGCTTTTTCTGCAGGAAACAACATCGCATTATTTTTAAGCCAATTCTTCCCTGCCCTCTCACACTTGGAACACTTTATGCAGTCTCAATGGCAACAATTGAATAAGGGACAACACTATTCCTTGGCCAATAATAAAGGAGGAGCAAGACAATGAGGGCAAATGCGCTGGTGGTAGATGACGAAGTAATCCTTTTGGATTTATTGGAAAATATTCTTGAACAAAATGGCTATGTGGTCACTAGGGCCACTGATGGAGATCAGGCTATCAAAGTATTAAATGCTGAAAATTTTGATTTGGTTATCACCGATCTTCAGATGGGGCAAACAAGCGGTTTTGACGTTGTCCGGAAAGCGAAAGACACCAGCCACAAAACAATTGTTATGATGATTACGGGCTGTTACGAAGAATCATGCAAGAGTGATGCTTTTCATTTCGGCGCCGATTATTTTTTGCAGAAACCATTTTCCATAAGTGACTTGCTTGAGCGGATACAAGTGCAAAAATTGAAAGGGGTCACCCCATCTGCATCTCCGTTAGAAACAATACAAAAGGCAGAGGAAGTGTCAGAAATATTTCCAAAGTGTAAAGCAATCGCTTTCCCGGAGCAGCATTATAGAATGCTGTGAGCTTGGTTCCTGCCTTCGAGATGTAGAGTGGATAATCATATAGTATAATATTTTCAACAACTGGAGTCGAACTGCTGGAGACCGAACTCGGACGACATCAAGATCATGCCGCCTACGGCTATATAGGCTTGATGGTCATCGAACGATGCTTCCGTTGCCCGACAGTAACAGGATGAATACCAAATTCCTGGCCAATCTCGTTGATCTTCTTTAACCCACGCAATGCCTCCAGCCCAACCTTCGCCTTAAACTCTGGAGTATGGAACTTCCTCTTCTTCGATTCGCTCATCGCTTCTCGTTCTTTTTTGATTCCGCACAGCTTAAACTGCTGTCTGCAAACTGGCGTCCACTATAGTTCTCGCCATGACCCACATCCCCGCAACGATCTCCAGGAAAAGAGGGGATAAGCTGAACTGTTTTGTCTTGCTTGATGTAACACTTGCAAAAAAATGGCCGGACCACAACTCATGGTCCGGCCATTTCCGCCGACGGGCGTTATTTTTCTTTGGAACTCGCTGGTTCCGTAGCCCCAATAAACGGGACTTATATCTATTCTTTCCGGGGGGGGGAGGTGGGGTGGAATAAAAACTTACAGTTACTTTTTCGAGAAAATCATCAGTTTTTCTGCTTTTTAAAGGGATTCATGATCAGTACCGGGCAATGCGCCCGTTTTAAAACACGTTCCGCCACACTGCCCAGGAGGATTTTCTCCAAACCTTTCGCACCGTGGGTAGAGATAATTATCAGATCTGCATCGGCAGTCTCAGCCAGTTCTACGATCTTTTCGACAGGCTCACCGTTTACCACCTGTCCGGTACAACCTGGGCATTTTTCCTTGGTATCGTCAACAAGATTGGCCATTCTTTCCTTAGCTGAGAAATGCACCTTGTCCCGATACTCCGCGGCGAAGGGGGCGCCGACCATGGCATCACCCGGATAGGCTTCGACAATATGGACAAAATGGATGGTTGCAGCCAACTTTTCCGCCATGTAGCTGGCGTAACCAACCAATTTGCTGGTATTTTTTGCAAAATCAACAGGAACAACAATTTTCTCAATTGTTTTCATACGGCAACCTCCTTTTCAGTGGAAAAACCCTCGCTTGCCCATTCTAGCGTATAGCAGCTCTTCCCCATTTTTGCCACTCTGCCCGTCGGCGTGGCGGTTATCATTTCTTTGAAAATGTAATTACCTGTTTCCGGCAAACTGCACTCTTGCCAACTCCCCCAAACGAATTCTATTCTTTTGATCCCTGACACTCTTTAACTATTGCACAATATGTGCCAAATCATCCTTCTCCTTAAAAAACATCGATCCCTTCGTTTTTTAAGAGATGAACACGCTTTCGACACCGCCAACCCCGCAGGAAAACCATATGAATGGAACGCTTTGTGCCAAACTATTTCTCGTCGGATCACTTCGAGCAAAGATCGTTCTGGCCATCACACGTTGAGTAACACTCGTGAAAATCAAGAGATCATAATGATATCACAGGAAGAAGGATGCAAATAAGAGTGAGGTTCTAAAAGCCTGAAGAGGTCCCGAGGAAAACTTGAGAACAACAGCTGCGGCAACGAAAAAAAGGGGTACGATGTGACCTGTGTCAGATATTTTTACACCCTGTAAATATTTCTGTCGCCAGAACAACACATCTATAAGAATCTCCTTATCAGAACTGGGTGACAATAATGCGAACGCAACAACCTTTCCACATTATGGTCACCGACATCAATTATAACGTCAGAGATCTCCTGAAAGTGAAATGCCCTCAGTCCTATTCTCAAAAGTACTGGTCGCCAGTTCCTGCAATTTGACAATATGGGTTTCTTCAACAGAATTCTTCATTATCTAGGAAAAACTGACGATGGGAACAATACTCAGACAGAAAAATGCTATTCGCAGCCTTCTGCTGATTGTGTCGTAATATATATTTTTCCTTTCCATGGTAGCCTCTGTCAGTTATCTAAGACCGAGCGCAGTTGAACGAGCAATTGCTCGGTTGGCAGCGCATCGCTGACAATAAGATCTGCTAATATATTTCCGAGTTCCTGCTCAACACGGTCTTTGCACAAGTTATCGACAAACAGGATTGCCTTCTGCTCTGGAAAGCGGGCCAGAAGGTTGAGTGTTTTAATGGTATTCTTGCTGTAGGACTTATGAAAAATGATCACCCAATCAGGAGAAAAAGTGAGTATATTCAGGTCTGCGAATCTGCCGGCAGTTGAAGTCTCGACGAGAATGTTATAATGGCTGGCAAAAAATCTGCAGATTATGTCAACCTGGTCGCACTTATCCTGAAATACATACTCATCGTTGGCGATGAATAGGATTTTTTTGGTTTTCGGTGGAAGGAGCAACGCGGAAACAGGCATACCGTTTCTGACCAGAAACCAAACAACCTCTGCTGCATCAACAAAATCAGGTCCCGTCTTTCCCGGCTTCTGTATCTTATCAGCAATCCATTTTTTCACTTCTTGGCTGGAAGTACAGCATGCCCCTGCTATTTCATCAATCGACAGGAGTCGTTTCCCGTTTTTACTGCTGTGATACCATCCTCTAATCATGATTCGTTTCCGCGCTGAGGCCTGATGTGTCAATTGCACCATTGAACTCTTACCAGGAGATACGCAACCGCCGTGCCACGACGACACCAGAAAATGTAAATAATATTTTCGACGTATAATCGCTGTATTACAAATCATGAAAGACAGTCTTCAAACAACGGGACCAGATATTTTAAAATTACAGATGACCATAGCGTCCGAATCGTTAACACCATGTAAAGAGGACTGACACTCAACGAATCACCGACAATCATCCGTTACCGTCTTGGCCAGATGGCGGTGCTGAAAAAATCTGCGAGTAACGCCGTGCAAACCTTTATATCCAGGGCACTCTGCAATTCCTGCAGGGAAATCACCTCAATGAAAACGATCTATGGCATGTTAGTTGCGACAGGTAAACTTGATATCAGAGCCCTACTTCAAAGGAGGAGAACATTATGTGGTCAATAGCACTTTTTCCCTGTTCGTATACAAATGGAGCGACGATTATTGGTGAATTGATACACTCTCTGCATTTGCCGGTTTATACCGATGCAATGCTCTTTTCTGAGGTCTCAGAACAATTTGGGATCTCGGCAGAAAGGTTGCATAAAATTACATTTGAGAGACTACCGGCATTGCACCGATATCTCCTCAAGAAGGAAAAATATATAAACTGCATGAAATGTTCACTTGGTGCTCAATTGATGAATCATCCCAAAGGCCGACTGCACTACGGGTTGCACACCAGTCTTCTCGACTCTCAAAATAACCTGGTTCTGAAAGTGCTTGTTTTCGACGATGAAGAGTGCCGTGTGAAAAGAGCTATGCAACAGGAGGGGTTTACAGAAAGAATCGCGAGGAACCAGGTCCGGAGAGATGATGAAAAGGTTTCTGATTGGACCAATTTTCTCTTTCATAAACAGGCGTATGACCGATCACTCTACGATGTCGTCATCAACCTGAGAAACAAGTACGTGTTCGAAATAGCAACAGAGATTGTTGCATACTTTAGGGCTACTGCAAATTTGGAAAATCTGTTGCCAGATGATGGCGCTCTACCGGTTCTGGACAATCAGCTCAATATGGGTGAACAAATGGGCTGGGTTGGATGAATATCTAAGAATCACCAATGAAGTAATTGAAAAATGGAAGAAATTATGGAAACGGTCAGAAAAGATTTTGTAGTACGACGGGTTATAAGCTATGAACTGGCAGCATTTACTCTGATAATTGCCTTAATCTGGCTCGATGAATTGGCCGATATTCCTCATCTGCTACTTGGCGCAGAAAAAACACCAGTGAACTGGAGAGAATCACTCTTCGAGACCATGCTCATTACCCCTATCGGTGCAATAATTATCTATTACACCAATATATTGATTCGTAGAATGAAGTATCTTGAAGGTTTTTTGCCGATCTGTTCTTCCTGTAAAAAAATCAAGGACGAGAAAGACAATTGGCAGCCTATAGAATCCTATATTCATGACAGAACCGAAGCTCAGTTTAGTCATGGACTCTGCCCATGCTGCGCGAAAAAACTCTATCCTGAAATATTTTCTGACAGTGATGATCCAAAACAATATGTCCCAACCAATCGATGAGCATATTGATAAGCACATACAACTAAACGATTAAAAAAAACAACACCAAAAGAACAAAGCCACAGCCATGCGACCCCCTGAATTATTCCATATTGTTGTGACCGATATCAATCACCATATTCGCGACTTTCTGCAACGAGAGTTGGAAAAAGAAGGTTGTACCGTTTGCAGCGTGAAAACAGGCGTTATGGCGTACGTCCGCATATTCAGTTCAGATCCTTTAGACTTAATCATTCTTGATCCGGAATTATTTCACCCTTTCGATCAGACTCTCATTGGAAAAATCGTTCATCGACGTTCTTCACTGCAAATAATCATTCATACCTACCTGGATTCAATCGATGGGATTAAGGCGGGTAACAATATTTATCTGGTTGAAAAAAGTGGGCAGAGCATTGGTTCATTGAAAGCTATTATCCGTAAATGTTTTGAGTAGTTCCAAGACAAAAAGACACTTTAATGGCACCATCTCCGATTGTAGGTTTTTACAAGATTGTCATGAGTGAAAGGAGTCTCACTCTTTTCAGCGGGCTTACTGTGAGAGACAGGTGCAAACGTGTCAGCCACCTATTACTCTCCACAGCCGGATCAGGTGTCAAGTTTATATTTGTCTATTTTTGCATGTAAGGTTGGTCTGGATATGCCAAGTATTTTTGCAGCGTTTGACCGGTTACCGTGCGTGATAACAAGAGCTTCTCGCACTAAAAGCGCTGCGACATGGTCGAGACAGGAATCAAAAAGTTTTTCTTGTTTTTCTGAGTGCAGAACACCTCGGACCCATAACTGAATATCTCCGGCAACAGCCTGATCTACGTCGCCGTTCGGAACTGATCGTTCCTGGTTGAGGGTAATGTCTTCGGGTTGAAGAGGGGCACCTCTGTTAAAAATCAAGGCTTTTTTGATGACGTTGGAAAGCTCTCGGATATTGCCGGGCCAGTCATATTGTTTTGTCTTATTCAAAGCCTCGGCAGTAATACCAGGATTATTGAGCGACATTTCAGATGAAAGTCTGGCAAGAAGATATTCAACCAGGACATCAATATCCTCTTTGCGTTCCCTGAGGGGAGGTATGGTGAGGGTAACTACCCTGAGACGGTAGTACAAATCTTCTCTGAACGTCCCATCGGCTACTGCTGCTTCAAGATCCCGGTTAGTTGCGGCAACAACCCTTACATCCACATCGATCGGGTCTTTCCCCCCTAGTCTTTCGATACTGTTTTCCTGCAATAATCGCAGGAATTTGGACTGGATACTGAGCGGCATATCGCCAATCTCATCGAGAAATACTGTTCCTCCCCTTGCTTGCTCGATTTTACCGACCCGCCTGTGCATAGCACCGGTAAAGGTACCTTTTTCATAGCCGAAAAGTTCACTCTCAAGCAATGTTTCCGGTATGGCTACACAGTTGACCACAACAAAGGGTTTATCCGCCCGGTTGGAGTGATTATAGATTGCCCGCGAAACGAGCTCTTTGCCAGTTCCGGATTCACCTCTGATCAAAACAGTGGCATCCGTTGGAGAGACTCTGCCAATCGCTTTATACACCTCCAGCATACTGCTGCCACTGCCGACCAGGGCTTCCCTGCCTGAAAAGATTTCTCCATCGGGATTGACGTCCACCGGCGAGGACATGCACCGGCCTGCAACCACAGCCTTTTCCACAACCAAGAGCATTTCAGGTACATCAAAAGGTTTATAAATATAATCAAAGGCCCCTCTCTGGATAGCTCCGATGGCGGTTTCAGTGCTGCTGTAGGCGGTAATGATGATCACAGGAAGTTTTGGAAATACTTCATGTATGACTTCAAAAACCTCAAGTCCACCCATGTCAGGCAAACGAATATCGAGAATGACCACGTTCGGCCTGTTTCTTTTGACCGATTCAATCCCCTCACTGCCGGTAAAAGCGTTCGCTGTCTTATACCCTTCCTGAGAGAGAATTTTGGCAAAACTCAATCCCAACTGCTGGTCATCATCAATGATCAGAATCTGATTCATGATCGCCTTCTCCTGTCGGTAACAAGATAGTACATTGAGCTCCCCCATCCAGATTAGGGGCAACAAGGAATTTGCCGTTGTGTTCCCGCACTATTCTGTTAACGATGCTCAGGCCAAGCCCTGAGCCGTCCTCTTTGGTTGTAAAAAAGGGTGTGACCACTTTATCTCTGATCGCCTCCGGAATTCCAGGACCATTGTCACTGACAGTGACAGCAACAACATCTCCCATCTTCGGATGGCGTTCATGGGTTTCGGTGATGGAAATTTTACCACCAGTTTCCATCGCTTCGCAGGCGTTCATGACCAGATTCACCAGAGCCTCTTTGATCCTGTCCGCATCCACCCTTACCTTTGGCAGGTCCGGCTGAGTGACATAGTGCAGTTCCACGTTATACGCCCTGAGGCGGTATTCCAGAAGCGTTATAACAGATTTAACAACATCACCCAGGCTACATTCTCTCAGTCTGAGCTTGGGTGATCTGGCAAATTCTAAAAAATTTTCAACTATCCTGTCTATCCTGGCAATTTCATCGGAGATAACCTGCAGATCCTCACCTTGAGCATCCGTCAGTTGAAGAGATCGTCCCAGGGAAAACATCCTCATTTTTATAGAGGTAAAGGGATTCCTGATCGTGTGGGCAACCCCTGCCGCCAATTCGCCCACCATCACCATGCGTTCTGCCTGCAGAAGATTTTTCCGACTCCTGGCCAGTTCATCACTCGTTTCACCCAGATCCTTCATCATGCTTTTAAACGAATGTGTCAGAGAGTCTACTTCATCTCTGGAGCTATCCTCGGGAGTGCTGCCGGTCTCAATTGCGAGTTCGCGGATAGGGCCAAGAATATTTCTGTGAAGTATAAAAAGTAAGGCTGCACACAATAAGGTAAACATGGCCGTGGCAATAAACACAACCATCTTCAGGTGCCGAGAAAGAACTTCACTCGCTTTTTGTTTGTTAACAATAACCTGCCACTGATCCTGACTAAAAGCCCGGCAAAGCTCTAAAACTCCGAAAAAGACATCCCTCTGCTTTTCATGAAGGCTTGAAATAGCCCCCTGCAATTTCTTCGTTTTGTAATTGTCAATGGCAATATCTTTAGTCAGGACATAAGCATTGTATTTTTCGGAAATGACCTCAAGGGACTGTCTCTGTTTCGGAGTAAGCTCCAGACCCTTTGCCTGTTCAAGCATTTGGTAAAAAACCTGACGATACTCCCCGAGGGATTTAAGCCATGTCACATCACCATCAACGAGGTAATAGGTTAACAATCCTTTCTGATTGGCCAGGGCAAGCTCCATATCCTCGGCAATTTTATAGAGGTTGAATTCCTTTTCCACCATTGAGACCAACATTGTATCCATTTGGTGGGGATAGTAGAGCATACTCGCCCCGCCAATAATCACGATGACGGCCATTGCACTAAAAATACAGCTAATTCTTGACCTTAAGCTTAAAGCAGCAAACACACTCATCCTCCTCACACCACACCAATGTTATTATTATTTCTATCCCGAAAAACCGAGACTATTTTCAATACCCTCGAAATCGATCGTTTCCCTGAGGGGTTCTCGCTCCCTGACAGATACCGGTCTAGCAAACGACAGTGGGGAGAGTGAGAAACAGCCTGTCATCGCTCAGAAAAGATATCCTCGATTGCCGGGTTCGCATGACCGAATTCCTCACCAACCATGACCGAGAATAATCCCCGTGTTATCCCCTCCTCCCTTCGTGCTTAACGAGAATCCGTCCCAAGAGTGAAGCAACTAGGATAACCACCATTCCGAGCAGCACTCGACCCGACACAACCTGGTGGTGGACTACAGCTACCAGCAGCACCGCAAGCGGTGGCGTCAGATAGCTGAGAAAACCAATGACCACGACGTTGCCTCCGGTCATAGCCCGATTCCATAGAAAAAAAGACAGCCCAAGTGGAACGCAGCCGAGATACACAGCCGAGGCCAAGGCGGCAAGTGATGGCATCGCATGGGGCATGGACAGCACAAAAAGAACTGCGGACAAAACCGCCGCATACAGGGTAAAGGCGGTCATCGGTTCTTTCCTTACCTTCACATGGGCAAGACCAACTGAAAAGCTCGACCAGATGAGCCCGCAGATGAGCGCCAGCAAATAGCCCTTCATGTACCCAATATCGAAAGACAACTCCTTGCCGGAGCTGATCACCAGGCCCGCACCAAACAACCCGACCAGAGCGGTGACCACGATGGAAAGCTTAAGTTTTTTAAAAAGCAGCAGGGAGGAAAATACCACAATCCAGAACGACCAGGTGGTGGCTAGGATCGCCCCTTCGGCAAGTGGTGCACTGTTGAGGGCCAAATAGTAGATATAGTGGTAGAGAAATATGCCCCACACCCCCATAAGCGACGCCTTCAGCCCCGGCAGGTATACCTTGACGGTCCGCAGGGTGATAAGATCCAGGAGATAGAGGAAGGCAGCGGCACTGACAAAACTGTAAAACATCAGCTCCTCTGTGGAAAGCTCCTTCAGACCTGAACCTGTCGCTGCCGGAAGGCTCGACCAGCAGAGAATTGCCCCGAGAGCGTAGAAATAGAATTTCATCAAGATGCTTCCTTTGCACACGACGGTATCACTGAATCCGTTCGACTATCTTCCCAGTCAGCCTTTCCCCACCGCCACCTTGACCACAACCTTGTGGATCAACCCGGACGAGATCAACGGCAGATGGGCATCCTCAGGAAAGAAGACTGCAAACATCCCCAATTCAACCGGTAACCAAGCGGCAGGCGGATCGGCGTAGAAGCGAATATCCCCGTCATGGTCGTACGGCCCTGTCGGCTTTAGGCAATGAGATTTCGGCTTCCACCCCATTTCATCAATGCCGGACAGCACCATCTGAATATCAATATATTTTTCGTGCACCTCCAACAGCCCCTCATCCTTGCTGCGCCCTTGGTCTCTTGCCACCATTGCAAAAACCCGATCTCCATCAATGGCGTATTTGTCCACCGCCAACTCCAGTAAATCCGAACGTCTGAGAAAGGCAAAGGCCTTGCCAAAGCCATCATGCAGGGCTGCATAACGATCAGTGTTTTCCAATATATCGTAAATCATCAGCATCTCCTTGTAGTTTGTGTGCACCAAGCCGGCAAGCATGACGAAAATTCATGTATTATTTAAAGAGTTTACGCATTCAATTTATGCCATAGCCAGCTTCCCTCTGCAACGACCTAGAATTTCAGGAGTTGATGAGGACTGCGATGCGTGCCCATCTCACAGTGCCGTCATCCCACGAAAAATAGATCTGGGTGACTCTGCCGACGATATCCCGCATGTCGAGCGGTCCGAAGGTAGAGCTATCGATGGCCTCTTTGCTGGATCCCTTGACCATGACAGTGCCGTGCGGCACTGAATAAGTCGAGCCATCTTGGCCGGTGACGATCTCGCCCGGCAAGCTGGCGATCTGACGGATGAGTGCCTTGCTGCGGTCATCCGGATAGACGGCAATAATGATATCACCCTTTTTTACTGCCCGGTTGCGATACGCCGGTTTTTTCACCAGTACGTAATCTCCAGGCAATACTGCGGGCATCATGCTCTTGCCGACTATTTTATAGGCCTCGACGGCATTGTCTCGCAGGTGTTGGTCAGAGGTGAGAATCATGACTGTGCCGACAAGCCATAGGGCCAGATAATAAACCGGCCCATTATACTGGCGCAACTGGTAATATTCTCCGCTGGTCCTTGCCAGTCTCCAGCCGTCGACAAGAGCCCAGACATAACTTGTGAGGGCCAGGGCCACAGCTGCCCCCATTCCCGGCAACATCCAGTAATCTGGTAACATAACTGTGATGCGAGCCAGTAAAAGGGGAGAAAAAATAAAAAAGACCAGAAAACATCCTCCCCGTATCAACTCCCCGCAATAGACCTGCCCAAGACCAGGCATAATCAGAGAGAGGAGAACGGCCAGCCAGTTTTTTCGAGCAGCAGTAATCGACATAGTAACACCTCGCGCATCTCTTGATGGATTGGAAGGACGACAACAATACCCTGATTTGTTATATGATCTGCCAAACAGGCATCCTGTGCTGCTCAAACCCCTATCATCTACAGATAACCGGCGACAGCATCATGCCGATACGGACCAGGTTCCAGATGGCCCCAACTACTGCGGCAACAGCCATCAAGCCCCTGATGGGCAACATGCTTATCAACGTTTCCATGAGGATCAGCGAGCGCTGTTGCCGTAGGTGGACTCTGCGTACCTGCACCATGACCCTTTCGGCAAAGTCCTCTGTCGGGATAAATTCAGCCATTTTTCACCTCTTCAGTTCCGCCCTGAAAAGGGCGATGATCTTTTCCCTCGCCCGTACCAACCGCGATTTCACCGTTCCCGGCACAACCATTTCGTGGACAGCTATTTCCTCTATTGACCGGCCCCGCAGACTCTCCATCAGAGTTGTCCGATACGGTTCCGGGACACGAAGAAGACATTGGGCGAGTATTGCCCGATCTTCCCGGTGAATGAGCAGATCCGGAGGTCCTGGTCGATGATCACTTAACTCCTCACAAAGGGTGTCCACGGCCACATAACGCCGCTCTCTCCGGAGAGCATTGATGGCCAGATTACGGGCTACCGTAAATAGCCAGGCAGCGACCGGAGTGTGCAGCGTCTCGTCGTATCGGTCCAGGCTCCGGAAAAACGAGAGAAAAACAGCCTGACCTACGTCCTCTGTCAGCATACGATTGCGAGTGACACTGTGGATAAACCCAAGCAGGGATTGCTGATAGCGCTCCACAAGGAGCTTGAAGAGCTCGATCTCTCCCCGTTTAATCGCCGCGATTATTTCACGATCTTCCATATCCCTTCCGTCTGAAGGTTGAGCATCATGCCTTTACCCATACCACAATCGCCAGGGAAAAAGGTTCCCAACTTTTTTGCCATAAAAAAAAGAGGCCGAAGGAGCTGATGTCGAATTTTTAGCAAATGTTGCAGGAAGATCTGGAAAAGACCGAGAGGGTGAAAGCAGGACTGACAGGAGAGAAAAAAAATAGCGTCTCGGACCTGTCGCGAAGTCCGAGACGCTCTAACAAGGCAGGCAAACCCCAGTTCGTTACCTACCCCATTCCCAATGTGCGGCGTATCTTCTTCTTTATGCCGCTTACGATATAAGGTGTCAACCTTTTCTTTTCTTTAAGGATTTGCTTCATGAGATCCTTCTTCTTCTCAGGTGGCACCGGACGGCCGGGAATGTGGACCAATGACAGCGAGTTGCTCGGGCAGGCGCTGATGCAGGCCCCGCAACCCAGGCAGTTGTCGCCTATTACCTGCATACGTTTTTTGTTCTTGCCGTTATCGACTCCAACCGTTTCCAGTGCCGCAACATTGCAGGCCTTTTGACAGAGACCACAACCGAGACAGGTCTCGGAATCAACCTGCAGGGTGTAATTGGTCTTGGCCACTCCCATGGGATATCCCATAAGCACCCCGCCCAGCAATTCGCAGCAGCAGGAGCAGCAGTTACAGATAAAGGAAGGCTTGTGGCGAATATTGTCGGTTATATGGGTCAATCGCAGATCCCGCGCCTGGCTGAGTATTGCCAGGAGCTGTTCGGTGCTGCGGTGTTCGGCAAATCCCCGGCGGACCATGAACTTTGCCGCGGTTCCAAGGGAGATGCATATTTCCTTGGTCGGCGCCTTTTTCTTGCAGCTCTCGTTCAGATGTTCTTTCTTGTGTCGGCAATAGCACATACCGATGGCGCCGTAACCGGCGTTTTTAACGATCTCCCGGGCGCTTTCATAGGTGGCCACCTGGGAACTTACCGGAACGTGTTCTTCATAGGGCAGCGAGCGGGTAAGAGGCGTCTTGCTGGTAAAGAATTCCCGGCCCATCTTCTGCTCGGGATCGCCATAGAGATATTCGGTCATGAGCTGGGCCAGTTCGACCACCGGCAGATCGTTGCGCTGCTTCATGAAAGTTAATTCAAAAAAACCAATCAATCCAGGCATGAGCAGGTAGAAGTCTTTACCACCATAGGTTGTATCCATCACCAGGCCTTTCTCGGCCATCTGCTCAAGTATTGCCTTCAGTTTGGTACTCTCCCAACCGGTCGCCCGGACAAGCTCAGGCAGAGTCGCCTCAGTCAGGGGAAAGCGCGAGGCAACAAAGGCCTCCTCCTCGGAAAAGAGGATGGCCAGAATCTGCCGCAGCTTGTCGCTGTCGGGCAGACCGATGGGATATTTATTCAAGCGGTCAATAAGTGGTACGATGCTGCTTTTGCCTTCAAGATGATGTCCCATTTTGCTCCTTGTGCGTTCTTCTTTTCGCCGATTCCGATGTGCTTGGACCGCAGAACTATTGGTTCATGACGTACTGATTGTTCAATCCGTATACCGTTTGCCAGACCCGCTCGAACCCTTCTCCATCCTTAACAGGTTTTTTGATCATTTTGTTAAAGATTTCCTCCTGAGCGGCGGAATTGTCTTGACCGAGGATCATCTGCAGGGCATGGGTGGAAAAATCCTGGACCAGAAAAATGAAAATCTGCTCCAGCACGTCGGCATCGGTGCAATAGATCTTGGCATTTTCGAGGATCAACTGGGCATAAACGATGAGGGTGAAAAGTTCACCGGCGGCCAGCATATAATCGATGTTTTTGGCCTGTTCCTTGCTCGGCGGGGCAGTGACAAGGAGGTTTCTGAACAGCTCAACCTGCTCCCGGAACGCCAGGACATTGGGAGATTTCGCCCCCTCGTAGACCAGCCGGTAGTCGGGGAAAGTGACGGTTGCCAGCCCCCCGGTCTTCTGGTTGAAGAGATAACTGTCGTCTCCGGCCTCGTTTCTCTGTCCCACCTCTAGATAGGCAACCGGCTCAAAAAAATAGCTGCGGACAAATTTGATGATGAGAGCCATGTTGACATGCTCGGTGCCTTCCAGCTTTGGCAGCATGCCAATATCGCGA
The DNA here is from genome assembly GCA_018821785.1 of Pseudomonadota bacterium. GTDB lineage: Bacteria > Desulfobacterota > Desulfobulbia > Desulfobulbales > Desulfocapsaceae > Desulforhopalus_A. Next base: position 67,566 of record JAHJLI010000008.1, read on the forward strand.
ATGGCCATCTCAAAATAGGTGTCCTGTTCAAAACCCTTGGCGGCGATGATCTCATGCAGGCACTTGACCACCCTCTCACCCTGGCCGGTGACCTTCATTTTGACGATCGGGTTGAAGAGCAGGTAGCGGCGATCATCATCGGAAGCCGCTCGCAGATAGTCCGCCGAGCGGAAGGCCACCAGTTTCATGGCGATCAGCCGAGCATAACTCTCGGTGAACATCTTTTTCACATGGGGAAAATCGGTGACTTGGCGGCCATACAGATTGCGACCCGCCGCATGGTTCAGAGCCTCGTAAAAACAGTGGGTGGCGATACCGATGGAGGCACAACCCAGCTCAAATTTGCCGATATTGATGGTGTTGAGCGAGGAGTTCCAGGCATGCTCGCCGCGCGACAAAATATCGGCATCAGTAATCGGATAGTCGTGCAAGGTGTATTCAGCGACATAGGCCTGACGAACTCCGGAGGTATCGATCTTTTTGACGCACTGGTACTTTTCATGGTTTGGATCGACCACGAAGAAAACGTATTCGCCGGTCCCTTCAATCTTGGCAAAAGTCGAGACAAGGGCGGCACAATTGCCGTTACCGATATAATACTTCGAACCCCTGGCCAGATAGCTGCCATCCGCCTGGGGAACCAGGAGCATCTCACTGGAATAGAGATCGGCGCCGTGCGCCCTCTCCGACAGGCCAAAGGCAAAGATTCCACCCGCCGCCAGGAGTTCGGCGGTTTTCTTCTTCACCTCCTCGTTCTTGCCCATCCAGATCGGCCCGAGGCCAAGAATTGTCACCTGCCAGGCATACCAGTAGCACAGCCCGTAGAAACCAAGCACCTCGTTGAACTCGCTGATCCGCCACATGTCCCAGCGACCGCCATCCAGACTGTACTTTTGTGGAGTAAGAAAATCGGCAAAGATCTTTTCTTCCTTAATGAACTGCAGAAAATCTTCGTACCAGATCATCGCCTGATCGTCGGCCTTGATACTCTTCAAGCCTTTTTTTTCAAAGAAATCTATGGTTTTCAGAACCAATTCCCGCGAACGAGTATCGGCGTGATTACGTTGATATTTTTTTGGATTTAAAAGTTGCACCTTATATCCTCCCTGGGAGTATTTTTTTTGTTTTGTCAACAAATCAGGCAGATCAACCGATATTTCTGCCAGCGTTATAGCCCTGGTGATTGGCCTCAAACACCGTGGCCGGAGCCAGGGCATCGCCCACCACTTGGCAGCTTATACCCAACTCTTCGGCAACCCTCTGCAGGGGATTGGCCGAGCGGGTGCCGACCGCAAGGACCACGCTGTCGGCCGCCAATTCTCGGACCTCGCCGTCATGTTCCAGGCGAACACCTTTATCGCTGATCGTAAGAACCTTGGCCTGTGTAAGGGTCTTCACCCCGTAGCGACCGACATCCTGGAGCATGCCCCAGCGAGTCGACTTGCCGAAATTGCTGCCAAGGGTGTCGACCATCTCAACCACGGTCACTTCTTTGCTTCCCTTCGTCGCCAGCTGGTACAATTTTTCCGGAGCAACTGCCCCGTTGACAAGCAGAAATTTAATTTCTTCACCGGACAGCGCACCCTTTTCGGCGAGGAACAGGGCAGTTTCAATACCCACCGAACCACCACCGACAATCGCCACCCTGCGGCCGGTAACCGCCTTCCCGGCAAGAACGTCCCATGCCTGAACCACATGTTCCTGCTGGGCACCTGGGATAGGCGGAGTAATCGGCTCACCACCGGTTGCCAGAATCAGGAAATCGGGTTTTTCCTCCGCCAGGATCTGGCCGTCCACCGATCTATTAAGTATCACCTTGATGCCGTGAAGGACAACCTGGCAGGCCATGTCTTCGGCAAAAACCAAAAATTCGCCGCGGCCTGGAGGAGCTCCAGCCAGATGCAGCTGCCCGCCAAGCCGCAGACCGGTTTCGAAAAGGCTGACATGATGGCCCTGTTCAGCCGCCGCTATCGCCGCCGACATGCCAGCCACACCGCCGCCAACCACCATCACCTTTTTCGGTGTTTCGGTTTTTCCCGGCTGCACCTCGTATTCATGTCCGGCGCGGGGATTGCAAAGACACTCCACCGGTTTCATCTTGAAGACATGGTCAAAGCATCCCTGGCCACAGGCGACGCAATGGACAATTTCTTTGTCCCGTCCGGTCCTGGCCTTTTCCGGGAAAAAGGGATCGGCGATGAGGGCCCTGCCGAGGGCAACCATGTCGCAGAACCCTTCCTCTACCAGCAACCTGGCAATGGACGGATCGTTAATGCGATGGCTGGCAATGACCGGCACCGACACCCGTTGCTTGATGTCACGGGCAAGGTAGGAAAAGACGCCGCGCGGCACTTGGGTGACGATCTGCGGCACCTGCGCCTCGTGCCAGCCGACATTGATGCACAGCGCATGAACGCCTTCAGCCTCCAGTGACACCGCAAACTCAAGGAGCTCCGCAGGGCCAATGCCGCCATCCATGAAATCGTTGCCGTTTATCCGCACCAGGATGGGAAAATCATCCCCAACCAGATTCTTAATTCCGCGAATGACCTCCAAGCCAAAGCGCATCCTGTTCTCCAGGCTGCCGCCATATTGGTCAAGACGATTATTGGTGAGCGGCGACAGGAATTCACTGATCAAATACCCAGTACCGGCAAGGATCTCAACGAGGTCAAAGCCTGCATCACGGACCCGCTTTGCGGCGGTTGCAAATCTCCGGACAGTTTCACGAATTTGCTCAGAGCTTAGCTCTTCTGGGGTTTCACGGGTCAGACGGGAAGGAACCGGCGACGGCGCCACTGGTTTTTTGCCGCCGAGAAAAAAAGACATATTATAACGCCCGGCATGATTGAGCTGGACGGTGGCTTTTGATCCACCTTCATGAATGACACCAGCGAGTGCGGCAAGCCCAGGAACGTGTTCATCGAGATGGGCGCCGATATTCGACGGGGTGCCGGACAATTCGTCAACGGTAGCATAGCCGACGCTGATGAGGCCAACGCCACCCTTCGCCCGTTCCCGATAAAACTCACACAGTTGCTCGGTGACCAGGAAGTTTTTGCACATATTGAGGTGCATGGCCGGCATGTACAGGCGATTCTTCAGCTTGACTTTACCAATACATATTTCTGTAAACAACGGATCGTTCATAGGTTCTCCTTCAACGCCCTGTGGCGGTGTGAAACAACTCCTTTACCTGGTCAAAAAGACCAATTTCCGCAAGCGCCCGCCGCAGCATCTCCGGCTGTTCAAGGAGGTCTTTCATGAACACTACCTCCGATACTTTAAGATAAAGATGAAAGGCTTCTCTAAGAGGTTCGCCCAGCAGTTTTTCAATCATCACAATCAGGTTTTTTTCATCTTTATGGGGGCGAAGCTGTTCTACCCGGAGGAGGAGTTTTGAAATGTAAAAAAGCAGGGTATGGTCGATACTGCCAATCGACTTGCGGTGGCCTGGCAGGATCAATCGGTCTCGCAAACTCGCAAGTTTGATAAGGGTTTCACAATACACTTGGTAATTATTAAACCGCTCTCCACTCTCAAGATCGACATCAAGGAGCGGCGATTGAAAAATTCCTCGCAACAGGGTATCTCCGGTGACCGCCCAATCTTCGCCTACGTACACAAGATCGCTCTGCGAATGGCCTGGACAATTGAGCACGGAAATCCCCAGTCGATCCGGGATATCTTTTTCCGCCACCAGGTATTTTTTCGGAAAAGGTGGGAACAACAGGCCACTGTTGAAAATCTGCCGCAACTCGTCTAGTGACTCTTGGCTGAAACCCAAAGAGGCCAAGAGATCGTGCATCCCCTCGATCCGTTTTTCATGGTTGGCGATTTTCAGGCAATCCCGATAGGGCAGGTAGATTACGGCATCGCTGTTCTGTTCAAGCCATGAGGCGAGGCCATAATGATCAATATGACAATGGGTGATGATGACATGACGGAGATTTGCCACATCTACATGGTCCAGCAGATACCGCTCTGCCTCAGGGGTAGGCGGACCAGTATCGAAAAGCACCGGTTCTCCCGCCAGCACACCGGAGTAGCAGTGCATGGGACCTACCATATACGGAGTATTGATGGTATGCTGCGTTAATCCGGACATAGCTACCAGGTAGGGATTTAAAACCGGGCGGGAAACCGGTGTCTGTCAAAATTGGCAGACACCGGTAAAGATTCAATGCCTAGAATATATATTTTTCCGCTTCGCAGGCAGCCCGGGCGAGTGTCCGCTTGGCTGCGAGCAGGCCGGTGGCGTCGTACTTGCCGAAACGCCTGATACCTGAGAGAATCATATTCAAGGTGTCGCCTTCCTCGATATAGAAGGCGCCCTTGCGTGCCGAACTGGCGGCGATCTCCGAGGCCTCAAAGGCAAAGGTCTTGACGGCAGCCAAAACCAATTCCTGCTTGGCTTCACTTACCTTGGCAAGATTTTTCTCAGCCCGCAAGACTACGCTTTCCAGGGCAAAAATCTGGATGGCGATGTCCGCCGCGGCAATAAGGATCTCCTGCTCATTGACCAGCTTGTCCATGAATTTCTGGACGCCAACCCCTGAGAGGATGAGGAACAGGGTCTTGAGATTTTTAATGAGAGCCTTCTCCTTGACAAAGGGGATGGACTCGTCCAATTCCTCAAAACTCGGGGTCATGAGCGACTCGAATGCCTTCATCGCTTCGGCCTGGAGCGGCAACTCGCCTTTCATCGCCTTACGCAGGATCATGCCCGGAATGAGCAGTCGGTTGATCTCGTTAGTGCCTTCGAAGATGCGGTTGATCCGCTCGTCACGGTAGTAACGCTCGGCCGGATATTCGGCACAAAAACCGTAGCCGCCATGGATCTGCAGGACTTCATCGACAGTTCGGGCGAGTACTTCGCTGCAGAAGACCTTGGCAATTCCGCACTCGGAAGCATATTCCTCGATACCCTGCAGATATTCCTCATAGTAGTTGTCGACGCCCTTATCGATGGTCGCAATCTTGTGGTCGAGGAGCCCAGCAAGACGATAGACAAGAGACTCAGAGGCATAGATATTGGCGGTCAAGTCAGCAATTTTTTCGGCAATGGCGCCGAATTTGGCAATCGGGGTATTGAACTGCTTACGCTCATTGGCGTATTTGATCCCGGCGACCATAGCCATTTTCGAGGCGCCGCAAACACCTGCACCAAGCTTGAACCTACCGATATTAAGGACATTGAAGGCAATCTTATGGCCTTTTCCCTTCTCGCCGAGGAGGTTTTCAACCGGTACCTTGCAGTTGTCGAGGATGATCTGGGTTGTCGATGAACCCTTGATGCCGAGTTTCTTCTCTTCCGGTCCGACAATCAGACCGGGGAAGCTCTTCTCAACGAGGAAGGCGGTAAAATGCTCCTTGTCGATCTTGGCAAAGACGGTGAAAAGTTGGGCAAAGCCGCCGTTGGTGATAAACTGCTTGGTGCCGTTCAGGATATAGTACTTGCCATCATCGGAGAGAACCGCGGAGGCCTGGGCACCAAGGGCGTCGCTGCCGGAACCCGGTTCGGTCAGACAGTAGGCGGCACACCATTCGCCGGAGATTATTTTCTCTAAGTATTGTTCCTTCTGCGCCTTGGTGCCGTAATAGACGAGCGGTAGAGTACCAATGCCCGTATGACAGGAATAGGCAACGGAAAAAGAACCTCCCTGGGACATTTTTTCGCTGACCAGCATTGAGGAAGCCTTGTCGAGTTCCAGCCCGCCGTACTCTTCTGGAGAATCCATCATCAGGAGGCCGAGTTCGCCGCATTTCTTCATGCCTTCTACGACGATATCGAAATTCTGTTTGTCGATTTCTTCGGTCTTAGGATAGATTTCTGCAGTGAGAAACTGCTCGACGGTCTCGCCCATCTGCCGTTGCTCGTCGGTGAAATCTTCCGGAGTGAATACATCGGCACAGGGAGTTTCGGCAATCAGATACTCGCCGCCTTTCATTATTTTTATAGCCATTATCGTTTCCTCGCAGGTTGAGAAGAGTACAGATTTTTATAATCTTTCGAAAATTCCAGCGGCACCCATGCCACCGCCAATACACATGGAAACCATGCCGTAACGCAGTTTTCTCCGGCCCATCTCGTGCAGGAGAGTGGTGGTCAACTTGGCGCCGGTACAACCAAGCGGATGACCAAGGGCAATTGCTCCGCCATTGACATTGATAATATCTGGATTAAGACCAAGGGTTTTGATGACCGCCAGGGCCTGGGCGGCAAAGGCCTCGTTCAGCTCAATCAGCTGGATATCCTCCTGCTTCAACCCCGCCAGTTTCAGCGCAGCAGGAATCGCCACGATCGGTCCTATTCCCATCAGCTCAGGAGCACAGCCGTTGGCTGAGAAGGCGAGGAAACGGGCAATCGGGCTCTTGCTGATTTTCTCCAGATACTCTTCCGACACAACCAGGGCAACGGCAGCACCGTCGGTCATCTGCGAGGAGTTGCCGGCGGTCACCGGACCACCGACTTTAAAGGCCGGACGGACTTTGGCAAGAGACTCTAATGTAGTGCCGGCACGTACTCCGTCATCAACGGTAACCAGTTCCTTGGTCCGTTGCATCTTGCCACCTGCCAGGACATTTTTCTCTATCTCAACCGGGATAATTTCATCGGCAAACCTGCCTGCCTCGATGGCTGCGGCAGCCTTGGCGTTGCTGGCGACGGCAAAGGTATCCATGGCCAACCGGTCAATACCGTACTTTTCGGCTACCAATTCAGCGGTAACTCCCATGGAGGCGAATGCCTCGGGCCAGTCTACCATCATGCCCGGATTGGCACTGTATTTCAGTCCGCCAAGTGGAACGCAGGACATTGATTCTACTCCGCCGGCTACAATACAGTCGGCAAAGCCACTCATAACCCGCTCGGCGGCCATGGCTATGGTCTGTAGTCCGGCCGAACAAAAACGGTTGACGGTCAGGCCAGGCACCTCAACCGGCAGGCCGGCCTTCATGGCCGCTACCCGGCCGACATTCATGCCCTGTTCGGCCTCGGGGAAGGCGCAGCCAAGATAGACATCATTGATGGTCATCGGGTCGATCCCGGTACGCTCAACTAGCCCTCTGATCGCCAGGGCCGCCAGATCATCCGGCCGTACATCTTTCAGTTTTCCTTTATTTGCCCGGCAGCCCGGAGTTCGGTAGCTTGCCAATATATATGCTTTTTTCATTTTGATACTCCCTTGTTGGGTGATCTTTTAAGCTGGGTTATCGCGCCCAAGCGGAATCGACGTACTACGAAAATTTTGCCGCGGGAAGCGTGCGGAAAAATTATTCTAAACGCCTAATTCCGCAACGGCTTGCCGGTCTTCAGCATATGTTGGATACGCTCAACGGTTTTCTTGTTGCTGATGAGTTTCAGGAAGTTTTCCCGCTCAAGCTGGAGGAGGTAGTCTTCACTGATCAGAGTGCCGGCATTGACATCGCCGCCGCACATGACCTGGGCGATTATTGCCCCCATCTCTGCCTCATAGTCGGTTATAAAATTACCCATCTTCATATTCCACAGCTGGCTCTTGATGGCAGCGGCAATGCCACGGCCCGGAGCCGGAAGATTCTCTACCGGACGCTTCGGACGATAATTGACCGCGAGAGCAAGAACCTTCTGCTTGGCATCACCGATCAACCGGTCGATATCCATGGTGATGCTGTCACCGTTCTGCATATAATCCATAGGGAACAGTTCGGCGGCACCCATGGACACTTTTGCCATGGCCAGCTGCTGGAAGTTCTTGATGATAAAGGGTTGAACATCGGTATTGAACTGCTGCGCCAGCTGAATTGCGCGCATGCTCATTTCCTTTGTGCCACCGCCGCCGGGCAGAAGCCCGACACCAATCTCAACCAATCCCATATAGGTTTCCGAATAGGCGTTGACTGCGTCAGCATGGAGACAGAATTCCGCCCCGCCACCAAGGGTCATGCCAAATGGTGCGGCAACCACTGGCACCTTGGCGTATTTCACCGCCATGGTTGCCTTCTGGAAGGCCCGCAGAACCATGTTGATATCGTCATAGGCGCCTTCGGCAAGGGCCACGGCCATCATCATTAAATTGGCACCGACCGAAAAATTTGCGCCCTGGTTAGCAATAACCAAGCCGACGCCCTCTTCTTCCGCACGTTTGATGGCCTTGTGGGTCATGGCCAGGATGTCGCCGCTGATGGCATTCATCTTCGAATGGAACTCAAAGCCAAAGACGCCGTCGCCGAGATCGACCACCGAACAGCTGGCGTTTTTCTCCACCACCTTGCCGGCTTTCCTCAGAATCTCAAGACGAATTTCCCCGTCTTTTACTGGCACCGGAACGTATTCGCGCTTTGCCAGATCGAAGTATTGCTTGCCACCCTTCTCATCGTAACGATAAAAAGAGGTGATTCCTTTGAGGCTCTCCGGCACCTTGATGCCCTCTTTTTCCGCCCGTTTGACAAAATCCTCAACGCCAATGGCATCAAACATTTCAAAGGGACCGATCTCCCAGTTGAAGCCCCAGCGCATGGCGTTATCGACATTAACCACGTCATCGGCTATCTCAGGGATGCGGTTGACCGCATAAATGAGGGTGTCACGGATACTCTTCCAGGCGAACTCGGCGCCTTTATCGCTGCCGCCGATGACCATCTTCACCTTCTGGCCGGGACCATCGACCTGCTTGACGGCCAGGGCGGAGGCGAATTTCGGCTTGGCCAGGGGCTTATAGTCACCGGTTGTATAATCGTAGTAGAAGAGGGCCTTCTTGCCGCCGACCATCTCTTTTTTATAGAAACCACCACCGCTCTTGTTGCCAAGGAGGCCGCCGTCGATCATCTTCTTCATGAAATCCGGCATCTTGAAGACATGGCGTTCTTCGTCATTGGGCAGGAGATCATGGGAGTTGGTGCCGACGTGACCGAGGGTATCGAGGCCGACCAGATCGGCTGTGCGGAAGGCGGCGCTCTTGGGCCTGGCAGTAGCCTGACCGGCGATGGAGTCAACCTCTTCGACGGTCATGCCCATCGCCACCATGTGTTCGATACCCTTATAAATAGCATAGGTGCCGATGCGGTTGGCGATAAAGTTGGTGGTATCCTTGGCGTAGACAATGCCCTTGCCGAGCCGCTTGCTGATGAAGTCGGCCATGCCCTGCATAATCGCCGGGTCGGTTTCCTTGCAGGGAACCAGCTCCATGAGGCGCATATAGCGGGGTGGATTGAAGAAATGGGTAGCAAGGAAGTTTTTCCGCACCTCGGCTGGTAATACCGCCGCCATTTCGTTGACCGAAAGACCGCTGGTATTGGTGGTGAGTATCGCACCGGGAGCAAGGTTTGGCACGAGTTTTTGCAGGAGGTCGAGCTTGATCGGCATATATTCGACGACCACCTCAATGATCCAATCACATTCCTTTAATTTCCCTAGGTCATCGACCAGGTTGCCGACCTGAATCTGGCCCGCATACTGACTCAGGTAAAAAGGTGCGGGTTTCATCTTCAGCAAGCCCTGCAGGCCGTTTCTGGCGATCCGGTTGCGAACGACCGGGCTCTCGAGGGTCAATCCCTGCGCTTCTTCCTGCTTGTCCAGTCCTTTAGGAACGATGTCAAGCAAAAGAATTTCCAATCCCGCATTGGCGAGATGAGCGGCAATGGTGGCCCCCATTACTCCGGCGCCAAGTACGGCTACTCGATTAATTTGCCTCATGTTATTTCTCCGTTTAGTACCTTAGAAATTCGTTTCTTGTTTTTTATAAACGAATTTCGTTAAGGTAGTTATCCCGTTGACCGGGGTTAGATTCTTATAACTTTGGTTTGTAATTTTTTATCTCAAAAGGGTGCTCTATTTTTTCTGTTGTGCACTACTGCCAGCACCCTTGCTTGCATACAGGTCCTCAATAATATCTTTGTATTTCTCGAGAATAACCTTGCGTTTCAACTTCAGGGTGGGAGTAAGCTCCCCGCCTTCGATTGAGAAGTCATTGGCAATGACGGCAAAGAATTTTATTGTCTTGTACGGTGGATAACTCTTGTTCAATTCCTTGATACGGGTCGCAAACAGTTCCTTCACCTTGGGGTTCTGCACTAGCTCATCATTGTCTTTATAGCTGATCTTCTCTTCCTTTGCGTAGACCTCAAGTGTTTCGATATTTGCCGTGATAACCGCAACCAGGTAGGGTTTGAGGTCGCCGAAGACAATCGCCTGGGAGATATATTTATCAAGTTTCAACTCGTTTTCGATGGGCTGGGGGGCGATGTTCTTGCCGCCGGCGGTGACGATCAATTCCTTCTTGCGGTCGACGATATAGACAAAGCCCTGTTCATCGATCTTGGCAATATCCCCGGTTCTGAACCAGCCGTCTTGAATGGAGTCGAGCGTTGCTTCATCGTTTTTATAATAGCCGCGCATGACCTGCGGCCCCTTGACCAGCAGTTCACCGTCCGGCTCAAGCTTCAACTCCGTCTCGCGCACTGCAATGCCGACCGAGTCAAAGCGTACTTCGCGGGCACCGCTGATGGTTACACAGGGACTGGTCTCGGTCAGGCCATAACCGTTATAAACCGGAAGACCGATGATCCACATGAACTCACAGATGGTCTTATCGAGCGGTGCCCCGCCACACAGAAAATAAGAAAGCCTGCCGCCGAACCGAGCACGAATCTTAGCGAAGACCAGCTTGTCAAAGAGTTTATATTTCAGACTGAGCAGCCCAAGGGGTTCTTTGGTAATGTATTTTTTATTGACATACTCCCGTCCTATCTCAATTGCCCGATTAAAGATTTTCTGGCGAGCAGGCGGCATCTGGCTGACACCCTCATGAATACGGGAATAAATTTTCTCAAACAACCTTGGAACACTGACCATAGCGGTCGGTCGTACCTCCGCCATATTATCCATAACCGTCAAAGGACTTTCAGCAAAGACGAAATGATTGCCGTTCATCAGCGTATTATAATAGCTGCCGGTTCGCTCCAGGACATGGCTGAGGGGCAGAAAACTGAGGGTTGTCATATTCTCCTGCGCCATGCCGAGTTGCTCGATAGCGTATTCGACATTGATCATGATATTACGCTGAGTCAGAAGCACTCCCTTCGGCGGGCCTGTGGTTCCAGAGGTGTAGATGATGGTGATCAGGTCTTCGGGGGTGATTTGGGTGATCTGATCTTCAATCTGCTGACGATCCTCATCGGAAAGGGGGGTGTCGATGTCGGACACCTGGTATTGAGTAAAAACCGGAAAAGAACGATGTCCCAAGAAACTTTCAAAGGAAACCACCAGATCGACATTGGGAAGCTCATCCTTGATCAAATAGAGTTTTTCATATTGGGCCTGGGTAGAGCAGAAGACTATCCTCGCTTCGCAATGGTTGATGACGTAGGCAGCTTGTTTGCCGGTATTGGTCGCATAAATCGGCACAGTGATGCCACCGGCGCACTGAATACCAAAATCGGAAATCGCCCAGCCAAGACGGTTTTCGGAAAAGATGGCCACCTTATCTCCCGGTGTCATCCCAAACTTGCGCAAGCCTCTTGCCAGCAACAGAACCCGTTCAAAAAACTCTTCATAGGTCAGCGAATGATAAACCCCTTTCTTTTTGTAACTGATCGCAGTTTTCTTGGCATACTTTTTAGCGTTGTCTCTGACTACTGCCGGGATTGACTGATATGACATCATGCTCATATGTTCCTTGCTCCCTTTAAACTGTTGTTGCTGACCTGGTTATGATAACGTTTACGTTAATCTCTCGTCCTCTTATTCTGTATATCTCACCTTAACGTTTAAGTCAATATCAAAATAATATCTTTCAACAGCAAAAAATATTTTTGTTCTATCTCGAATATTCCTTGAAAGGAGAAATTATATTTTATCACCTTTCTACAATGTTTTAACACCTATATTTAATAACCACAATAGAGGCAAAAAGCAGTCGCCAAACATCGCCATCATGGAAACATCTCTCTTCCATTCTTACTCTTTTACGTAAAAACGGGTGATCCTCTGCCGTGCAACCTTCTTCACCCTCCACTATTACAACTTTCAAACCACTTAGATGCCGGAAGGGGGAATTGCATCTTCAGAAAGAATTCCACCATATGCTCAACCTTTCATCATTAACTTGAATACTGATGTTTTCCCCCATCTCTTCTTTCCCGCCGCGATAAAACCGGGTGAAACACTGGCTCCCTAACGTTTTCCACTCTATCTGGGGACAATCTTGCCTTCTCCTTCTGATGTTGCTTTTATTTCTTTCAAAAAATTGAGTAAATGCTCAAAATATTCATAATAGTCTGTACTCAATGATCTTTTTAGCAATTTATCCAGTCTATTCCTGGTCCGATTGATGAAATAATCAGAACACTCCATGCGATATCTCTCATCCGCCAGTTGAATCGAGTAAGGAACCCATCCGAAAACCTTAAATATCTACACCATATCAGCGTATTACCAGATAATAGTTGTTTTCCTTTCTGCCATAAGCCAACTCGGTATGTTTTTTGCTACCTTCCACCCCAACCTCCCATCATCCAAGGGGGGGGAATACGTCATCCCTGTGGCAGGCAAATATCAAAAAATTTAGCGCTGAGCCGGGATTTTTCAACAAACGAAGAAAGAGGTTGGCTGTATGGCTAAAAAAAGGCTCAAAGAGCTAGTGATCAACCGGGATTGGTGCAAAGGCTGCGGCATCTGTATTGGTTTTTGTCCAAAAAAGGTGCTGGAACTTGACTCCAGGGAAAAGGCGATTGCGGTGCGCCCCGAGGGATGCATCTGCTGTCGTCTCTGTGAATTTCGGTGTCCCGATCTGGCGATCGAGGTGCTGACCGACGAAGGTGACGACAATGAACAATAGCATTAAATTTATCCAAGGCAACGAGGCCTGCGTCGAAGGAGCCCTCTACGCAGGCGTGGAATTTTTTGCCGGCTACCCGATCACCCCTTCCACCGAGATCGCCGAACTTCTTGCCG